>CAZXCB010000328.1:0-2585 GCA_964639075.1 uncultured Bifidobacteriaceae bacterium | reverse complement strand
GCCGCGATCGGCGAACGCACCGCGACCGTGTTCGCCCCGACGGCGGCCGGGGCCGAGGTGCTCGCGACCGCGGCGCTCCTCGCGGGACCCGGCGCCGTCGACCTGCTGAGCGCGCACGGCGCGAGCGGGATCGTCGTCGGCCCCGACCGCGCGGTCAGCACCACCGCCGACCTTCGGACCGTGGCTGCGTGAACCCGCAGACGTGGTGGTACGTGGCCCGCGCCGCCGGCCTCGTGGCCTGGGTGCTCGCCGGCATGTCGGTGGTGGCCGGGCTCCTGCTGTCGGGCCGGCTCACGCAGCGCCCGAAGCCGGCGTGGCACCAGGACGTCCACCGGTTCCTCGGCGGGCTCGCGGTGGTCTTCTTCGGCGTCCATCTCCTCGGGCTCGTGCTCGACCCGACGGTCGAGTTCGGCCCGGCTGCACTGGCGCTGCCGATGGCGAGCGCGTGGCGTCCGGGCGCGGTCACGTGGGGCGTGGTCGCGGGTGACGCGCTGCTCGCGGTCGAGCTCAGCTCCCTCGTGATGCGTCGCCTGCCCCGCCGGGTGTGGCGCGGCATCCACCTCCTCGCGTTCGCGGTGTGGCTCGCCGGGACCGCACACGCACTCACCGCCGGGACGGACACGACCGTCGTGCGGGTCGTCGCCGTCGGCGGATCGGCGGTGGTCTTCAACCTGGCGGTGCTGCGGGTGGTGGGGCGTCGAGTGCCACGAGCGCGGCCTGCAGGTCGGCCGGCAGCGGCGACTCGAATCGCATCGACGCGCCCGTGACCGGGTGGCGGAACGAGAGCCGCGCCGCGTGTAGGAACGGGCGGCCCACGCGCGGGTCCGTCCGGCCGTAGACGGGGTCGCCGAGGACCGGGTGGCCGATCGCCGCGAGGTGGACACGGATCTGGTGGGTCCGACCCGTCTCGAGGGTGACCGCGAGCAGGCTCGTGTCCTCGAACCGGTCGACCACCTCGTAGTGCGTGCGCGCCTCGCGGCCGCCGGTGCGCACGGACATGCGCGTGGGCGTGCGCGCCGACCGCCCGATGGGTGCGTCGATCGTGCCGCGGCTCGCCTCGGGCCGCCCGACGACCACCGCCACGTACTCGCGCTCGACGTCGTGGGCCGCGAGCATCGCGACGAGCCCGGTGTACGCCGCGTCGGTGCGAGCCACCACGAGCAACCCGCTCGTCTCACGGTCGAGCCGGTGCACGATCCCGGGCCGGCCGGGCTCGCCGACCTCGGCGAGGTCGTAGCGGGCGAGCAACCCCCCGACAAGGGTTCCCTCGCGGTGACCGGATCCGGGGTGGACCACGATCCCGGGGGGCTTGTCGACCACGACGATGTCGGCATCCTCGTACACGACGGCGACGGCCACGTCGGGCTCGGCGTGCGGTCCCGGCTCGACCGCGGGCTCGGCCGTCCATTCGAGGCGACTCCCCGCCTCGAGGCGCTCGCTGCGGCCCGCCACGCGCCCGTCGACCAGGACCGAACCGGCCTCGACGAGCGTGCGGACCGCGCGGCGCGACCAGCCGGTGAGCAGCGCCACGGCGCGGTCGACCCGCTCGCCGGCGAGTGACTCGGGGACGACGACGGGCTCGGCCACGGGCCTCAGGCGTCGCCGTCGGTGGCGCCCCGGTGGGTCGCGTCGGCGGGCGATCGGAAGCTGGCGATGATCAGCATGATCGCGCCGATCGTGATCGCCGAGTCGGCCACGTTGAACGACGGAAAGCTCCCGACCCGCACGAAGTCGACGACGTGACCGCGCAGCACGCCCGGCGAGCGGAAGATGCGATCACCGAGATTGCCGAGCGCGCCACCGAGCACCAACGCGAGCGCGACGACGGTCCAGCGGTCCGTCGTGCGCCGCAACGTCCGCACGAGCCAGATCGTCAGGCCGATCGCGAGGAGCGCCAGCACGATCGTCGCGTTCGTGAAGGTCGAGAACGCGCCGCCGGAGTTCCGCGTGACGTGCAGTTCGACCGTGTCGCCGACGATCGCCAGCGGGTCCGACGAGTAGCGAGCCACGACCCACGCCTTCGTGAGCTGATCGAGGAGGATCACCCCGCCGACGATCAGCGGCGCGATCCGGCGCGACGCGCTAGCGCCGCCGTTCGACACGCTGCTTGCAGTCGACGCAGGTCTCGGCCCACGGAATCGCCTCGAGCCGTGCCACCGCGATCCGGCGTCCGGCGGGGGTGCAGAGACCGTAGGTGCCGGCGGTGATGCGCTCGAGCGCGCGGTCGATCTCCTCGACCGCCTGATTCGCCGTCGCCGACAGCATCAGGTCGCGCTCGCGCTCGACGCTGATGGTGTCGCCCTCGCCCGACTCCTCGTCGAACTGCGTGTCACCCTGCTCCCGCTCGGTCGCGAGGGCCTCGGCCTCCGCCTGCAGGTCCGCGGCCTGTCGCACGTGGCGCTCGCGCTCCTCGAGCAGCTGCTCCTTGAGGCGCTCGAGCGTCTTGGGGGTGATGGACGGCGACTGCTTCGGCACGAAGATCCCCGACAGCGGACACGTGCGGCCCGCGGGCGCCTTCTTCGCCGGTGGCTCAGCCTTCTTGGCCGCCGCCTTCTTGGCCGGGGCCTTCTTGGCCGGGGCCTTCT
>CAZXCB010000327.1:0-2660 GCA_964639075.1 uncultured Bifidobacteriaceae bacterium | reverse complement strand
AGGCTGTGATCGGCGTCGTGGATCCGGCCGCCACCACCGACGTGTGTCGTCTTGCCGGTGTCCTCCTCCATGTGCGCGCGCTCGATCCTCACGCGCGTGCCGTCGACGTCGAGGTACCCGTCGACACAGATCGGCGCGTCGTACTGGGAGGTCTGGAAGTCCTTCGGCATGTCCGGGTAGAAGTAGTTCTTCCGGTGGAAGACCGAGCTCGCGGGCACGTCGAAGTGCAGCGCCTCCCCGAGGCGCAGCGCGTACTCGACGACCCGACGGTTGAGCACGGGGAGCGAGCCGGGCAGGCCCAAACACACCGGGCAGACGTTGGTGTTGGGCTCGGACCCGAACTCGTTGGGACACCCGCAGAACAGCTTCGTCGCCGTCGCGAGCTCGACGTGCACCTCGAGTCCCATCACTGCCTCGTAGCCAGTGATCACTTCGCTCATGTCAGACTCCAAACCCGTGAGCGACGACATTCATCCCGACATCGATCCCCACCGCTTCACGATCCACCGGGCCCGCCTCTCCACCGGTGCCACGCTCGCCTTCGTGCGCGAGGGCATCGGCGGCACACCGCTCCTGCTCGTGCACGGCTGGCCCGAGACCAAGCGCATCTGGTGGCGGAACATCGCTCCACTCGTGGCCGCCGGCTTCGAGGTCGTCGCGCCCGACCTGCGCGGCTTCGGCGACAGCGACCTGGCACCCGACGGCTACTACGACGTCGCCGCGTTCTCGATGGACCTCCATGCGTTGATGCACGAGGAGCTGGGGCACGCGCAGTGCTTCGCCGCCGGCGGTGACGCGGGCGGTCCGGTGATCTATGACCTGTCGCTGCGATACCCGGCGTTCGTGCCGAAGCTGTGCTTCTTCAACACCGTCGCGCCCGTGCTCGTGCACGGTGAGTACGAGGCCGCGGGCATCCCCCCCGACGCGGACCGCGCGTTCCGCGCGACTGCCGACTACTTCCTGCGCCAGGCCACCGACGCCGACGGCCTGGCCGCGGAGCTCGACACGCCGGCCCGGCGGCGGGCCTACGTCGCGGGCATGTACGGCCATCGCCTCTGGGGTGCGCCGACCGCCTTCACCGGCGACGACGTGGCGTTCATGACCGAGCCGTTCGCCGACGCCGACCACTTCCGGTCGAGCATCGCCCTGTACGAGAGCGCGACCGGCAACCGGCCGATGCAGGACATGGCGCGCTTCCTCGAACCGAACGCGACTCCGACCCTCGTGCTCTACGGGCCCGAGGACCACGTGGTGCCCGCGAGCTTCCCGGCCCGCTGTGCCGTGGCCTTCACCGAGTGCGTCGGCCCGTTCGTCGTCCCCGGTGCCGGCCACTTCCTGCAGTGGGAGGCCGCCGCCGTGTTCAACCGCGCGCTCACCCACTTCTTCCTCTAGGCCGACCGGTCTGCCCCTCCGCTCGGACGCGCCGGTCCGCGTGCGCGTCAGCACGCTCCCGAGCTGCTCGCCTCCGCTCGTCCCTCGCTCCGGCTCGGGTGCGGGTGAAGGTCGAGGGCAAACCCCAGGACGGGTCATGGGGCGGCGGCCTCGAGCGCGCGTGCGGCGCGGAACATCACGGGCTCGCCGAGCGCCGGCGCCAGCACCTGCACGCCGATCGGCAATCCCGCGCCGCCCCGGCCGAACGGCACGCTGATCGCCGCGTGCCCCGCGAGGTTCGTCGGGATGGTGCAGACGTCCGACAGGTACATGGCCAGCGGGTCCGCCGCCTTCTCACCGATGGCGAACGCCTCGGTCGGCGCGGTGGGTGACAGCAGGACGTCGAACCGCTCGTACGCCGCGGCGAAGTCGCGGATGATGAGCGTGCGCACCTTCTGCGCCTTGCCGTAGTACGCGTCGTAGTAGCCGGCGGAGAGTGCGTACGTTCCGAGCATGATGCGCCGCTTCACCTCCGGGCCGAAGCCCGCGTCCCGCGTCCGCGCGTTCATGTCGGCGACGTCGTCGCCGTCGACGCGCAGTCCGTAGCGCACACCGTCGTACCGGGCGAGGTTCGACGACGCCTCCGCGGGGGCGATCAGGTAATAGGCCGACAGGCCGTAGACGCAGCTCGGCACCGACACCCGGTCGACGGTCGCACCCGCGCCCGCCAGGGCTGCCCCGGCCGACTCGACGGCCGCGCGCACCTGCGGGTCGATGCCGTCGACGTCGGTGAGCTCGCTCACGATCCCGACCCGGAGCCCGGTGACGTCCGCGCCACCCGCGAGCGGCGCGGGCAGGTCCTCGATGGCGGTCGAGTCCATACGGTCGTAGCCCCAGATCGTCTCGAGCAGCAACGCCGCGTCGTCGACCGTGGTCGCGAACGGACCGACCTGGTCGAGGCTCGACGCGAACGCGATGAGCCCGTACCGGCTCACGCGGCCGTAGGTCGGCTTCACGCCGACGACGCCGCAGAGCGCGGCGGGCTGCCGAATCGATCCGCCCGTGTCCGAGCCGAGTGCGAGCGGCGCGTAGCCCGCCGCGACCGCAGCCGCGGAACCGCCGCTGGAGCCGCCGGGGACCCGTGTGGCGTCGTGCGGATTGCGCGTGATGTTCAGCTGCGTCATGTCGAGCAGGGCGTGGCGCGCTCTTCCCTCGGTGATGATCGAGCGCCGTGCGAGTCGACTGAGCGCGTGGGCCACTTCGAGTTGTATGAGGTGCGGGTCATGGAT
>CAZXCB010000326.1:0-2702 GCA_964639075.1 uncultured Bifidobacteriaceae bacterium | reverse complement strand
ACGCGAGATGAAGCCGAAACCCTTTTCGGCGTTGAAGAACTTCACGGTGCCTTGCGCCACTGATTTCTCGTTTCTTGGAAAGCGACCACCCGACTGGTTCGGGCGGCTCGCGTCCACAACCGTAGGCGATGGGGCGCCCGAATGCGCTCCGGGCGGTCGGGAATCGGTGGACGCGCGGTGGATTCGCCCCGTGGCGCAGGAGCTTCGTCAGTCGCGCGATCTCGGTGGTGAGGCGGCCGAACCGTCGCGGCGGGCCCGCTTCACGCGGGTGAGCGTCACCCGGTCGGGGTGCTCCTTGTAGAAGGGGTCGATCGGGAAGCAGCCCGACACGAGGCCGGCGCGGGGCGCCGTCGTGCAGTCCGAGAACGTGCGGCACACCAGGCGGCGGTCGAGGCCGCGCCCGTCGAGCACGTCGGCAGGGAACGTGGGATAGGAGAGCGCCATCCGGCCGAGGCCGACCATGGTGGCATCGCCCGCTTCGACGACGGCCTGGCCGACGTGGGCGAGCCAGTCCTGCAGGTACGAGCAGCCGGCCCCGATGACGACGAGCTCGGGATGCGCGTGCGCGAGCTCTGCCGTCACCGCGAGCTGGCGTGCGACGCCGACGAGCGGGTCCTCGGGCGGGCGGTACCCGTCGGACGGCGGGAAGTACGCCGGCCGTTGCACGTGCGGGTTGTAGTACGGGCTCCCGGCGGTGACGCTCACGAGCCCGATGCCGAGCTCCGCGAAGCGAGCGCACACCGCGTGCGCCTCGGTGAGATCGACGCCCAGACCGGTGCCGTCGCCGCCGAACGCGCAGGGGTAGTCACCGATCCGCTCGGGCTCGCCGAGGCCGTCGGGCCCCTCGCGGAACGGCATGAAGTCGAACGCGGAGACGCGGACCGCGATCGCGAGGTCGGGCGCGCGCATGCGGATGCCGTCGACCACGGTCGTGAGGAACCGTGTGCGGCCGGTGAGGTCGCCGCCGAACCTGCCCGGGCGGGCGCGCGCGCTCAGCAGCTCGTGGAGCAGGTATCCGTGGCAGTGCTTGACGTCGACGAAGTCGAAGCCTGCGTCGCGCGCGACCACCGCGGCGTCCACGTACGCGGCCGCGAGCGTGTCGAGGTCGTCGTCGGTGAGGAGACAGCTGTCATCGGCGCCGACGCGTTCGTCGAGGAGCGGATGGCGATACGCGATGCGCGGCGCGGGCGTGCCCGCGGGCCGGCACCAGCGGCCCGAGTGCGTGAGCTGGAGGCCGGCGACCTGGCCGGGCGCGAGGAGGGCGCGCAGCTCGGCGAAGTCGGCGACCGCGTCCGGCGCGATGACGAGCTGCCGGGGGTTGGCGCGGCCGTCCGGGCGCACCGCGGTCGCCTCGCCCCAGACGAGACCCGCGCCGCTCGTGCCGAAGCGTCCCCAGCGACGATGCACGAGGTCGGTCGGCCGCCCGTCGGCGGTGCCGTCCCAGCCCTCCATCGGCAGGATCGCGAACCGGTTCGGCGCGGTGAAGGAGCCCGCGGCGCCGTCGGTGATGGTGACGGGCTCGGCGAGCGCGCCCGCGGGGTCGACGACGCCCGCGATCGGTATGTGCACGCCGAGCGCGTCGACGCGGGCCCGGAACCGCTCGATCGTGTCGAGCGTCTTGACCTGCGGGTACCTCGTCGTCGCTTCGCTCATCCGAGCGCGTCCAGGCGATCGAGGATCGTGCGCAGCACCTCGCGGTCGGATTCCGGCCGGCGCGGTGTCCCGGGGGGAGTGGCGTCGGTCGTGGCCCAGCCGCGGAGCTCGAACACCATGGCGGCGTCGTGACGGTACGCGGGCACGGGATCGCGGAACGTGAACGCGCCGAGGTACTGGAGCACGTCGTTCAGCTCGTGGAACCGCCGGTCGCCCTCGACCCACATCCGATCGCGGGTGGCGAACGCCTCGGGCGCCATCGTCGAGAGCCCGAGGAGGTAGTCCGACCCGTACATCACCATGTCGATGGCGAGGTCGTTGCCGGTGAGCACCAAGAAGTCGGTGCGCAGCTCGTCGCGCAGCGCGAGGCGGTCCCACTCGAGCACGCGGTCGAGCGAGCTGTGCTTCGCGCCGACACACTGCGGGATCTGGAGCAGGCCGCGGTACGCGTCGAGCGAGACGATCCGGCCGTACGGCACGAACGTCGCGCCGAGCTCGAAGCCGATGAAGCGGTCGACGCGGGCGCCGATGGCTGTGAGCGCGTCCACCCAGGCGGCCTCGGGCTGCTCGTTGAGGCCGTGCGACGGGAAGACCACGGGGATCCCGCCCCGCGCCGCGATCGCGTCGGTTGCGGCCAGGTACCCGTCGAGGTCGAACGGCGCGCCGGGCTCGTCGGCGACGAACGCGCCGGCCACGAAGTCGCCGCCGGTGACCGCGCGGGCGATGTCGAGCACGCGCTCGCGGTCCGCCGGGTCGAGCAGCTGCACGTACCCGGTGTCCATGTTCACGGCGGGAGTGAGTCCCGCATCCCGGGTCCGGGCGACGTGTGCCTCGACCGCGGGCCAGTCGATCTCGCCGTCGGCCGAGTACGGCACGAGCACCGCCGACATCCCCGTGATCCGCCGCCGCGCCCGGATCCGCGAGCTGATGTCGGGCTCCGCGGTCACGCCCCGATCCTCGCGCGGGGGCACGCGTGCCGGAGCGCCTCGCCCGCGGTCCGGAGCCGGAGTCTCGGTTCGGGGTGGTGCCGAGGGTGGAAGGAGTCCCGG
>CAZXCB010000325.1:0-2740 GCA_964639075.1 uncultured Bifidobacteriaceae bacterium | reverse complement strand
GTACGACTGGAAGGACTTCCAGATCTTCGCGGCCTCGGCCCAGAAGCTGCCGAGCATGGTCGAGTTCTTCCAGGGATGGGACCGCGAGTTCCCGCGCGAGCAGGTGATCGAGACGTGGCGGCGCGGTGCGCTGCCGGTCCTGTCGTGGGAGCCCCGACCGACCGTGCAGCCACTCGGTCCCGACAGCGACAACACCGTCGAGCCCGGCTACTCGCTGGCGTCGATCATCGACGGCAGCCACGACGAGTACATCCACCGCTTCGCCACCGGCGTCCGGCAACTGGGGCTGCCGGTCGCCGTCCGCTTCGCCCACGAGATGAACGGCAACTGGTTCCCGTGGTCCGAGGAGCGCAACGGCAACACCCGCGGCCAGTACGTGCAGGCCTGGCGACACGTGCACGACCGCTTCGTCGCCCTCGGCGCGACCAACGCGATCTGGATCTGGAGCCCGAACGTGATCACCGCCCGGCCGAGCGTCCGGCTCGCTCCGCTCTACCCGGGCGACGAGTACGTCGACTGGATGGGGATGGTCGGCTACTACCGGCGCGTCTACTTCGACGACAAGGGCCGCCCGAAGGAGCCGAGCTTCGACAACACCTACCAGAGCACCCTCGACGAGCTGCACCGCGTCGCGCTCAAGCCGATCGTGATCACCGAGCTCGGCGCGACCGAGGTCGGCGGCAACAAGCCCCAGTGGATCCGCAGCCTCTTCCAGGGCCTCGCCGACAATCCCGACATCATCGGGTTCATCTGGTTCAACCACAGCGTGAACGGCAACGACTGGCGCATCGAGTCGTCCGCCGCGTCAGCCGAGACCTTCGCCGACGGCGTCGCGGACCCGCGCTACCGACCCGGCACGATCCGCCCACCGAAGCCCGGCACGTAACCCGCACGGTTCCGATCCGTCACGTAGCTTCGGCGCCGTGCGGGACCGCTTTCCGGGGATCGGCGACGACTGGGCGCGCTTCGACGGGCCCGCGGGCACGCAGATGGTCGACACCGCGATCGACGCGATGTGCGACTTCATGCGCTCGGGCGACAACGCGAACAACGGCGGGTTCTTCGCAGCATCGATCGCGTGCGGCGAGCTCGTCGCCGACGCGCGGCGCAGGGTCGCCCAGCTGATCGGCGGCGACGCGGACGGCATCGCGTTCGGCGCCAACATGACGACGCTCAACCTCGCCGTGACGCGAGCGCTCGCGCGCGACTGGCGGCCGGGCGACGAGATCGTCGGGACCCGCCTCGACCACGACGCGAACGTGACCCCGTGGAAGCTCGCGGCCGACGACCGCGGTGCCGTGCTGCGGCTGGCCGCCTTCGACACCACGACGGGCCGGCTCGACCCTGAGGTCGTCGCCGCGCTGATCGGCCCCCGCACACGCTGGGTCGCGATCACCGGGGCGTCGAACGCGCTCGGCACCATGCCAGACGTCGCCGCGGTGGTGCGCGCCGCGCACGCGTCCGGAGCGCGGGTGCTCGTGGACGCCGTGCACCTCGTGCCGCACGCGCCCGTCGACGTCACCGCGCTCGGCTGCGACGCGTTCCTCACCTCGCCCTACAAGTGGTACGGCCCGCACGCCGGCGTGCTGTGGCTCGCGCCCCACCTCCGGGAATCGCTCCAGCCGTACAAGGTCCGCCCCGCGCCCGCCGCGGCACCCGGCCGGTGGGAGACCGGCACCGCCGCGTACGAGACGATCGCCGGGGTCGCCGCCGCGGCGCGGTTCCTGCTGGACACCGGACTCGCCACGATCGCGACACGGGAGCGGGCGGTGTTCGCGCCGCTGCTCGACGGCCTGCTCGGGATGGACCACGTGACGGTCTCCGGACCGCACGGGCTCGACGCCCGGACGCCGACCGTGAGCTTCACCGTCGCCGACCACGCTCCCGACGCGGTCGCGCGGCACCTCGCGGCACGGCACGTCGCGGTCTGGAGCGGTGACTACTACGCCGTCGAGACGATGGGGTCGCTCGGGCTGCACGACGGCGCGGTCCGCGCCGGGGTCTCCGCGTACACGACACCCGCCGAGGTCGAACGGCTGCTCGACGCCGTCGCCGAGCTCGGCTGACGCATCCCGCACGCACCGACCCGGTGCGTTCGAGGTTGCATCGGATCGACTAGACCGGGCGACGTGTCCGTGTGGGGATGGATCGTGCTGGCGGTGCTCGTCGCGGCGCTCGTCGTGGCCGAGATCGGCTGGTTGAAGGCGTCGGCGGCGCGACGTGCGATCGCGGAGGAGCTCGACCGCGAGCAGGCGGCCCACGCCGAGGCCACCAAGGCCACCGTCCACCTCGAGACGCGCATGCGCACGCTGCGCAACGAGCTGGCCGAGGCGCACCAGACGAACGCCGAGCTCACCGCCCGCATCGGCCGCGCCCAACCCGGTGACCCGGGCCGCGCCCTCGGGCTCTGGGCCCTCGAGCGCCACCGCCAGGCCCGCATCGCCGGCACACCACTGCTCGGGATCGTCGTCGGCCCCGGCGCCGACCTCTCGGCCGGACTCGCCGAAGCGATCCGCCTCGAGCTCGAGGTGCTGCGCGAGGACGTCGGCACGCACGCGGAGCTCGCGTCGCTCGAGCTCGGCGACGGCGTCGACCCGAGTGAGGCGCTCACGATCCTGCGCATCGTGCAGGAGCTCGCCGCCACCTTCGCCAAGCGCGCCGACGAGCTCTCGGTCGACGTCCGCCGGGAAGAGCGCGACGTGATCGTCAGCGTCGCCGCGCTCGGTTGGGCGGACCCACC
>CAZXCB010000324.1:0-2749 GCA_964639075.1 uncultured Bifidobacteriaceae bacterium | reverse complement strand
GGAACTGGGCGCCGCGGGCTTCGAGCTGATCGCGTGGTGGACCGACCCCGCCGCCGACTTCGCCCTGTCCCTCGCCCGCCGCGTCGGAGCGTGCCGCACCCGCCCGGCGCGGCGGTTTCAGTGGCGACCCGCGGGCAGGTACGGTGCGGCAGTGGGGCGCCGATCGAAGACTGCTGTGTGGGCCGGGCGCGCCCTCGCCCTGGTCACGGGAGTCGCGCTGGTGGGCGCGTGCAGCGGGAGCGGAACCCGCGCCGAGCGTGCTCCCGCGGTGGCGAACCGGGCCCCCGAGGTGCTCGGGGAGCGCGTGACGCGCCCGGCAGGCGTGCACGTGACACCCACCGAGGAGACCGCCTTCCTCGAGATCGCGCTCCAGCCCGCCGTCGAGACGACGACCCGCCGCCGACCCGTCCTCGAACGGTGGGCCCACGATCCCACCGTGCGCCTGCTCGGGAACCCGACCCCCGACGACCTGCTCCGCACGACCGAGGCGATCACGCGCTGGAGCCTGATCACGGGTCGCCACCTCACGCTCGCGGAAGGCGCCGGCGACATCACGATGCGTTTCGTGCCGCGCGCCGAATTCGCGACCGCGCTCGGCACCGAGCAGGTCGACGCGACCGCGGTCGGGCTCACCCGGGTGCGCCTCGATCCCCGCCGCCCCGGCGTCATCCGCGGCGCGACGATCGTCGTCGCGGCCGACGATCTCCAGGTCGCCCGGAACCGGACGATCGCCCACGAGCTCGGCCACGCGGTGGGACTGCAGCACTCCACCTGCGCGTCGAGCCTGATGGACGGGGCCACCGCCGACGGCCGGAGCGTCCGTTGGAGCCCGAGCTCGCTCGACGTCCGCATGGGCGCGCTGCTCTACGACCCGGCGCTGCGCCCCGGGATGGACCGCGACCAGGTGACGCATGCGCTCGTCGCGGACGCGCCCATCGGCGCGCAGTGCGAGCCGGTGGACCTCGAGCTGGTCCGCGCCGCGGGAACGGGTCAGCACTACTTCTGCGCGCGCGGCTCGGCGGGCGTGCGCCCGTGCACCGCGAACACGACCACCGAGCCCGACCTGCCGATCACCCGGCCGGACGCCTGGACCGACGGCCGCACCCTCACCGAGCGCCGCGGCCGCTGACCATGGCCTCGGAGGCTCCGGAACGGGATCCCCGAGTTTCCACTACGGCGATAGTGGTATTACCATGACCACCGTGACCAGGACCTCCGAGGCCGCCACCGAGACCGCCACCGAGCCGGTGCTTGAGATCACGAACCTGCACGTGCAGGCCGACGACAGCCCCATCCTGCGGGGCGTCGACCTGCGCGCCGGCGCGGGCGAGATCCACGCGCTCATGGGTCCGAACGGCTCCGGCAAGTCGACGCTGGCCAACACGCTCCTGGCCAACCCCGCGTACACCGTGACCGAGGGCTCGATCCGCTTCCTCGGCGAGGACATCACCCACCTGCCCACCGACGCGCGGGCCGCCCGAGGCCTGTTCCTCGGGTTCCAGCACCCCGAGGCGATCTCGGGCGTGAGCGTGCTCAACTTCCTGCGCCAGGCGCTCGCCGTGCGCAAGGGCATCCCCGACCTCTCGGTCCTCGAGGTGCGCATGGATCTCATGGCCTGGATGGCCAAGCTCGGCATGGACGACCGGTTCACCCAGCGGTACCTCAACGAAGGCTTCTCGGGCGGCGAGCGCAAGCGCAACGAGATCCTCCAGATGGCGATGATGCAACCCGAGTTCGCGGTGCTCGACGAGACGGACTCCGGCCTCGACATCGACGCGCTGCGCACCGTCGCGGAGGGCGTGAACGTCGTGCGCGCCGAGCGACCCGAGATGGGGATCCTGCTCATCACGCACTACCGGCGGATCCTCCGGTACCTCACACCCGATGTCGTCCACATCCTCCTCGACGGCCGCATCGTGCAGTCGGGCGGCGTCGAGCTCGCCGAGCAGCTGGAGCGCGAGGGGTTCGACAGCTTCCGGGAGGCCGCGTGAGCACGACCACACGCCTCGACGTCGCGCGCATCCGCACGGACTTCCCGATCCTCGGTCGGGAACAGAACGGTCGTCGCCTCGTGTACCTCGACAGCGCGTCGAGCGCGCAGAAGCCGCGCGCCGTGATGGACGCGATGGACGGCCTCATGGAGCAGTCGTACGCGAACGTCCACCGCGGGGTCTACGCGATCGCGGAGGAGGCCACGGCCCGCTTCGAAGCGGCGCGCTTGCGGGTCGCGCGGTTCCTCGGCGCTCGTGAAGCCGCCGAGATCGTCTTCACCCGCAACGCGACGGAGGCGATCAACCTCGTCGCCTACTCCTGGGGACGCGCCAACCTCGGGCCGGGCGACGTCGTCGTGCTGAGCGAGATGGAGCACCACGCCAACATCATCCCGTGGCACATGCTCGCCGCCGAGCGCGGCATCGAGCTGCGGTGGATCCCGATCACGGCCGACTACCGCCTCGACCTCACCGACCTCGACGCCCTGCTCGCGGGCGCCAAGCTCCTGGCGATCACCGCGATGTCGAACGTGCTCGGCACGGTCGTCGACATCCCGCCCCTCGTCGCCGCAGCCCGCGCCGCGGGCGCGCACGTGCTCGTCGACGCGTCACAGGCCGCGCCGCACCTGCCCGTCGACGTCCAGGCATGGGACGCGGACTTCGTCGCGGTCACCGCGCACAAGATGCTCGGGCCGTCGGGCATCGGCGCGTTGTGGAGCCGCCGCGAGCTCCTCGAGGCGATGCCCCCCTTCCTCGGC
>CAZXCB010000323.1:0-2799 GCA_964639075.1 uncultured Bifidobacteriaceae bacterium | reverse complement strand
CGGGCCAGCTCGCCGCCCGACGCCACCTTGGCGAGCGGCGCCGGTGGTTCCCCCGGGTTCGCGGCGAGCAGGATCGTGACGTCGTCGGCGCCGTCCTCGCCCGGCGAATCGGCCGGCGTGACCTCCACGCCGATCCACGCTCCCGGCATCGCCAGCGCGGCGAGCTCGGCGGTCACCGCGGCCGCGAACGGCTCGGCCGCGGCGGTGCGCACGGCGCGCAGCTCCCCCGCCGCGCGGTCCCGACGGGCCGTGATCGCGTCCCGGGCACCCTCCAGCTCCGCCACACGCGCGTCGTGGCCGGCGAGCGCCTCCATCCGCGCCGCGGCCTCGGCCCGGAACGCGATCACCTCGGCGAGGTTCGCGCCGTACTTCCGACCGAGGTCACGGAACAGCTGGCGACGGGCCCGCACCTGGGCCAACCGCTCGGGATCGTCGACCACGCCCTCACGCGCGACGAGCAGCTCGTGGGCGATGTCGGTCGCGTCCGCCTGCAGGCCGCGCAGACGGGCGCCGAGGTCGGCCAACGGCGGACGCGACCCGAGCGACTGGACGGCGTGACCGATGCCGTCGACCACCTGCGCATCGAGCGTGCTGTGGCACTCGGCCAGCGCGTCGCGGATGCCGGTGGCGTCGGCGAGGCGCAGCTCCTCCTCCTCCAACCCAGCATCCTCGTCGGGATCGGTGAGGTCGGCGGCGTCGATCTCGGCCACCTGGAACTCGAGCAGCGAGAGCTCGCGGGCCTGCATCCGGGCATCCCCACCGAGCGCATCGAGCTCGGCGTCGATCGCGACCACCTCGGAGCGCGCCTCGCGATAGTCGGCCAGGGCCTGCGCGGCCGGCGCACCGGCGAACGCGTCGAGGATCCGTCGTTGCGCAGCGGGCGCGAGCAGTGCCTGGTACGCGTGCTGCGCGTGGAGGTCGAGGAGCTCGACGCCGCGTGCCGCGAGCTCGGTGGCGGTCGCCAGCCGACCGTCGACGTAGGCCCGGCTCCGACCCGCACGCGGCACGACCCGGGCGAGCACGACCTCACGACCGTCCGTGTCCTCGAACCGGCCCTCGACGCGCGCCTCGTCGGCACCCTCGCGCACGACGCCGGCATCGGCGCGCTCGCCCCCGAGCAGCGCGAGTGCTCCGGTGATCAAGGTCTTCCCGGCGCCCGTCTCGCCGCTGATCGCGGTGAGGCCCGGACCGACCGTCAGGTGCAGCTCGGCGATGATCCCGAGGTCCTGGATCCGCAGCTCGAGCAGCATCACTGCACATCCTGAGCCGCCGGGACACCACACGCGATGCGCGCACCACCACATCCGGCGCCGCCCGGCCGCGTCCGCACACACGCGCACCACCCGGACCCGAGACTCCTGAGCACGACCGTGGGCGCGGCGTCGCCGCTCCGATCCAAGACTCCGGCTCCGGCCACTGGTCGATGCGTCACGGTTACCGGTCCGCGAGGCCGAACTTGGCTTTGAGGATCTGGTGGAAGTCGCGGGACGCCAGGGTGACGAGGCGGGCCGGCACCGGACCGCAGGCGGCCCGGACGACCGCGCCCGGTTCGAGCTCGCCGAGCTCACGACCGTCGAGCGTCAACACCGCCGGGCGATCGGTGACGCACACCGCGACCTCGTCCTGGTCGTCGAGCACCAGCGTGCGCCCGAAGAGCATGTGGGGCGAGACCGGGGTCACGAGCAGGCACGCGAGCCGGGGCGAGACGATCGGACCGCCCGCCGAGAACGAGTACGCGGTCGAGCCGGTGGGAGTCGCGAGGATCACGCCGTCGGCCGCGTAGGTGGTGAACGACGCGCCGTTGACGACCAGCTCGAACCGCACGAGCCGGCTGGGGTGCGGCTTCTCGAGCACGGCTTCGTTCAACGCCGTCCAGGTCCCGCCCGCGGGGCCCACCGACTCGACAGTGATCGCGAGCACCGTGCGCTCGCTCACGGTGTAGTCGCCCGCCTGCAAGCGCTCGAGCGCGTCGTCGAGCCCGGCCGGCTCGACATCGGTGAGATAGCCCATCTGCCCGCAGTTCACCCCGAGCACCGGGAGCCCCAGGCCGTCGACGAGATCGACCGTGCGCAGCATCGTGCCGTCCCCGCCGAAGGAGAGCACGACATCGAGTCCCGCCGCGTCCGGCGCGTCACCGTCGAGCACCCGCGCGTCGACGCCGTGCGCCGCGCACCACTCGACGGTGTGCGCGACGAGGTCCGTCGCCTCGGGACGGTCCGGATGCGCGACGAGCCCGATCGTGCGCAGCGCGTTCACACCGCCTCCATGGTCGTGACCGCGTCGAGCGCGGCGTCGGTGACCGACGGGCCGGTCTTCGCGACGAGCGCGAGGAACTCCACGTTGCCGTCCGCTCCCGTCAGCGGAGAGCGCATCACGGCGCGGACGACCAGACCCTCCTCGGCGAGACCCGCCACCACCTCACCCAGCACCGCCCGGTGCACGGTCGGGTCGCGGACGATCCCGCCGCGCCCGACCCGATCGCGCCCCGCCTCGAACTGGGGCTTCACGAGCAGCACGAGATCGGCGTCCGAGCCGGTCAGCCGGTGCAGTGCCGGGGCGACGGTGCGCAGCGAGATGAACGAGAGGTCGGCGACCGCGAGGTCGACCGGTCCACCCGGCAGCGCGTCGACGTTGCGCAGGTTCGTGCGCTCCATCACCTCGACCCGGGCGTCCTGGCGCAGCGACCACGCGAGCTGGCCGTGGCCGACGTCGAGCGCGACCACCGAGCTCGCGCCGCGCTGGAGCACGCAGTCGGTGAAGCCTCCCGTCGACGCGCCCGCGTCGAGCACGCGCGGGCCC
>CAZXCB010000322.1:0-2829 GCA_964639075.1 uncultured Bifidobacteriaceae bacterium | reverse complement strand
CACGATCGGGTACCGGTCACAGAGGTCGGCGAAGTACGCGGCGAACTCGGCGCTGGTGAACTCTCGGCCCTCGCCGACGAGGTCGTAGACGCCGTCGTGGAACACCTCGGTCGACGCGGGATCGAGCGCGATCGCGATCTCGTCCGCGGGCGTGTACCCGGCGGTCTCGATCGCCTCGACCAGGAGCTTCACCGCTTCCTCGTTCGACGGGAGGTCGGGTGCGAAGCCGCCTTCGTCGCCCACCGCGGTCGACAGGCCGCGGTCGTGCAAGAGCCGCTTCAACACGTGGTACGTCTCGGTACCCATCCGCAGCGCCTCGCGGAAGCTCGCCGCGCCGACGGGCGCGAGCATGAACTCCTGCAGGTCGACGTTGCTGTCGGCGTGCGCGCCGCCGTTGAGCACGTTCATGCACGGCATGGGGAGCACGTGCGCGTTGGCTCCGCCGACGTAGCGGTAGAGCGGCAGATCCGACTCGTCGGCCGCGGCCTTCGCCACCGCGAGCGACGTGCCGAGCAGCGCGTTCGCGCCGAGCCGGCTCTTCGCGTCCGTGCCGTCGAGCTCGATCAGGATGCGGTCGACGTCGCGCTGGTCGAGCGCCTCGACCCCGAGCAACGCGTCGGCGATCTCGTCCTCGACGTGACGGACCGCGGTCTGCACGCCCTTGCCGCCGAAGCGGTCGCCACCGTCACGGAGCTCGACCGCCTCGTGTGCGCCCGTGCTCGCGCCGCTCGGCACCGCCGCACGGCCCCGGGCGCCCGACAGGAGCTCGATCTCGACCTCGACGGTCGGGTTGCCTCGTGAGTCCAGGATCTCCCGGGCGCTGACGTCGACGATGCTGCTCACGGTCCCCCTCAGAACACGCGACTGAACTGTGGTTCCTGTGGTCGGTGTGCCGAGGGTAGTCCCATGCGGCGCGCGAATCGGACTTCCTGCGGCTGGCTCAGGTCGCCGACACGGCGGTTTCGACCACCTCCGCGGCCTGGAAGGTCATCTCGACGTGGCCGAGGCAGCCGCTCATGATCGCCCGCTTCGGGAGACCGAGCGAGCGCAGCTCGTCGGCGATCTCGCCGCGCCCCAGCTCCAGCCGGACACCCCCGAGGCGCATCCGCGAGCCCGAGCCGCGTAGCTCCCACACGGTGCGGCGCAGCACTCCGTCCGCGTACGAGAACGCGTCGAGCGCAGTCGAGCGCATCGGCGCGCGCACACCGTGACGCACGGTCATCGTCAGGGCCATGGCATCGTCGACGGTGAGCACGCACCGATCCGAGCGCAGCTCCTCGTTCTCTCGCGGTCGTTGACGTCCTCCGCCGCTGGCAAACTGGCGCGTCCTGGAGGACGTCCCCTCCGTGATCTCGATCGGCGTGACGAACTTGGGGAAGCCCCAGATCTGCCGGCCGGCCGCGCACGTGAACTCCTGGTCCACGGGCAAGCGGTGGATGTACGCGCCCTTCCTTCCCGCTCTCGGCCCTGCGGACCGGGCCGCTCGGGCCCGGCTCGGCGACCGCGGCGTCGGTGCGTGGGACTCGACGCCTCGCTCACGCTTCGTGCCGCCGGACGGGTCCTCGACGAGGAACGCCACCGCGACCTCGTGGTACGGATCGAGGTCCCCGTCGATGTAGCTCACGAACGCGAGCGACAGCATCGAGCGCCCGCCGGGCATCCGCGCGGGACGCAGTCCGGCGGGCGCCACGATCTCCGCGGCACGCGTGGTCGGCACCAGGAAGGACGCGAACCACGACCGCGCGTCGCGGATCTCGACCGGGATGGACACCTCCCGCCCGAGGATCTCGTAGCTCGTCATGACTCCCCTTTCCCGCGCTCGGCCCTGCGGGCCGGGGCCGCTCGGGCCCCGCCCCGCCCATCACCCTCGATCGATCCCCCGGTGGGGTCGCTTCGGCCCTCC
Source organism: uncultured Bifidobacteriaceae bacterium (assembly GCA_964639075.1). Taxonomy (GTDB): domain Bacteria; phylum Actinomycetota; class Acidimicrobiia; order IMCC26256; family JAENVU01; genus JAENVU01. Next base: position 926 of record CAZXCB010000322.1, on the reverse strand, counting down.
TGCTCGGCGTCGGCCCACAGCCGGGCCGCCGTGGCGGCGTCCGCCGCCCCGAGATCGACCCCGGTCGCGGTGGCGAGCGCCTCCATCCGCACGAACCGGTCCCGGAACCTACCGGCCCATCCCCGCAACGAGCTCTCCGCGTCGACCCCGCGAGCACGCGCGGCCACGACGGCGCCCGCGAGCAGCTCGCCGAGCGCAGCCTCGGCCTCCACCGGCCCGTCGCTGCCACCCAGCCGGGTGAGCGCGTCGCGCATCACCGCGAACCCGTCGGACTCGGGATCGGGCTCGAGGCCCACGCTCGCGGCCTTGCGGTAGAGCTTGTGCGCGTAGAGCAGCGACGGGAGCCCGGGGCTGATCGAGTCCACGAGCGACGCGCTCGACCGTTCGGCCTTCTTGATCTGCTCCCAGTTGGTGATCACGTCGGCGGAGGTGTCGGCGGTGACGTCACCGAACACGTGCGGATGACGCCGGACCAGCTTGCCGTGGACACCGCGGGCGACGTCACCGAGGTCGAACACCCCGGCCTCGGTCGCGAGGATCGAGTGGAACACGATCTGGAACAGCAGGTCACCGAGCTCGTCCTCGACGCGCGCGTACGCGTCGAGGTCCGACTCGCCGCCGGGCGCGTCACCCGGGAGCTGCTCCAGGACCTCCACCGTCTCGTAGGCCTCCTCGAGGAGATACCGCGTGAGCGAGTGGTGGGTCTGCTCCGCGTCCCACGGGCACCCGCCCGGTCCACGCAGGCGGCGCGCGAGTGCGACGAGCGCGGCGACGTCCCCCGCGATCGACCGGTCCCCTGCGTCGACGAACACCGACGTGAGGTGGTCGGGCTCGACCGCGCGGTCGAGCTCCTCGAGCGCGGCGTCGGCGACGCGCTCGTCGGGGGGACCGAGCCGCTGCAGGACCGTCACGGGCGTCGCCGCGGG
>CAZXCB010000321.1:0-2838 GCA_964639075.1 uncultured Bifidobacteriaceae bacterium | reverse complement strand
GAGCGGCGCCGTCTCCGTGATGAAGCGCACCGAGTCGAACGCGTGCTCGGGCGTCCACGGGGCCAATCGGCTCGCGTCGAATTCCCTGCTCGACGGGCTGGTGTTCGCGCCGCGCATCGGCGCCGCCGTCGCCGCGGGCAAGGATGCGCCCGAGGCCACCGGAGTGCTGCGCGGCGTCGACCTCGGCGCGGTCGCCGCGCCGCTCCCGCCGGCTCCGGCGCGCGCTGTCAGCCTGGACGATCTGCAGGGGGCGATGACGATCGGCGCCGGGGTGCTGCGGGACGCGGCCAGCCTGACCGCGGTGGCCGGCTTCCTCGCCTCCGACGTGGTCGCGGCCGACGTGCCCACGCACGAGGTCCGCAACCTCGTCACCGTCGGCCGGGCGCTCGTCGCCGCCGCGCTCGCCCGCGAGGAGAGCCGCGGCACGCACACCCGCCTCGACTTCCCCGAGACCGCCGATCGGTTCGCCGGGCGCTTCGTGAGCCGCGGGGGCGTGCCGGTGTTCGTTCCCCTCCCGGCCGGTGTGCCCGCATGACGAGCGACTTCGATCCGCCCGCGGGAACGCTCCACGACCTCGTCGCCCGCGCGCTCGCCGAGGACTTCGGCGTGCTGGGCGACCTGACGTCGATCGCGACGATCCCCGAAGACGCGGTTGCCTCGGCGGCGATCGTGGCGAGGACCGCCGGCGTGCTCGCGGGCACCGCCGCGGGCGCTGAGGTGTTCCGCCAGGTCGACCCGATGCTCGAGATCGACTGGCACGCGCGCGACGGCGAAGCGCTCGACCCCGAGCAGCGGGTCGCGCTCGTCACCGGCGATCTGCGCTCGATCCTCGCCGCGGAGCGCACAGCGTTGAACCTCTTGCAGCACGCGTCGGGCGTCGCCACGCTCACGCGCCGCTACGTGGAGGCCGCGGCCGGTCGGACCCGCGTGCGGGACACGCGCAAGACGCTGCCCGGTCTCCGGGCGATCGAGAAGGCTGCGGTGCGGGCGGGCGGCGGGTTCAACCACCGCGAGTGCCTGAGCGACGCGGTGTTGATCAAGGACAACCACCTGGCAGTCATGGATCTCACGAGCGCGGTCGCGCGTGCGAAGGCGCGGTGGCCCGGGCGCGTCGTGGAGGTCGAATGCGACACGCTCGCCCAGGTGCGCGAGGCCGTCGCCGCCGGCGCGGACCTGCTGTTGCTCGACAACATGGCGCCCGACGCGGTGCGGATCGCGGTCGAGGCCGTCGACGGCATGGTGCCGCTCGAGGTCTCCGGCGGGGTCACGCTCGAGACCATGGGCGCATACGCGGCCACCGGTGCCGAGTTCGTCTCCGTCGGCGCGATCACGCACAGCGCGCCCGCCCTCGATCTCGCGCTCGACCTCCTGCACGATCTCACCCCGGAGCACTGACGGCATGCTGCTCGCGATCGATACCGGCAACACCCAGACGGTCATTGGCCTGTTCGACGGCACCGAGCTCGCCGACCACTGGCGCATCGCGACCGTCTCGTCGCGGACCTCCGACGAGCTCGCGCTCATGATCCAGCAGTTCCTCGGGTTCCACGGGTTCTCGTTCGACGATCAGGTGACCGGCCTCGCCGTCTGCTCGGGCGTCCCGAGCGTCACCGCGGCCCTGCGTGCGATGACGACGCGCTACTTCGGCTTCGAGGCGCTCGTGCTCGAACCGGGTGTGCGCACCGGCATGCCGATCCTCTACGACAACCCGAAGGAGGTCGGCCCCGACCGGATCGCCGACGCGGTCGCCGCGTACGAGCTCTACGGCGGCCCGACGATCGTCGTCGACTTCGGGACCGCGAACACGGTCGAGGCCGTGAGCCAGAAGGGCGAGTACCTCGGCGGCGCGATCTTCCCGGGCATCGAGATCTCGATGGACGCGCTGTTCGGGCGCGCCGCCGCGTTGCGGAGGGTGGAGCTCGTGCCGCCGCGCAACGTGATCGGCAAGTCGACCGTCGAGTCGATCCAGTCGGGACTGCTCTACGGCTTCAGCGGCCAGATCGACGCGATCGTCGACCGGTTCGGGGCCGAGCTCGGAGCGTGCACGGTCGTGGCGACGGGCGGCCTCGCCGAGCTGATCATGCCGTTCTCGCGCACGATCCAACACCACGAGCCGTGGCTGACGCTGCACGGTCTGCGCCTCATCTACGAACGGAACCTCGCGCCCTGACGGGCCGATGACGGTGCGCGCCCGGGGTCGATCGGCCCTGGTGGAGGCCCCGGGAACCGGCGGAGACTGACGCTGTATCGGCGCGCTCAACGTGAGTGGCGAAGTGCCGATCAGTACCCTTGCGGGCTCGATGGAGGTCGGATGCGCGTCCTGATCACGGGAATGGGAGGTGAGCTCGGGACGCGCGTCGCGCAGCTGCTCGAAGCGCGTACCGAGGTCGAGGAGATCGTCGGCGTCGATTTCGTACCGCCCCGCCGGCGGCTGCGTCGGAGCGAGTTCCGCCGGATCGACCCGCGCGATCGGGAGAAGCTCGCCACCTTCGTCGGCGATTTCGCGCCCGACGCGCTCGCCCACGTCGGCATCTACGAGCCGGGTTCGCGGCTGCCCGCGAAGCTCGCGGCCACCTACACCCAGGCAGCCGCGGTCGCCGCGCTCGGCGCGGCCGCGCGCGCGGGCAAGCTCGAGCGCGTCGCGGTTCGCAGCGGCATCGCCGTCTACGGCCGCGGCCGGGGTCGCCCGGGCGTCCCCAGCGAGGACGCGCCGGTCGCGCCCACGACCCCGTTCGGTCGCAGCCTGATCGCGCTCGAAGCCCTCGCCGCTGACATCGGCCGCACGCGCGAGATCCCGGTCTCGACAGTCCGCATGGCCACGATCGCGGGCTCGCACAT
>CAZXCB010000320.1:0-2861 GCA_964639075.1 uncultured Bifidobacteriaceae bacterium | reverse complement strand
ACGAGGGCGAGAAGATGAGCAAGTCGCTCGGCAACCTCGTGTTCATCAGCGACCTGCGCGAGACCCACGATCCGCGTGCGATCCGACTCGCGCTGATGCACCACCACTACCGCAGCGGGTTCGAGTGGCACGACACCGACATCCAGGACGGCACCGCGCTGTTGCACCGCATGGTGGCCGCGGCGGCGCGACCCGACGGTCCGGACCCCGCGCCCTTCGCGGCACGCGTGCGGGGCGCGATCGACGACGACCTCGACGCGCCGAAGGCGATCGAGGCGCTGGGCGAGCTCGCCGACGCCGTGCTCTCGGGTGGCGCGGACCCCTCCGCGCCGCGTGTGCTCGTGGAGCTCTGCGCGCTGATCGGCGTCGACGTGACCGACGGGCACCTCTGACCGAGCCGGGAACCGGGGGGCGTACACCTCGGCTAGCCTCCGACCGGTGACGACGGAGCCGCTGATCTCGGGCGACTACAAGAAGGTTCTCGCCGCCGTCCATGCGAGCAGCAGGCCTCGGACGTACCTCGAGATCGGGATGCTGACCGGCGGCACCCTCGCACTCGCCGAGCCGCGGACCCGCGTGGTGGGAGTCGACCCACTTCCTGCGCTCTGGACGCGCATCAACGCCGACGCCCAGCTGTTCTTCGAGACGAGTGACGCGTTCTTCGCGCACCGGGACGTCAACGGCCTGTTCGGTGGCCTGCCGGTCGACTTCGCGTTCATCGACGGCATGCACCTGTTCGAGTTCGCCCTGCGCGACTTCCGCAACGTCGAGCAGCACGCCGCACCGGGCTCGGTGATCGCGGTCCACGACTGCTTCCCACAATCGGCGGCCTGGGCGACCCGCGAGCGCCAGACCGACATGTGGACCGGCGACACGTGGAAGCTCGTGCCGTGCCTCGCGGCGACTCGACCCGATCTCCAGATCTCGACGATCGCCGCGGGTCCCTCGGGTCTCGCGCTCATCGGCAACCTCGACCCGACGAACCGGCGGCTCTTCGACGACTACGACGAGATCGTCGAGCGGTTCATGCCGTTGGAGTTCGACGCCCTGGGCGCGACCCGCGACGCGACGCTTCGAGTGGTCCCCAACGAGCCCGAGGTCGTCGCGTCGCTCGTGCCGCGCTGGCCCGACGATCCGACGCGGCGTCCGTGCCGGCGGCGGTATCCCCGCTCGCGTCACGTCTACGCCTACCGCCTGCGGCGACAGGTCGCACGGCTGCGCGATCGCCTCACGGGCACCCCGGGGGGCTCGGTCGACGACGGCTGACGCCGCCGGATCAGCTCACTGGTCGGCGCGGGTCCGGAGCGCCTCGAGGGCCTGCTGGTAGATGCCCTGCATCATCCCGGCCATCTCGTCGGGCGTCGCGGTGACGTCCCACGTCACGCGCGATCCGCCGTCGGCCGGGTGCACGGTGATCGTGGCCTCGTGCGACTCGACCGGGGCGCCGTCGACGATCGAGTACGTGAGCGCCATCGACTCCTCGTCCAGCTTCACCAGTCGCTCGCGGACGCTCATGCCCATCGTCGAGAGCACGCGGTCGTCGCCGTCGGCGACGCTCTCCTCGATCCCGGGCATCCAGCCGGCGAGCCCGTGGAAGTCGCGGACCACGGCCCACACCGCGTCCGGGCTGGTGCTCATCGTGAGCTCGGCAGTTGCGCTGGCCATGAAGGTCTCCTCGGTCGGACGGTCGGACGGTCGGTCGGGCCGGAGTGGCGCCGCACTGTAGGGGAGCGCGGAATCGTCCGCAGGGACCGCGCACCCCGCCGGTAGCCTCCCGCAGATGAGCGAAGCGAGCGCCGAGCCCGCCCGATCCCGGGGTACCAGCGGAGCGGGGCCCGTCCGGCCCGCGCCGCAGGCGCACGAGGACACGTGATGTCCGACGTGACGATCACCCTGCCCGACGGCTCGCAGCGGGACTATCCGCGCGGGGTCACGGGCGCCGAGATCGCGCGGAGCATCGGCAAGCGCCTGGCCAAGGCCGCGCTCGCGGTCACGGTGGACGGCGAGACGGTCGACCTGGACCGCCCGATCGACGCGGACGCCGCGGTCGCGGTCGTGACCGCGGAGACCGACGCCGGGCGCGAGGTGCTCCGCCACTCCACCGCGCACCTCATGGCCCAGGCCGTCTTCGACCTGTTCCCGGGCGCGAAGTACGCGATCGGCCCTGCTATCGCGGACGGCTTCTACTACGACTTCGAGCTCCCCGGCGGGGGCCACTTCACCGACGAGGACCTCACCCGGGTCGAGGCGCGGATGCGCGAGCTCGTCGCGGAGGACCAGAGGTTCGTGCGCGCCGAGTACGACGCCGAGGCCGGCCTCGCGTTGTTCGCCGACCAGCCGTTCAAGGTCGAGATCATCCGCAACGTCACGAGCGGCGCCCTGGAGGACGAGGACTCGGGCGAGGTCGCCGGAGACGGCACGGTCGGGGTGTACTCCAACGTGCGGGCCGACGGCTCGACGGCCTACGTGGACCTGTGCCGTGGCCCGCACGTCCCGAGCACCGGCAGGCTCGGTGCGTTCACGCTGACGCGCGTCGCGGGTGCCTACTGGCGCGGCGACGAGAAGCGACCGCAGCTCCAGCGCATCTACGGCACCGCCTGGGAGAGCAAGGACGCGCTCGCCGAGCACCTGCACCGGCTCGAGGAGGCGGAGCGGCGCGACCATCGCAAGCTCGGCGTCGAGCTGGACCTGTTCTCGTTCCCCGAGGAGATCGGCTCCGGTCTCGCGGTGTTCCACCCGAAGGGCGGCACGGTCCGCATGCTCATGGAGGAGTACTCGCGCGAGCGCCACGTCGCCGCGGGCTACGAGTTCGTGAACTCGCCGCACATCACGAAGTCGCATCTCTTCGAGATCTCGGGCCA
>CAZXCB010000319.1:0-2876 GCA_964639075.1 uncultured Bifidobacteriaceae bacterium | reverse complement strand
CCTCGGTCACGGTGCCTGCGCTCTGCGCGCTCGAGCCACATCCGGGGCTGGTCCACCTGGTCAGCACCGTGCGCGGCGAGCTGCGCGCCGAGGTCGGTCTCGGCGGCCTGATGCGCGCGACGTTCCCCGCCGCGTCGATCACCGGCGCGCCCAAGCCGCGGGTCATGCAGGCGATCGAGGACCTCGAGCCCGTCGACCGCGGCGTCTACTGCGGCGCGCTGGGTTGGTTCGACGCGACGCGGCAACGGGCCGACCTCTCGGTCGCGATCCGCACGTTCACGTGCACGCCGACCGCGACGAGCCTCGGCGTCGGCGCCGGCATCACGATCGACTCGGACGCGGCGGCGGAGTGGCGCGAGACGGAGCTGAAGGCCGCGCGGCTCCTCGCCCTCGCCGGAGCCCGCTCGCACGAGCACGAACCGATCGCGGCGATCCGATGACCGCGGGCGGGAGCGAGGCCTCGACTCCTGATTGCTCGCCGTTCAGCCGGCCCGAAGCGCCGCCCGGCGGTGACGCCCGGCGATACGGCGGGGCCGGAGTGGCCCGCGACGCAGTCGCATGAGCGGGTACGTCTGCGTCGACGGGGTCGTCGGATCGGTCGACGAGCTGCGCGTCTCGCCGCTCGACCACGGCCTGCTGGTCGGAGACGGCGTGTTCGAGACGCTGCGCGTCTACGCCGGCGAGCCGTTCGCCTGGACCCGTCACCTCGACCGGTTGGCACGGTCGGCCGCGGGGCTGGGCCTCCCGGTGCCGCCTCCCGCGACGCTGCGCGAGCAAGCCGACGCGGTCCTACGCGCCAACGCCCTCTCGGAGGCGCGGCTGCGCATCACGATCACCGGGGGCCCGTCGCCGCTGGGCTCGGAGCGCGCCGAGGTCGATCCGACGGTGATCGTCGCCGCGAGCGCGGTACGGCCCTGGCCGCCCACGGTCGACGTGATCGTGGTGCCGTGGGCACGCAACGAGCGCGGCGCGACTGCCGGGCTCAAGACGATCTCCTACGCCGACAACGTGCGCGCCCTCGCCTACGCGCACCAGCGCGGCGCGGGCGAGGCCGTGTTCGGCAACACACGCGGCGAGCTGTGCGAGGCCACCGGCTCGAACGTGTTCCTCGTGCTCGACGGTCGGCTGCTGACGCCACCGGCCGAGGCCGGCTGCCTGCTCGGCGTGACCCGCGCACTCGTGCTCGAGCTCGCGGCGTCGGTCTCCGTCGCCGCCGCCGAGACCGCGATCCCGCTCGGGGAGCTCGCGACCGCCGAGGAGGCGTTCCTCTCCTCCACCACCCGCGAGGTGCAGCCGATCGCGCACGTCGACGGCGCGCGCCTGCCCCTCGCGCCGGGTCCCGTGACGGCTCGGCTCGCGGCTGCGTTCAAGGACCTCGTCGCCCGCGACCCCGATCCCTGATCGGGCGCTCACTCCGACCGGCGTCAGTCTGCCGGTCGCAGGTGGACGACGTCGCCGGCCGAGACGATCTCGGTTCCGCCGGCGTCGAGCTGCACCACGAGGCGCCCGAGCTCGTCGATCCCGGTCGCGACCCCGACCAGCTCGCCCGTCGTCTGCTCGACGCGCACGCGCCGCCCGAGCGTCGTGAGCCGCGCCTCGTACCGCGCGTGGGCGGATCCGAGATCGGCGAGATGCACCGCGTACCGGTCGAGGAAGGCGCCGAGCACGTCGGCGCGATCGACGGGCCGTCCACCCTCGAGATTGCAGGCGGTCGCGATCGCGGCGAGCTCGCTGGGGACGTCGTGCCACTCGAGGTTCACCCCGATGCCCACCACCAACGCGTCGCCCGTCGCCTCGGCGAGGACGCCGCCGAGCTTGCGGTCACCGACGAGGAGGTCGTTCGGCCACTTCAATCCCGCGACCACTCCGGTGGTGGCCTCCACCGCCTCGGCCATCGCGAGACCGGCCGCCATGACGAGACCGTGACGGCGCTCGACGGGTGTGTCCGGACGCAGCAGCACCGACAGCAGCAACGACGAACCCGGAGGGGCGACCCACGTCCGCCCCAGTCGACCCCGCCCCGCGGTCTGGTGGTCGGCGACCACGACGAGCCCGGCCGGCGCGCCGGCACGCGCCTCGTCGAGCAGGTAGCGGTTGGTGGAATCGATCTCGGCGAACCCGCGCACCTCGGTGAAGGGCGCGGGGAGCCGGGTGAGCCCGGTGGGTGGAGTGGCCCGGGGATCCGGCACGGCCCGTAGGATACGGCGTTCGTGACCGGCCGAGGCGGGGGAGACCGTTGCTCCAGAAGATCCTGATCGCGAACCGCGGCGAGATCGCCGTGCGGGTGATGCGCACCTGTCGAGAGCTCGGGATCACCACGGTCGCGGTGTACTCGGAGCTCGACCGGGACGCGCTGCACGTGCGCTACGCGGACGAGGCCTTCGCCCTCGGCGGTCAGACCGCGGCGGAGAGCTACCTCAACACCGACGCGATCCTCGACGTCATCGAGCGCTCCGGCGTCGACGGCGTGCACCCCGGCTACGGCTTCTACGCCGAGAACGCCGACTTCGCCCGCACCATCACCGACCGTGGGGTCGCCTGGATCGGCCCGCCGGCCGACGCCATCGACCTCATGGGCGACAAGATCTCGGCTCGGAAGGCCGCCGACCGCGGCGGGGTCGCCAGCGTGCCGGGCACGCTCGAGGAGGTCACGAGCGCCGACGACGTCATCGCGTTCGGCGAGCGCGTCGGCTGGCCGGTCGCGATCAAGGCCGCCTACGGCGGCGGCGGCAAGGGCATGAAGGTCGTCAACGACGCCGGGAGCGCGCAATCCGCGCTCGACTCGGCGGCGCGTGAGGCCCAGGCCTACTTCGGGCGCGCCGAGGCGTACCTCGAGAAGTACCTCACCAACCCGCGCCACATCGAGATCCAGATCT
>CAZXCB010000318.1:0-2885 GCA_964639075.1 uncultured Bifidobacteriaceae bacterium | reverse complement strand
CGCTCACCGCGGACGACGTGTTGGCGCGCACGTCGGAGCCGCCCTGCTTCTCGGTCATCGCCATGCCGGCGATCGCCCCCTCCTTCTCCGCGGCGGGCCGGAACGACGGGTCGTAGTCGCGCGTCGTGAGCCGCGGCTCCCACTCCGCCGCGACCGCGGGCTCCGCCTGCAGCGCCGGGACGATCGAGTACGTCATCGAGATCGGGCAGCCGTGACCGGCTTCGGCCTGTGACCACAGGTAGAAGCCGGCGGCGCGGGCCACGTGTGCGCCGGGACGCGGGTCGCTCCACGGCGCGCCGTGCAGCCCGTGCCGGACGGCGACGTCCATCAGCCGGTGGTAGTCGGGGTGGTACTCGACCTCGTCGACGCGGTGGCCGAAGCGGTCGTGGGTGTGCAGCACGGGCGGCGACGCGTTGGCCCGGCGGGCCCAGGTCTGCGCGGCGTCGGACGAGGCGAGGCGTCCGAGGGTGCGGAGCTCGGGCTCGGCCCAGGCGCCGCCCTCCCGCTCCACGCCGGTGGCCAGCGCGGCGTCGGTGCCCAGGAGATCGACGTCGACGAGGGGTGGAGGCTGGTTCAGCACTTCGTGGCTCATGGGCCCGAGTCTTCCAAGGAACTCGGGCGGCCGGGAAGAAGTCCGGTATCGTCGGCGTTCCCACCGGTCCGGAGGTGCCCGAGATGGCGACAGACACGATGGAAGCAGGCGTGTTGGAGGCGATCGACGCGATCCGGCCCGCGCTGCAGGCCGACGGCGGCGACATCGTCTACAAGGCGATCGACGACGGGGGCGTGGTGCACGTCGAGCTCGTCGGCGCGTGCGGCACCTGTCCGGTCTCGACGATGACGCTCAAGGCAGGCGTAGAGCGGATCATCATGGACCGGGTTCCGGGCATCACCGAAGTCGTCGCCGACTGACCCGTCCTCCTCATGGCTGGTGACATCGCCGCGCTGGTCGCGCGCGCGGTCGACGGTGACCGCCGGTCGATCGCGAAGCTGATCACGACCGTCGAGGGTGGTGGCCCCGACGCGGAAGCCGCCGAGGCCGAGATCTTCCCGCACACGGGGCGCGCGTACACCGTCGGCCTGACCGGCGCACCGGGCGCAGGGAAGTCGAGCCTCACCGACGCGCTGATCCGGCGCATCCGTCACGACGGGCTCGAGGTCGGGATCCTCGCCGTCGATCCGACGAGCCCGTACAGCGGTGGCGCGATCCTCGGCGATCGCGTGCGGATGCAGGACCACGCGACCGATGCCGGCGTCTACATCCGCTCGATGGCGACGCGTGGGCACCTCGGCGGGCTCGCGCTCGCGACCCCGCGCGCGGCACGCGTGCTCGATGCCGCGGGCAAGCCGTGGATCATCGTCGAGACCGTGGGCGTCGGTCAGGTCGAGGTCGAGATCGCCGGTGCGGCCGACACGACCGTCGTCGTGGTGAACCCGGGGTGGGGGGACGCGGTGCAGGCGAACAAGGCCGGGCTCATGGAGATCGCCGACCTGTTCGTGGTGAACAAGGCCGACCGCGACGGCGTCGCCGAGACGGTGCGCGACCTCGAGCTGATGCTGGATCTCTCCGGCCACCCGGAGTGGCGGCCGAAGATCGTGGAGACCGTTGCCACGCGCGACGAGGGCATCGACGAGCTGTGGGACGCGATCCGTGAGCACCGCGAGTTCCAGGAGCAGGAGGGTCGCCTCGAACGGCGTCGCGAGGCCCAGCTGCGGAACGAGCTCAGAGCGATCCTGCGCAACCGCCTCGAGACGCAGGCCGCGGCGGCGTGCAGCGGAGCCGAGTTCGAGGCGCTCGTCGACCGGGTGCGCCACCGCGACCTCGACCCCCACACCGCCGTCGATCAGCTTCTCCACGGCGGGCCCCGCCGTTAGTGTCCCGCGCATGACCGATGACCTCGTGCTCCTGGATCGTCGTCCCGGCGGGGTCGCGGTGCTGCGGCTGAACCGGCCCCCGATGAACGCGCTCTCGCAGGCGCTGCTCGCCGAGATCGGCGACGCGGCCGAGGACCTCGCCGACGATCAGGCCGTGAAGGCCGTGGTGGTGCTGGGCAGCGACAAGGCGCTCGCCGCCGGTGCCGACATCAAGGAGTTCGGCGACCAGGCCGCCGCCCGCGCGATCGGGATGACGTTCCGCCGCGCGTTCGACGGCATCGCCGCCGTCCCGCGACCGGTGATCGCCGGGATCCGTGGCTTCGCGCTCGGTGGCGGCATGGAGCTCGCCCTGGCCTGCGACTTCCGCGTCGCCGCGGAGACCGCGCGGTTCGGCCAGCCCGAGATCCTGCTCGGCATCATCCCGGGCGCGGGCGGCACGCAGCGACTGCCGCGTCTCATCGGTCCCGCCCGCGCCAAGGAGCTGGTCTTCAGCGGACGCCAGGTGAAGGCCGACGAGGCGCTGGCGATCGGTCTGGTCGATCGCGTCGTGCCGCCCGAGGAGCTCGAGGACGCGACCGTGGCGTGGGCCACCGAGCTCGGCGCCGGCGCCGTCGCCGCCATGGGGCTCGCCAAGCGCGCGATCGACGACGGGCTCGACGGCTCGCTCACCCGCGGCCTCGACGTGGAGGCGCAGGCGTTCGTCGAGGTGTTCGGCACGGAGGACGCGGCGACCGGCGTCGCCAGCTTCCTCGAGCACGGTCCGGGGAAGGCGACCTTCTCCGGGCGGTAGCACGCCCTACCCCATCGTCTTCGCACCGTCGATGGTCTCGCGGATGATGTCGGCGTGGCCGGCGTGCTGCGCGGTCTCGGCGATGATGTGGAGCAGCACGCGTCGGGCGGACCACGCGGCGCCCGACTCGAACCACGGCGCCTCCGGCAGCGTGTGCTCGGCGTCGAGGTCCGGCACCGACGCGACGACGACGTCGGTCGCCGCGGCCTCGGTCGCGTAG
>CAZXCB010000317.1:0-2888 GCA_964639075.1 uncultured Bifidobacteriaceae bacterium | reverse complement strand
GGGCTCGTGAAGAACCGCTACGTCGGCCGCACGTTCATCCAGCCGGACCAGAAGCAGCGCGGCGTCGGCGTGCGCATGAAGCTCAACCCCCTGCCCGAGAACATCCGCGGCAAGCGGCTCGTGGTGGTCGACGACTCCATCGTGCGGGGTACCACCACCCGCCAGGTCGTCGCGATGCTGCGCGAGGCGGGCGCGGCCGAGGTCCACTTCCGCGTGTCGTCGCCCCCGTACCGCAATCCCTGCTTCTACGGCATGGACACCGGCCGGCGCGGCGAGCTTCGCGCCGCGGACCTGTCGGTGGGTGTGATCCGCGAGTACCTCGGCGTGGACTCGCTCGCGTACCTCGACCTCGAACGCCTCACGCGCGCCACGCACGCGCCGACGTCGTCGTTCTGCAGCGCGTGCCTCTCCGGGGAGTACCCGGTGCCGGTCGAGATCGCGGACACCGACTCGAAGCTCGTGCTCGAGTCCGAGATCGTCGACCTCACCGCCCGCACCTCGTGAGCGAGGACGGCCTCACGTACGCGGGTGCCGGCGTCGACATCGCGGCCGGCGAGCACGCGGTCGAGCTGATCAAGGCGCACGCCGAGTCCACGTACCGGCCCGGGGTCATGAGCTCGATCGGGGGGTTCGGGGGTCTCTTCGACCTCCGCGATCTCGGCTACGACGACCCGGTCCTCGTGTCCTCCACCGACGGCGTCGGCACGAAGTCGGTCGTCGCGTGGACCACGGGTCGCTACGACACGATCGGCATCGACCTCGTCGCGATCGCCGCCGACATCGCGGCGCAGGGCGCCGAGCCGTTGTTCTTCTTCGACTACCTGTCGATGGGCAAGCTCGACCCCGACGTCGCGGCCACCATCGTGCGCGGCGTGGCCGCCGGATGCCGCCAGGCCGGGTGCGCGTTGCTCGGCGGGGAGATGTCGGAGCACGCGGAGCTCATGGCGCCGGGCGAGTTCGACCTCGTCGGCTTCGCGGTCGGCGCGGTGGAGCGTGCCGAGGTGTTGCCCCGTGACGTCGCGGTGGGTGACGTGATCGTCGGCATCGAGAGCCCCGGGCTCCGATGCAACGGCTACACCCTGGCGCGTCGTGCGTTGCTCGACCGCGCCGGCCGCGCGCTCGACGGGCCCGCGTGGACGGGCGCGACCACGACGCTCGCCGACGAGCTGCTGCGCCCGAGCGTGATCTACGCGCCGACGCTGCTCGCGCTGCGCCGCGCCGCCGACGTGCACGCGTTCGCGCACATCACCGGTGGCGGCCTCCCCGGCAACGTGCACCGCGTGCTCCCCGCCGCGTGCGACGCGCGCATCGCACGCGGTCGTTGGCGTGAGCCCGAGATCTTCGCCGAGGTCCAGCGGGCCGGCAGCATCGCCGAATCCGAGATGGAGTCGGTGTTCAACCTCGGGATCGGGATGGCGGTCGTCCTCCCATCGGGGGACGCGGCCGGAGCGATCGAGGTCGTACGCGCCGCGGGGCTCGACGCCTGGACGATCGGCGAGATCGGGCCCGGTACGGGCGTGGTCCGCATGCAGCGCGACTGAGGCTGCCTCAGGCCCGCCAGTGCTCCTGGAGCCAGGTGCGCTGCTCGCAGGCCGGGCACCGCGCGAGCCGGGAGTAGCGCTGCCAGGGGAACCAGACCGGGAGGGGCAGGCTGCGACGCGCGAGGTCCGCGTAGGTGACGCGGCTCTTCGCTCGACACTGCCGGCACTCCAGCACGAGCGTGCCCGGTGTCCGGACCGCCGCCGAGAACAGCGCGTCGCGACCGTCCGCGCGCGTGGACGAGCTCACGCGTCACTCACGCGGCGAGCTCTTCGCGGACGCGGGCGGCGAGCTCGCGGTAGGCGCGGGCACCGGTGGATGCGGGCGCATGATCGAGGATCGACCGACCGGTGGCCGGAGCCTCGGCGAACCGGATGCTGCGGGGCACGGCGGGTTCCAGCACGCGCAGCCCGTACCGATCCGCGACGTCGGCCGCGATCTCGCGCGGGTGGCGGCTCCGCGCGTCGAACATCGTCGCGACCGCGCCGAGCACGGCGAGGTCCGGCTTGGTGTAGGCGCGCACGTCGGCGACGGTCTCGAGCAGTTGGCCGACGCCGCGGTGGCTCAGGGTCTCGCACTGCATCGGGATCACCACCGCGTCCGCCGCGGTGAGCCCGTTGATGGTGAGGATGCCGAGCGACGGCGGGCAGTCCACGAGCACGAGGTCGTACCGCGTGGCGACCGGCGCGAGCGCACGGGCGAGCGCGTGCTCTCGTCCGACCTTCGCCGCGAGCACCACCTCGGCCCCGGCGAGGTCGATCGATGCCGGCAGGAGCTGGCAGCGGCCCGCGGTCGTGACGACGTCGGCGGCGGCCGCCCGGCCGAGCAGCACGTCGTGGAGCGACCGGTCCAGCCGCTCAGGGTCGAGGCCAGCGGCGTAGGTGAGGCACGCCTGCGGATCGAGATCGACGAGCAGCACGCGCGCCCCGTCGGCGGCCATGGCCTCGCCGAGGCTGTGGGTCGTCGTCGTCTTGCCGACGCCACCCTTCTGGTTCGCGATCGCGACGACGGTCATGGGGCGCCGAGTGTACGGGTCGCCGCCGGGATCGTCCCGGCCGGGGGATCAACCGCGAAAATGGGACGCGGTGGTACTCTCGACCTACGTGGCGGGCGCCCCGTCCGAGGGCTCGAAGGTTCCTCCGGTGCTCCCGGCAGGGTCCCTACCGCGACGGAACGGACCAAGTACGCTCCCCAGAACGAACCGGACGCCTCGCCCCGGCGGACGTCCACCTCCTCGCCCACAACGGAGGCGCATCCACATGCAGGGACACCCCGACGACGACGCTCTCCTCACGCCGTCCGAGGTTGCCGCGATGTTCCGCGTCAACCCGAAGACGGTCACGCGGTGG
>CAZXCB010000316.1:0-2888 GCA_964639075.1 uncultured Bifidobacteriaceae bacterium | reverse complement strand
GTCGCGAGCCTGCTCACACGCCGAGTGTCGCGAGCCTGCTCACGCGCCGAGTGTCGCGAGCCTGCTCACACGCCGAGTGTGGTGAGGCCGCCGAGCACCGCGAATCCGAGCACGAACACGAGCCCGACGGGCTCCCGACCGTCCTCGAACGCGGTCGGGAGCATCACCGACGCGATCATCGTGAGGATCGTTCCCGCCGCGAACGCGTTCACCGCGCCGAGCACGTCCGCCGACGCCTCGCCGAGCACGACCTCGCCGAGCATCGCGGCAGCCGAGCCCGCCAGCGCGATCCCGATCCACATCGCGAGGATCCGCCGCGTCGGCCAGCCGGCGCGCCGGAACCCGGGCGTCGATGCCATGCCCTCGGGCAGGTTCGACGCGAGGACCGCGGCGACCATCGCGCCGCTCACGGCGGAGCCGCCGATCAGGGAGATCGCGATCACCACGGATTCGGGGATCCCGTCGAGCAGCGCCCCGAGAGCGATCCCGACCGAGCCGTGCTCCCCCGGCGGCGCGTGTCGCGCGACCAGCCGATCGGTCGTGTAGAAGACGATCGCACCCGCGGCGAGCGCGATCGCGGTGACGGACCGGCCCGCCTCTCGGTACGCGGGCACGCACAGCTCGAACGCCGCCGCGGCCACGAGCGTGCCGGCGCCGAATCCGGCGACCAGACCGAGCAAGCGCCGCGGCACGTCCCACGCGAGCGCGATCCATGCACCGAGCACGAGCGACGCCTGGCCCAGGAAGGCCCACAGGCCGGCTTCGATCACCGGGCCACGCTACGCGCGCGGGGTGCGGCCCCCGGCCGACGAGGAGCGCGGCGCGGGATTCAGGCGGACTCGGCACGCTCGTCGAGCGCGCGCTCGGTCTCGTCGACCTCGCCGAGGAATCGCAGCACGGCCTCGTTGAACCCGTTGGGCGCCTCGGCCATGAGCCCGTGGGCGGCGCCGGAGAGCACCTCGAGGCGCGCGTGCGGGATCAGCTCCGCGAGCTCCTCCGCGTCGCCGACCGGAGTCAGCGCGTCCTGCGATCCGGTGATCACGAGCACCGGCACGCGGACGGTGTGCAACTCGAGTCGCAGCTCGTCGGGCGCCTCGAGGATCGCGCCGACCTGCGCGATGAACGTGTCGGGCGTCTGCTGGAGCACGACGCGCGCGATGAGGTTCAACCAGATCCCGAACCGGCGCCGCAGGCGGGGACCGACGAGCCATTGCAGCGCCTCGTCGCCGAGTGCGGCCATGCCGTTGGCCTCCACCGCGTCGGCCCACTCCTGGAGCAGCTCGCGCCGCCACTCGTGGTGGCGGCACGCGGTGCAGGCGAGCACGAGCGATCGGGTGCGGTGCGGGTGCAGCACGCCGACGATCTGCGCGACGACCCCGCCCATCGACGCGCCCATCACGTGGGCCCGCTCGATCCGCTCCTGGTCCATGACCGCGACCACGTCGAGGGCCATCCGCCCGAGCGAGTAGTCGGGGGCGGGACCGGTGCGGCCGACCCCCCGGTTGTCGATGGTGATGCAGCGGAACCGCCTCCCGAGGGCGAGGCGCTGCAGCGCCCATCCACGAGAATCGGTGCCGAGGCCCTGGATCATCACGAGCGGCGTACCGTCCCGACGGCCGAAGACGTCGTAGTGGATGGTCATGCCGTCGTCCACGACGACCTCGGACACTCGACCTCCCTGGAACCTCGGTCCCGGACTGCTCGCGATCGCGAACACTCCAGGCTACCCAGCCCGCGTCGGTCGGCCGTGCTGGCGGCCCGCCGGGGCGCGGCGGCGGGTCAGACCAACGCGTGCACCGCCTCACGCGCGAGCTCGGCGAGCTCCGCGGCCGTCAGGGGATCCCGATCGCCGATCTCGCCGACGAGCAACGGCGCGCCGACGGTCACGCGCCACGCACCGAGCGGGAGGCCGATCGGCCCGCCGGGACGCACCGCGACCGGGACCACCGGATAGCCGAGCGCGGCGACGAGCAGGTCCGTCGGCGGCATCCCCCCGCCGGTGCGCAGCCAGGTGAGCCCGAGCGGGAGCGCGGCCAGATGGCCCGCCCGCAACGCCGCGCCGACGTCGGTCGCGTACGCGTTGATGCTGCCGAGCTTGCGGAACACGTCACCGACGCCCGGGAGCTCGGCGGTCCCGACGATCCGCAACCGCCGCCCGGTCTCCTGGCGGACGGCGACCGACAGCGCCGTCGGCTCGAGCACACCGAGCCCGCGGTTCGAGACGAGCAGCGCAGGACCGTCGGCCGGCAGGTGGTGTGCGCCCGTGACCCGCACCGGGGCGATCCGCCGGACCACCGGCGCGATGAGGTCCTGGAGCTGCGGGTCCGCGCCGAAGGGGTCGATCGCGTACCGACCGTCGACGCGACGGCGCACGACGTCGACGAGCGAGACCTCCTGGATCCGCTCGACGTCGACGCCGAACGCGGGCAGCGAGGTGACCTCAGCCACCGGAGACCTCCGCCGCGGGCAGCTCGGGCCGCAACGGCGTGACCGTGGCCCATTCGTAGAGCTCGGTGCACACGTCGGGCGTCGAGCGCATGTCGGTGAGTCCGAGCACGGACTCGGCGCGCGAGCCGTCGGCCGCGCTGCCCTTCGTGAGCACCTCGATCACCTGCGGCGGCGCTGGCGCGCCCGCGAGCTCGACGGCCTGCGCGGCGACCGACCACGCCGGTCCTACGATCGGCAACGGGATCCGCCCACCGAGCCGGACCGCCTGCCACACGCTCGCCGCTCCGGGACCGACAACGTTCACCGGGCCGTCGAGACCGGCCAGGAGCGCGGCGACCAGGGATCGCGCCGCGTCGTCGGCGTGCAGCAGCTGGAAGACGGGATCGGCCATCGCGGGCACCGGGACGACCGGGAGGCGCAGGACCCGGCCGAGCGGGCTC
>CAZXCB010000315.1:0-2902 GCA_964639075.1 uncultured Bifidobacteriaceae bacterium | reverse complement strand
GAGCGCAAGGGTCTGCACGCCAAGCACGCGCAGACGCAGGTGCTCCAGGACGAGGGCCGCCTGATGTTCCAGAACCACCTCTACTCCAAGATCGTGCCGAACTGCAAGAAGCTCGGTCTGCTCGACGCCGCGGACGGTTGGCTGCGCGAGAAGTTCACCGACCTCGGTGTGATCGTGTTCGAGGACTGGGTCGACACCGGCGAGGAGTACACCGCGCTCGACGAGGTCGCCGCCGACCGCGCCGCCGCGACCGCCTAGGTCCGGCGCCGGTCGGGGGAGTGCGAGCGATGCGACGGACACGGCTCCGGGTCGTCTGGCTCGGAGCCGCGCTCGCGCTCTGCGGTGCGACGCTCGCCGGTGGTGCGGGGGCGACCGTCGACGCCGGGCCGTGGCTCGCCCGCCGGCCGCTGTCGATCGCGCATGCGGGCGGCGATCTCGAGTCGCCGCACGAGACCCTGTACGCGTACAAGCAGGCGATCGCGGCGGGCGCGG
The DNA here is from genome assembly GCA_964639075.1 of uncultured Bifidobacteriaceae bacterium. Lineage (GTDB taxonomy): Bacteria > Actinomycetota > Acidimicrobiia > IMCC26256 > JAENVU01 > JAENVU01. The sequence continues at coordinate 2,410 of CAZXCB010000315.1, read as the reverse complement.
ACGTGCTCGAGCTGGACCTGCGGCTGAGCAAGGACGCGCAGCTGATGGTCGTCCACGACGACACGGTCGACCGCACGACCAACGCGACGGGCACCGTGCGCGACCTCACCGCGGCGCAGCTCCAGGCACTCGACAACGCCCACTGGTTCGTGCCCGGCTGCTGGAGCTGTCACGACCGGCCGCCGGCGGAGTACACGCTCCGTGGGATCCGCACCGGCGCGCGTCCGGCTCCCTCGGGATACACCCCCGGCGACTTCACGATCCCGACGTTCCGCCAGGTCCTCGACGTGTTCCCCGACCGGCTGCTCGACGTCGAGATCAAGGACGGTCCCGACGGCATGGCCGCGGCCGAGGCGCTCGCGGCGATCCTGGACGGCACGCCCCGCGGCCAGCGCGTGACCGTCGTGTCGTTCGACGACGACATCCTCGCCCACTTCCATGCACTCGCTCCCGACGTCGCCATCAGCCCCGGGCTCGGCGCGACCACCGACTGGTTCCTGAGCACGCGACCTGAGCTGCCCGGACACGTCTCGTTGCAGGTGCCGCCGGTGTACTCCGGCATCGACGTCGTGTCGCAGCAGTTCGTCGACGACGCGCACCGGGCCCGTCTCGCGGTCTGGGTGTGGTTCAACGGCAACGACGACGACGTGGCGAGCGAGTGGAACCGGCTGCTCGACCTCGGTGTCGACGGTCTCATCACCGGCAAGCCGCGCCAGCTCCAGCAGGTGCTCGACGCGCGCGACCAGCACTTCCGCACCCCGCTCGGGTTCGGTACCGCGGTGCACCGCGTCGGCGCACGCGCCCGGATCCGCGTCTCCTGCCCGGCGCTGGCGGCCGACCGATGCCGCGCGCTGCTCGCGGTGAGATCCGGCGGCCGGATCGTCGCCGGCGCCGTGGTCGACCTCGCGCCGGGCGCAACGCGCTCGCCCTGGCTCGCCCCGGATCACCTGAAGTGGAATCACCTCGCCCGGGCCGGGCTGAGCCTGCAGTACTGGGGCAGCGACGACGTCGGCTCCGGGACGGCACCGCTGCATCTCGCCCGCTGACCGCTCGCCCGGGCGCGAGACTCGGGTGGTGCCGACCACCCTCCACGTCACGGCGTGTCCCCTGGACTGCCCCGACACCTGCTCGCTCGAGGTGACGGTCACCGACGGCGAGATCACCAAGGTCGACGCGGGTCCGGGCAACCCGCTGACCGACGGCTTCATCTGCCAGAAGGTCAAGCACCATCCGAGGCGGGTGCACGGTCCCGAGCGGTTGCGCACGCCGCTCGTGCGCACCGGGCCGAAGGGCGCCGGCGAGTTCCGGCCCGCGTCGTGGGACGAGGCGCTGGATTTGATCGTGACGAAGCTGCGCGCGACCGAGGCGGACTTCGGGCCCGAGGCGGTCGTGCCCTACGTCTACAACTCGTCGGCGCCGTTGCTCCAGGACGAGGCGGGGGAGCGGCTCTGGCGCCGGTTCGGCGCGAGCCGGTTGCATCACACCGTCTGCGCGGCCACCTTCACCGTGGCGTACCGATCGACCTTCGGTGACATGTTCTCGGCCGATCCCGCCGACGTCGAGCACTCGCAGCTGATCGTGCTGTGGGGCGCGAACCCGACGGTGTCGAACACGCACCTGCTGCCGATCGTCACGAAGGCCCAGCGCGAGTCCGGTGCGCGCGTGGTGGTCGTGGACCCGCGCGCGACGGGCGTCGCCAGGCGTGCCGACCTGCACCTCGCGGTCCGGCCCGGTACGGACGTCGTGCTCGCGTATGCCGTGGCCGACGAGCTCGCTCGCCGCGGGCTCCTCGCCACCGAGTTCCTCGCGGATCGGGCGAGCGGCGTCGACGAGTTCCTCGCCGCGGCCGTCGCGTACCCGGTGACTCGGGCGGCCGCGATCTGCGACGTGCCGGCCGCCGGCATCGAGGAGCTCGCGGAGCTGCTGGGCACCGTGCGGCCGGCGCTGATGCGGCCGGGCTGGGGACTCGAGCGCAACCGCAACGGCGGCTCGGCATGCGCGGCGGTGATGGCCCTGCCGGTGCTCACCGGCCAGTTCGGCGTGCCGGGATCAGGCGTGCTCGCGAGCCTGAGCAACGCGACGCCACTCGCCTGGGACGCGCGGGAGCCCGAGACGCCCGAGGACCGCAGGCGGCCCCGGGCGTTCGGGATGAACACCTTCGGCGCCGCGCTCACCGACCCCGAGCTCGATCCGCCGGTGCAGCTGCTGTTCGTGCAGGGCTCGAACCTCGCCGCGACGAATCCGGACCAGGCCGCAGTGTTGCGCGGGCTCGCCCGCGAGGACCTGTTCACCGTCGTGCACGACCAGGTGCTCACCGACACCGCGCGCTACGCGGATGTCGTGTTGCCCGCGACGACGCACTTCGAGACGCACGACCTCGCCGCGTCGTACGGCGTGTACATCATCCAGG
>CAZXCB010000314.1:0-2923 GCA_964639075.1 uncultured Bifidobacteriaceae bacterium | reverse complement strand
GTGCTCAACTGGGCAATCGTCGACAACCCGTAGCCGTTCTACGACCTGCAGCTCGGACCGCTGCACTTCCCGCGCCGGTCGTTCCTCGAGGACGACGCGTCGGTGGCGGACCATCTCTTCGAGCGGTCCACGTGGTCGCGCGTGTTCCGACCCGGGCTGCGCCAGGCGTTCGGCCCGGCGTGGCCCGTGTTCGTGGTCGCGCCGTTCGCCGCGGCGGTCGGGATGCTGATGCGCGGGCGGCGGCTGGGGGAGCGCGTCGCCGGCATGGTCGCGATCGCCGCGGCCGTCGGATACGTGCTGATGCCCTTCACGATGGAGCTCGGCGGTGCCGCGTTCGCCGCGACCGCGCGGTACGCGGCGCCCGCGTTGCTCCTCGGCGCGGTGGTGCTGGTTCCCGCGGTGCGCGTCGACCGGTGGCGCGCGCCGTGGCGCGCGGTCGCCGCGGTCGGCTGGCTCGTCGTGGTGGTCGTCGACGCGGCTCAGCCCGACGTCGACCGGTACGCGCCGTGGCGGGTCGCGGATCGGCCGCTCGCGATCGCGTTCGTGGCGGTGGTGCTCGGGCTCGCCGTGGTGGCCCGCGTCGGGGGCCGAGCGGCCCGCGTGGCGCTGCTCGCGCCCGTGCTGCTCGCGGTGATCCTCGGCGGCTTCCTCGTGCAACGGCACTACCTCGAGCGCCGCTACACGGTCGGTGCCGGACTGCGACTCGACGCGGCGAACGAGTACGTGAGCGCGCACCCGCCGACGACGGTCGTGCCGTTCTCCACGATCCAGTACTACCCGCTGTTCGGACCCGCGTTCGCGAATCCGGTGCGGGTGTTCGTGCCCCGGTCGACGGCGCACTCGGGCGACGCCGGTGCGCGGTGCCGGGAGTGGGAGCGGGCGGTGCGCGCCCGCCGGCCGGGCCTGGTGCTGCTCGCCGGTGACATGGTTCCGGTCGAGCAACCGGACCGCAGGTGGTTCCTGCGCTCGCCCGCCTACGAGGTCGTGCTCCGGGACGGACCGCACGTGCTCGTCCGCCCGGTGGGGCGGACCTTCGCGTTGGCCTGCCCGGCGCCCTGACTCGGGCGCGCTCCGGTCAGCTCCGCAGCACCGTGCCCGGGTTGTGGCCGAGGCCGCCGGGCTCGGGCGCGCCGTCGACGCGGATCGGCACGCCGTTGACCAGCGTGTGGCGCATCCCGCTCGGCTGGTCGGCCGTGAGGCGCTCGCCGTTCGCGGGGAAGTCGCGGATGCGTCGGAGCGGTCCGGGTGCGACGGTGGCCGGGTCGAACACGGTGATGTCGGCGGCCATCCCCACCTCGAGCCGCCCGCGCCCACGGGCTGGCCCATCGAGGCCGTAGACCCTGGCGGGTTCGGCGGTGAGCTTGTGGATCGCGCGCTCGAGCGAGATGACCTCCTTCTCGCGCACCCAGTTGCCGAGGAGGTCGGTCGGGAGGCACGCGTCGCAGAGCTGGCTCACGTGCGCGCCGGAGTCGGCGAGACCGAGGAGGCAGCCCTCCTGCTGGAGCAACCACGCGATCGCGTCGGGGTCGTTGTTCGCGAGGACCGAGCGGAACCGCGTGTCGAGGTCCTCCTCCATCGCGAGGTCGAGCATGACGTCGAGGGGTGTCACCGCGTGGGAGGGGCCGCCTCGCTCCTGGGCGAGCTCGACGACCCGCCGGCCGATCAGCTCCGGGTGCTTCGCGGACTCGGCGACCTCGAGCGCAGCCCAGTTGGGCCGGATCATCGTCTTGGTGTCGAGGTCCTCGAGCGCCTGGCGGCGCCAGGCAGGATCGCGGTACGCGGCGAGGCGCGCCTCCATCGGCCCGTCCATGAGCGCGGCGAACGCGGGCGCCATGTTGAACGTGAACGGCTCGCGCAGGTTCATCTGGAACGTGAGCGGCCGCACCGAGATCTGTGGCCACACCTCACCGCCGCGCGCCCGCGACGCGTTGTTGTCCTCGATGATCGTCTCGTGCCAGGGGAAGCCCTTCACGGTGAGCAGCGCCGTCCAGGTGAGTGGGCGGCCGACGCGCTCCTGGATGCCGTACACGTCGGCGTGCTTGATCTTCTCGCCGGGCAGGAGCGCGGCGACGCCCTTGTCGAGCTCGTGTAGCGGAGCGAGCAGCGCGTCGAGCTCGGCGACGTCGGCCCGCCGGCTCGGCACCGGACGGCCGCTGTCGCCGTTGTGGGTGCCCGACGAGCTGGTGGCGAAGCCCATCGCACCTGCTTGCATCGCCTCGCGGACGATCTGCTGCATCGCCGCGAGCTCGTCGTCGCTCGGGTCCCGCTCGTAGGCGTCCTCACCCATCACGTAGATGCGGGTCGCCGTGTGGCCGACGTAGACGCCGTAGTTGAGCGCGGTGCCGTGGCGACCGACCGAGTCGAGGTACTCGGGGAAGGTCTCGAAGTCCCACGGGATCCCGGCCGCCAGTGTGTCGATGTCCATGTCCTCGACGTGCATGAGCGTGCGGGCCAGCAGCTCGCGGTGCTCGGGGCGGCACGGGGCGATCGAGAACCCGCAGTTGCCCGCGATGACCGAGGTGACGCCGTGGAAGCTGCTCGGTGTGAGCGCCGGATCCCAGAACACCTGCGCGTCGTAGTGGGAGTGGATGTCGATGAAGCCGGGCGTCACCGCGTGGTCGGCGGCGTCCAGCACGCAGTCGCCGCTGAGGCCCGGGCCGATCTCGCTGATCACTCCGTCGGTGACGGCGACGTCGGCCGCATACGCCGGCGCTCCGGTGCCGTCGACCACCGTGCCGCCCTGGATCACGACGTCCGCGCTCATCTGTTTCCCCCTCGAGCAAGTGCAGGCACGTTACCGCCGGTGCACGGGGCGGGGCCCGGGACGGGTAGCATGGAGGGTTCCCCCTCCACGGAGATCTGTATGTCCGCGCGCGCCCGTGTCAACAACCTGCGCAAAGTCGCCATCATCGCCCACGTCGAC
>CAZXCB010000313.1:0-2924 GCA_964639075.1 uncultured Bifidobacteriaceae bacterium | reverse complement strand
TGCAATGCCTGAACAACCTGCGCCAACTGGCCGTCGCCTGGGAGCTCTACACCGAGGTGCTGGGCGTCGATCCCGACCGCCTGTGGGTCACGGTGCACGACACCGACGACGAGGCGGAGGCCATCTGGGCCGAGACCGTCGGTGTCCCGATGGCCCGGATCCAGCGGCTCGGGGAGGACAACTTCTGGCGGATGGCCGACACCGGGCCGTGCGGTCCGAGCTCGGAGATCTTCTGGGACCTCGGTCCGGAATTCGGCGCGGACGGTGGTCCGGCCCACGGTGGCGAGGAGCGCTTCGTCGAGATCTGGAACCTCGTCTTCATGCAGTACGACGCCCAGCCCGACGGGTCGCTCGTGCCGCTGCCGGCGCCGAGCGTGGACACAGGAGCCGGGCTCGAACGCAATCTCGCGATGCTCGAGGGTGCCGAGTCGTTGTGGGACATCGACCTGTTCCGGCCGTTGCTCGCGGCGGCCGAATCCGTCACCGGCATCGAGTACGGCTCGTTCCCGGGGAGCGAGAACGACGTCTCGTTGCGGATCATGGCCGACCACGCGCGTTCGATGACCTTCCTCGTCGCCGACGGCGTGGTCCCGAGCAACGAGGACCGCGGGTACGTGCTGCGCCGGATCATCCGGCGCGCGATCCGCCACGCCTACCGGCTCGGTGCGCGCCGACTCGTGACCCCGGCGCTCGTCGACGCGACCGTCGCCACGATGGGTGCCGCGTACCCCGAGCTCGAGACGCAGTACGACCTCGTCACCGCGGTGGTGCGCCGGGAGGAGGAGCGCTTCCTGCGCACGCTCCAACGTGGCGAGGAGATGCTCGCCGACGTGCTCGACGTCGGCGACGTGTCCGGCGAGCGCGCGTTCTTCCTCCACGACACGCTCGGATTCCCCGTCGACCTCACGCGCGAGATCGCGGCGGAGCACGGCCGGGCGGTGGACGTCGACGGGTTCCGGACGCACATGGACGAGCAGCGGACCCGGGCGCGCGACGCGCACAAGGCCGCCGGTGGCACCGCGGCCGCCCCGGTCGAGCTGTACCGCGAGGTCCTCGACGAGCACGGCGACACCGACTTCACCGGCCGCCAGGAGTACGAGACCACCGGTGCGACGGTGGTGGCCCTGATCGCGGGCGGCGAGCGCGTGGCCCGGGCCGACGCCACGACCGGCCCGGTCGACGTGATCGTGGACCGGACGCCGTTCTACGCCGAGTCGGGTGGTCAGATCGGCGACATCGGGACGATCACGTCGGACACCGGCGCGGTGGTCCGCGTCGCGGACACCCAGCACGCGATCCCGGGCCGGCTCACGGTCCACCGCGCCGCAGTCGTCGAAGGAACGTTGACCGACGGCGACGTCGTGACGCTGACGATCGACGGCGAGCGTCGCGACGCGATTCGTCGCAACCACACCGCCACCCACCTGCTGCACTCGGCGATGCGCACGGTGCTCGGGTCGCACGTGAAGCAGGCGGGCTCGTACGTGGGCCCCGATCGGCTCCGCTTCGACTTCTCGCACTTCGAGCCGGTCAGCGCGGACGACCTCGAGCGCATCGAGGCGCTCGCGAACCGCGAGGTCATCTCCGACGCACCGGTGCGCCACTACGAGACCACCATGGCGCACGCCGAGAGCATCGGCGCGATCGCGTTCTTCGGCGACAAGTACGGCGAGGTGGTGCGTGTGCTGGAGGCCGGTCCGAGCTCGACCGAGCTGTGCGGCGGAACGCACGTGCACGCGCTCGGCTTCATCGGTCCGATCAAGATCGTGAGCGAGGGATCGATCGGCTCGAACCTGCGGCGGATCGAGGCGGTGACCGGCGCCGTGGCGCTCGACCGCGTCCGGGACGAGGAGCAGCAGCTGCGCGGCCTCGCGGCGCGACTCAACGTGGCGCCGGGTGAGCTCGGTGACCGGGTCGAGCGCCTGCTCGGCCAGGTGAAGGCGCTCTCCGACGAGCTCGCGGCGGCTCGCCGCCGCGAGGCGACGCAGGCGGCGGGCGTCGTCGCCCGCGAGGCGCGCGACGGCGCCGTCGTCGCGCGCCGCGACGGTCTCGCGCCCGGCGACGGGCGCCAGCTCGCGATCGCCACGCGCGACGCCGTCGGCGGCGAGGCGATCGTGATCATCCTCGGGGCGAACGAGGGCAAGGCGGTCCTCGCGGGTGCGCTCGGCCCCGGCCGGGTTGCGGCCGGGCTGTCGGCGGCCGAGATCGTGGCCCCCGTGGCCAAGCTCCTCGGGGGCGGCACCGCGAAGAACGCCGAGCTCGTCCAGGGCGGTGGGCCCAACGTCGGCGCGATCGACGAGGCGCTCGAAGTGGCCCGGAGGCAGGCGGAGCACGCCGTAGGGTGAGGTGGTGGGCCGCATCCTCGGCGTCGATCTCGGCACGCGCCGGATCGGGCTGGCCGTCTCCGATCCCTCCGGGGTGATCGCCTCGCCGCTGCGCGTCCTCGAGCGCAGCGGCGACCTCGACGCCGATCGGGCCGCCATCCTCGCCGCCGCGCGCGAGCAGGACGCCGAGCGGATCGTGGTCGGGCTGCCCACGGAGCTGTCGGGCCGGTCCGGGCCGGCCGCGAAGGCGGCCCGCGCCGAGGTCGAGGCGCTGCGCGCCGCCGCGCCCGATCTCCCGGTGGTCCTCGTCGACGAGCGCCTCACGACCGTGATCGCCCAGCGAGCCCTCGTCCAGGCCGGGGTCCGGCGCAAGGACCGCCGGCGCAAGGTCGACAAGGTCGCGGCCGCGGTGATCCTGCAGTCGTTCCTGGACGGGCCCCGGTGAGCGACGAGCCGTCCGACCCGCCGACGCCCGAGGCGGCCGCGGACACGGCGGTCGGTCCGATCGGCGTCCTCGACCAGCCCGCGCGACGGAGCCGCCGCCCCCGCCCGACGCGTCGCGGGCGCGTCCTGGTCGTGCTCGGGATCCTGCTGTTGCCG
>CAZXCB010000312.1:0-2988 GCA_964639075.1 uncultured Bifidobacteriaceae bacterium | reverse complement strand
CGTTGCGGGCGATGCCCGGGCTCAAGGTGATCCGCCCGGCCGACGCGAACGAGACCGCGGCCGCGTGGAGGGTGCACGTCGACGGGAACGGTCCGACCGCGTTCGTCCTGTCGCGCCAGAAGCTGCCGGTCCTCGAGGGCACCGCCGAGCACGCCGCCGCGGGCGTGGCCGCGGGCGCGTACGTCATCGTCGCGGAGACCGGCGCCACCCCGGAGCTCGTGCTCGTCGGCACCGGCTCCGAGGTGTCGCTGTGCGTCACCGCCGCGGAGCAGCTGCGTGCGGACGGCGTGCGCGTGCGGGTGGTGTCCATGCCCAGCTGGGAGCTGTTCGCGGAGCAGAGCCTCGACGCGCAGGCCGCGGTCCTGCCGCCGGAGGTGCCGACCCTCGCCGTCGAGGCGGGTGTGAGCTTCGGTTGGGAGCGCTACGCCGACGACACCGTCGCGATCGACCGCTTCGGCGCCTCGGCGCCCGGCGGACTGGTGCTGCGCGAGCTCGGGTTCACCGCCGAGCACGTGGTCGAGCGGGCCCGGGCACTGCTCGGGACGGACGGAGGAGCCGAATGAGTGCTGTCGCGCGGCTGAACGACCTCGGGCAGAGCCCCTGGTACGACAACATCACCCGCCCACTCGTGCGCGACGGCGGTCTCGCCGATCTCGTGCGCGACGACGGGATCCGCGGCGTGACGTCGAACCCGACCATCTTCGAGAAGGCCATCGCCGCCGGGGAGGGATACGACGACGCGATCGCGACCGCGGCCCGTACCGGCGCCTCCATCGAGGACACGTTCTGGGACCTCGCCGTCGACGACGTCGGCCACGCGGCCGACGTGCTGCGTTCCGTGCACGACGGGACCGGCGGCCGCGACGGCTTCGTGTCGATCGAGGTGTCGCCCAAGCTCGCGCACGAGTCGGATGCGACGATCGCGCAGGCCGCGGCGTTGTTCGCACGGTTGGACCGGCCGAACATCATGATCAAGATCCCCGCGACGCGTGAGGGCCTGCCGGCGATCACGCGCACGATCGCGTCGGGGATCAACGTGAACGTCACGCTGATCTTCGACCTGCACCGCTACGCCGAGGTGATGTCCGCATACCTCGCCGGCCTCGAGCAGCTGCAGGCTGCCGGCGGAGACCTGCGGCGGGTCCATTCGGTCGCGTCGTTCTTCGTGAGCCGCGTCGACACCGAGGCCGACCCGCGGCTCCCCGAGGACTCGCCGCTGCGAGGCCGGCTCGCGGTGGCGAACGCGAAGCTCGCCTACGAGCGCTTCCGCGACGAGTGCGCGACCGCCCGGTGGCGAGCGCTCGCGGACGCCGGCGCGAACGTGCAACGCTCTACGTGGACACGCTGATCGGACCGGACACGGTGAACACGCTCGCGCCGGCGTCCATCGACGCGCTCCACGCTCCCGGCGTCGAGCTGCGGCCCGACACCCTCACCGAGGATGTCGACGGTGCGCGCCGGGTGATGGACGAGCTCGCGGAGGCCGGGGTGTCCTATTCCGACGTCACCGCCACGCTCGAACGCGACGGGGTCGCGTCGTTCGCGAAGTCCTACGACGACCTGCTCGCGACGTTGGGCAACCGCGCCGCGAAGCTCGCCAGCTGAACCGCGCGTCGAGGTCAGCTCGCGCGCGGCGGGTCCGGCCCCGCGAGCTCCAGCACCGTCCGGAGGTGGTGCACGAGCTCCTCGGCGGTGACGTGTGCGTTCGCACCGCTCGGGTTGGGCATCATGTACGCCTTGGTCCCGGCGAAGCCGTCGGCCTGCTCGCCGATGCGCGCCTCACCGTCGACTGCCCGCCGGTAGCCCGTGAGGCCGGCGAAGCACACGACGCGCGGAACGAGCCACGCCACGATCGCGCGGAGGCGTTCGGCGCCGTCCTGGTAGTCGGTGGTGCTCAACGCGTCGGCGCGCGGGGTCGCGCGCTTCACGAGATCGGTGAAGCCGACGTGGGCCGTGGTGAACGCGGCCCACGGGTCGCGATCGGTGGGGACCAGTCCGGCCTCGAGCGCGGCGCCCCAGAACCGGTTGGTCGCACCCACGAACGGGACGCCCGAGTCCGCGGCGGCGACGCTCGGGTTGAGGCCGACGACGAGGACGCGCAGGTACGGTGCCACGAGGTCCGCGAGGGTGGCGTCGCGCCGCAGTCGCCACTGGGCGAGTCCGAGGCCCTCGGTACCGTCCACCACCGAGGTCCCCGCACCCAGGGCGACCGTCTCGAACGGCACGGGACCCAGCCACCGGCCGCGCACGACGAGCTCCTCACCGGGCGGGTGGCCGCGTTGCCACTCCGCGAGCACGGCGGGTGTCGCCTCCGGGGTCAGCAGGGCGAGGTCGAGGGTGGCTCGATCCACGGTCCGTAGTATCGCCCGGATGGACCTGCGTCGCGTCGAGAACGTCCCCGAGGCGTTCGCCGAGCTCCTCGTCGGGCTGCGACCGCGGGGCCTCGCGCTGTCCGGCGGCGGGACCGCGCGGGACTGCTACGCCGCCGTCGCCGGCCGGGGCGACGACTGGTCCGGGACCGACTTCTGGTTCGGCGACGAGCGCTGGGTGCCCGTGACCGACCCGGAGTCCAACGAGGGGATGGCCCGGCGGACCTGGCTCGACGGGACCCCGACCGGCACGGTCCACTCGCTCGTGGACGCCGCCGGAGCCGGCGTGGGCGACATCGAGGCGGCGGCGCGGGCCTACGACGCCGCCCTGCACCGCGCACCGCGACTCGACGTCGTGCACCTCGGTCTCGGCCCCGACGGCCACACCGCCTCGCTGTTTCCCGGCGCCGGGTCCCTCGCGGTCACGGACCGGTGGGTGATCCCGACCGGCGACGACCTCCATCCCCTGCCGCGCCTCACGTTCACGTTCCCGGCGATCGGCGCCGCGCGTACCGTCGTCGTGACCGTCGCCGGAGCGGAGAAGCAGATCGCCCTGGCCGGGGTACGGGCGGGCGACCCGGCGCTCCCCGCGTCACGCGTGAGCGCGGACGCGGTGATC
>CAZXCB010000311.1:0-3000 GCA_964639075.1 uncultured Bifidobacteriaceae bacterium | reverse complement strand
CCCGCACCCGCGTCGCGGTCACGATGGGAGCGGGCGTGGTTCTCGCGCTCTCGCTGGTCGGCCCCGCGATCGCGCACGCGACGACCGCGCGGCGCCGCCTCGACGCGCTGCCGCCCGACACGATGGTCGTCCGCCTGCATCCCGCGCCCGCCATCGTGGTCTCGACGCGTCCCCGTCCGGACGTGGACGCGCCGGTCCTGCCCCGCCGGAGTCCCGTCCGGCGGGGCAGGGCTCAGCGCGGCGCGATCACCCGAATCCCGTAGCGATGCGCCGCCTCGGTCAGGCGGTCGTCGTAGGTGATGATCCCTTCGAGGTCGTCACCCAGCTCCAGCGCAGCCGCGAGATGGAGCGCATCCAGGCTCCGCAGCACGTCCGGTTCGAGCTCGGCAGCCCGTTCGAACGTCGAGCGCACGAGCGTCACCACGGCGATCGACTCCAGGATCGCCCGTGCCCGTTCCATGTGCTCGGGTGCCCCGCGCCGCGTCGCTCGCTGGAGCTCGGTCCTGAGCAGATCGCTCGACACGATCCGGCCCTGGCGTTCGGTGACCCAACGCAGCAACGCTGCGGAGCCGCGTTCCGCGACGACGAGCTTCACGGCGGCGGACGTGTCGAGGTAGTAGGCCACTACCAGCGCTCGTCGGAACGCAGCTCCTCGACGACTCGCGACAGCTCAGGAGTCCCCGGCGCGCGGCGCGGCGGTGCGCCGAGCTCCGACAGCCGCCGGCGCGGCGGACGCGCGCGCCCGGCCTCGACGAGGTCGCTCAGCGAGCCGGTCCCGATCGGCACCAGGCGCGCGACCGGGCGGCCCCGATCGGTGATCGTGACGGTTTCGCCTGCAACCACCTCGGCAACGACCGCCGAGGCGTTCTGCTTCAGCTCACGGATCCCGGCCGTCCTCATGTGCTACATGGTAGCACTGAGCAGCCTGGGATGAGAACGTCGTGACGACTCCGACCGGATCAGTGGCCGATGCACCCGCGATGGGCGGGATCGCGACCAGGAACCGTGGTCCTCCCGTGAGCCTCGCGGCACCATCGGGCATCCTGGAGGCGTGGCGCGATTCGAGGCCCCCGATCACTCGACGATCGAGCGCGCCACGTCCGACGATGTCGTCTCGCTCGCGACTGACGTCGGACCCGTGCCGATGCAGGTCGGCGCGATCCTCTGGTTGCGGGAACAGTTGGATCCGCACGACGTGATGGCGCGACTGGCCGAGCGAATCCCATCGGTGCCCCGCCTTCGCCAACGGCTCATGCGCACGCCACCCGGCGCGGGTCGTCCGGTCTGGGTCGACGATCCCCGGTTCCACCTCGCCGAGCACGTGGTCGTCCGCGACGCAGCCGCTCCGCGCAGTGACGACGAGGTGCTCGAGCTCGCCGTGATGGCGGTCACGACACCGCTCGCGTCGGACCGTCCTCTGTGGCGTATGGAGTACGTCCGGCAGCTGCGGGGTGGCCGGTCGGCGTTGATCGTGGTGTTCCATCACGTTCTCGCCGACGGCATCGGAGGTCTGGCGGTGCTCGCGAACCTCGTCGACGGAGTCCCGGCCGCGGCCGTCGAAGGGTTCCCGCAGCCGAGCCCGGCCGGAGCCGTCCTCTTCGCCGACGCCGCGGCCCGCAGGTGGCGTTCCCTGCGGCATCCTTCGCCCGTGATCCGCCGACTGCGCGCCGCGCTGCGCCAGCTGCGCCCACGCGGAGCTCGCGTCCGGGCCAAGTCGTGTTCACTCAATCGCCCAACGGGACCACACCGGGCACTCACGGTGGTCACCACGGACCTCGAGCCGTTGCACCGAGCGGCGCGAGCACACGGTGCCACGGTGAACGACGTGCTCCTCACCGCGGTCGCCGGCGCGCTCCACGAACTGCTGAGCGCACGGGGTGAGCATGTCGAACGATTCGTCGTCTCAGTCCCGATGTCCGCGAGAGAGACCACCAGCGCCACGACCCTCGGCAACGACGTGGGTGCGGTTCCGGTCGAGGTCCCCGCCGTCGGCGACACGACCGACCGCCTCGCAGCGACCGCCGCGGTCACTCGAACGGCGAAACGAACCGACCGAGGCGCGTCGACGGCCATCCTCGGTCCCGTCTTCCGGATCCTCGCCCGGCTCGGGCTCTTCGCGTGGTTCATCAACCGCCAGCGACTCGTCCATACGTTCGTCACGAACCTGCACGGGCCGGGGAACGAGCTCTCGTTCGCCGGAACCGCCGTCGACGGGATCGCAGCCGTCGCAGTGGTGACGGGCAACGTCACCGTCTCGTTCGCCGCGATCTCCTATGCAGGCGCACTGACCGTCACCGTCATCGCCGATCCGGACGCGTGTCCCGATCTGGCCGCACTCCGTCGTGCGCTCGAACGCCAGCTCGACCTGCTCGCCGCGCAGCACCAGTGATCCGGTCGGGTGTGAACCCGACCCGCCGCCGCCGCTACGGGACGACGATCACCTGGGGTGGGTTCGCGCCCTCGCGGCTGGAGAACTCGGCGGTGTTCGCCGACGGCGAGGTCGCGAGGAACGAGTACGTGCCGTTGCCGGTGATCGCGCTCGTGAGGTCGATCTCGATCCAGGTGCCGAGGGCCGCGGTCCCGAACGAGGTCGTGGGGGCACCGCTGGGCTGGGGCGCGTTGTTCCAGACCACGGTCGACTCGGTCCAGCTGTTCGACACGAGGTACCAGTCGCCGCCGCGGTCGCTCCCGTCGGTCACGAAGAGCCGGAGCTTCACCGACTGGGGCGCACCGCCGAGGCCGTTCACCGTGAACCTCACGAGCGGGCGGTACTCGGCCGTCGCCGGGCTGTGGAGCTTCATCACCGTGTACGCCCCGTAGTTCTTCGTCGGGCTGGCGGTGTTGAAATACGAGTCCGCGTCGAGCGGGAGCACGAGCTCGGTCGGCGGGTCGGTGACGGTGATGGTCTGCGACGCCGAGTCCGAGCCGAGGTCGTTCGTCGCGACGAGCGTCGCGCTGAACGTGCCGGACGAGATGTACGTGAGGCTCGTGTGCTGCGCG
>CAZXCB010000310.1:0-3021 GCA_964639075.1 uncultured Bifidobacteriaceae bacterium | reverse complement strand
CGGCTCAAGGGCGGTGACCCGTTCGTGTTCGGGCGGGGCGGCGAGGAGGCCGAGGCACTCACCGCGGCCGGTATCCCGTTCGAGGTCGTCCCCGGGATCACGAGCGCGATCGCGGCACCCGCGTACGCGGGCATCCCCGTCACGCACCGCGGCCTGTCGACCCACGTCACGATCGTCACCGGCCACGAGGACCCGGCCAAGGGCACGACCGACACCGATTGGGCGGCGCTCGCCCGGGCCGGCGGCACGCTCGTGATCCTCATGGGCGCGGGCCGGCTCGACTCGATCGTCGAGCTGCTCATGGAGCACGGCCGCTCGCCGGACACGCCCGTGGCCGCGGTGCGCTGGGGCACGCGCCCCGAGCAGAGCACGACCCGCGCCACGCTCTCGACGATCACCGCGCTCGGCGTCGATCCGCCGAGCGCGATCGTCGTCGGCCCGGTCGCGGGCCTCGATCTCGCCTGGTTCGAGGCCCGCCCGCTGTTCGGCCGCACCGTCGTCGTGACCCGGGCGCGGGAGCAGGCGAGCAGCCTGCGCGCCCGCCTCGAGGAGCTCGGCGCCGAGGTGGTCGAGCTCCCGTCGATCACGGTCGAGCCGCTGCCGATCGAGCAGCACGCGCTCGCCGCGTACCGGTGGCTGGTGTTCACGTCGGTGAACGGCGTCGACGGGTTCTTCGCGCGCGGGCTCGCCGCCCACGGCCTCGACGCTCGCGCCCTCGGTGGCCTCGAGATCGCCGCCATCGGTCCCGGCACCGCGGCGGCGCTCGCGCACCACGGCATCCGGCCCGACCTGCTGCCCGAGCGCTTCGTCGCCGAGTCGCTGCTCGAGGCGTTCCCCCCGGCCCTGTCGGGTGAGCGGGTCCTGCTCGCGCGGGCCGAGCAGGCGCGGGACGTGCTGCCCGACGGGCTCGAGCGTCTCGGCTACGGCGTCGACATCCTGCCCGTCTACCGGACCGTGCCCGCCACGCCGGACCCGGGCGAGCTCGCGCGCGTGCGCGGCGGCCACGTGGACGCGCTCACGTTCACGGCGGCCTCGACGGTCGAGCACTTCGCCGCCGCGGTCGGCGACCTGCCCGATCCGGTCCCCGCGGTCGTGTCCATCGGACCGGTCACGAGCGCGGCCGCCACTCGCCTGGGCCTGGCCCCCGACATCGAGGCCGATCCGCACACGATCGACGGCGTCGTGGCCGCGCTGCTCGACCACTTCGGCGTCGGCCCGACCTCCGCGGCTCGGTAGCCTTCTCCCGATGTTCCCCGAGCAACGACCGCGACGGTTGCGCCGGACGGCGGCGATGAGGCGCCTCGTCGCCGAGACCCGCCTCGACGTCGACGATCTCGTCGCCCCCCTCTTCGTGAAGGAGGGCATCGACGCGCCCGAGCCCGTCGTGTCGATGCCCGGCGTCGTCCAGCACACCCAGGAGAGCCTCCGCAAGGAGGTACGCGCCCTCGCGGATCTCGGTGTCCCCGCGGTCATCCTCTTCGGGATCCCCGCGGTGAAGGATGCCCGCGGCGGCGGCGCCGATGCGTCCGACGGCGTCGTCCAGATCGCGCTGCGCAACCTGCGTGACGACGTCGGCGACGACCTCGTGCTCATGGCCGACGCGTGCCTCGACGAGTACACCGACCACGGTCACTGCGGGTTGCTCACCCCGACCGGCGAGGTCGACAACGACGCCACGCTCGAGCGCTACGCCACGATCGCGGTCGCGCAGGCCGACGCCGGCGTCGACGTCGTGGCGCCGAGCGGGATGATGGACGGCCAGGTGGGAGCGATCCGGGCCGCGCTCGACACGAGCAACCACGCCGACACCGCGATCCTCGCCTACTCGGCCAAGTACGCGAGCGCGCTCTACGGGCCGTTCCGGGACGCGGCCGAGTGCGCCCCGCAGTTCGGCGATCGCCGCGGCTACCAGATGGACGTCGGCAACGCGCGCGAGGCGATCGAGGAGATCGCGCTCGACGTCGGCGAAGGTGCCGACATGATCATGGTGAAGCCGGCGCTCGCGTACCTCGACGTCATCGCCGCGCTGCGCCAGTCCTTCGACCTGCCGCTCGCCGCGTACCACGTGAGCGGCGAGTACGCGATGGTGCTGGCAGCGGCGGCCAACGGCTGGATCGACGGCGACGCCGTCGCGCGCGAGCGCCTGCTCGCGAGCCGGCGGGCGGGAGCCGACTTCGTGCTCACCTACTTCGCCCGTGCCGTCGCCGAGTCCCTGCAGTAGGCGGAAGGGGAGGGTGTCGTGACCGACGAGGCACTGTTCGCGCGCGCGGCGGCGGTCATCCCGGGCGGGGTCAACTCACCCGTGCGGGCGTTCTCGTCGGTCGGTGGCACGCCGTTCTTCGTGGCCGGCGCCCGGGGCGCCGAGCTCGTCGACACCGAGGGCAACCGCTACGTGGACTACGTGCAGTCGTGGGGCGCGTCGATCCTCGGCCACGCCGACCATCGCATCGTGCACGCGGTGCGCGAGGCCGCGGTCGAGGGCACGTCCTACGGCGCGCCGACCGTGCGCGAGGTCGAGCTCGCGGAGGCGATCGCGGCCCGCGTCCCGAGCGCGGAGAAGGTCCGCCTCGTCTCGAGCGGTACCGAGGCGGCGATGACCGCGGTCCGCGTCGCGCGTGGCGCGACCGGCCGCACGAAGATCCTCAAGTTCGCCGGCTGCTACCACGGCCACCTCGACGCGCTGCTCGTCGCCGCCGGCAGCGGCGTCGCCACGCTCGGGCTCCCGGGCTCGGCGGGGGTCACCCCGGGTGCGGTGGCGGACACCGTCGTCGTCGCCTGGAACGACGTCGCCGCGGTCGACGACGCGTTCGCCGCGCACGACCTCGCCGCGGTGCTGGTCGAGCCGATCGCCGCGAACATGGGGCTCGTCCTGCCCGCGCCCGTCTTCCTCGAGCACCTGCGCGACCGCTGCCGCGCCGCGGGGACGGTCCTCGTGTTCGACGAGGTGATCACCGGGTTCCGCGTGGCGGTGGGCGGCGCGCAGGAGGCGTTCGGCATCACCCCGGACCTCTCGATCCTCGG
>CAZXCB010000309.1:0-3064 GCA_964639075.1 uncultured Bifidobacteriaceae bacterium | reverse complement strand
TGCGCGGCAACCGCCAGTTCGAGTTCATGCAGTACGACATGGAGATGAGCTTCGCGGGCCAGGCCGACGTGATGGCCGTCGTCACCCGCGCGGTGAGCGCCGCCGTCGAGGCGGTCACGGGCGCGCCGCTGCCCGAGGTCCCGCAGATGACGTGGGCCGACGCGATGGATCGCTTCGGCTCGGACAAGCCCGACGTCCGGTTCGGGATGGAGCTCACGGACCTCGCCGCCGCGGTCGCGGGGACGGAGTTCAAGGCGTTCCACGCGGCCGCGGTGAAGGGCATCTGCGTCTCCGGTCGCGGTGATGCGACCCGATCGACGCTCGACGCGCTCGTGGACCGCGCCAAGGAGCTCGGCGCGGCCGGACTCGTCTGGATGCGGGTCAAGGCCGGTGGTGTGCTCGAGTCGCCGGTGGCCAAGTTCCTCTCGGAGGCCGAACAGGCCGCGATCGTCGGTGCGCTGCAGGCTGAGCCCGGCGACCTGGTGCTCGTCGTCGCGGGGGAGCGGCGGCGCACGAACGCCGTGCTCGGCGCGTTGCGTCTCGACCTCGGTCGCCCGCCGGTGACCGAAGGTGGGCTCGTCCCGCTGTGGGTCGTCGACTTCCCGCTGTTCGAGGACGTCACCGACGACGGCCGCCCGATCCCCGCGCACCATCCGTTCACCCAGCCCCACCCGGACGACTTCGGCCGTCTCGACGCCACCGGCGAGGATCTCCTCGCCGTGCGCTCGCAGGCCTACGACCTCGTCCTCAACGGCTGGGAGCTCGGCTCGGGCAGCGTGCGGATCCACCAACCCGAGCTCCAGGCTCGGATCTTCGCGCTGCTCGGCATCGACGAGACCGAGGCCCGCGCGCGGTTCGGCTTCCTGCTCGACGCGTTCCGGTACGGCGCGCCGCCCCACGCGGGCTTCGCGTTCGGGCTCGACCGGCTCGTCGCGCTGCTCGCGGGCGAGGAGAGCATCCGGGAGGTCATCGCATTCCCGAAGACGCAGTCGGGTGCCGACCCGCTGACCGGCGCGCCGGGTCCGATCGACCCGCTCCAGCTCCGCGAGCTCGGACTCACCGTGAAGCCGCGACCCTCCTGAGCCCGGTGTCGGTCGACCTCGGGACCCTCGATCTCACGGATCTCGATCTGTTCGCCGACGGGTTCCCTCACGAGGTCTTCGCGGTGCTCCGACGCGCGGCGCCGGTGTGGTGGCAGGCGGCGACGGCGCACACACCCGGGGGCGAGGGCTTCTGGGTGATCACGCGCCATGCCGACGTCGAGCGCGTCGCGCGCGACCACGAGACGTTCTCGTCACAGACCGGTCCGGGGCGCGGCGGCGCCGGCGGCACGCTGATCGAGGACATGGCAGACGGTGTCGGCCCCGGCGTGATGCTCAACATGTGCGACCCGCCCGCGCACACCCGCATCCGGGGGCTGGTCAGCCGCGGCTTCACCCCGAAGGGCCTCGCCCCACTCCGGCCCTTCCTGGAGCAGCGAGCCGGCGCGATCGTCGACGCCGCGCTGGCCGCCGGCGGGACCTGCGACTTCCTCCTCGACGTCGCGGCCGAGCTGCCGCTCCAGACGATCGCGCAGATCATGGGGGTACCCCAGGCCGACCGGCACCAGCTGTTCACCTGGACCTCGACCATCCTCGACTTCCGCGGCCGCGACCTCGGTGAGCCGACCGAGGAGCTCGCGGCCGCGGGCATCGGCATGCGTGTGTACGGCGAGGACCTCGTCGGGCAGCGGCGGGCGAAGCCGGGCGACGACCTGATGTCGACGGTGGTCGAAGGCGGCCTGTCCGACTCGGAGCTCGGCGCGTTCTTCAGCCTGCTCTTCACCGCGGGCAGCGAGACGACGCGCAACTCGATCGCCGGTGGTGCGCTCGCGTTCACCACCGCGCCGGACCAGTGGGACCAGCTCCGGGCGGATCGCGCGCTGATCCCGGGCGCGGTCGAGGAGATCCTGCGGTGGACGAGCGCGACCGCCTACAACCGGCGGACCGCGACGCGCGACGTCGAGATCGCCGGCGTCGCCATCGGGGCGGGCGAGAAGACCACGCACTGGTACCCGTCCGCGAACCGGGACGAGCTCGCCTTCGCCGACCCGAACCGCTTCGACATCACGCGCGACCCCAATCCGCACCTCGCGTTCGGCCACGGCATCCACCACTGCCTCGGCGCGTCGCTCGCCCGGATGGAGCTCGCCACGATGCTCGGGGCGCTCGCGGACCGCTGCGCCGGCTTCGAAGCCGCCGGTCCGGTGGAGTGGGGCCGGAGCAACAAGCACACCAGCATCCGCCACCTCCCCCTGCGGTTGATCCCTGCCTGACCCCCACCCGCTCTCCGACTTTGTGTCAGTTGTCCGTGCCCCGGCACGGACAACTGACACAAAGTCGGGTCGCGTAAGGTCGGCGCGCGTGGACCTCTTCGGATCGGCGGCCCAGGCGCGGCTGGAATCCCGCGCGCCGCTGGCCGCGCGGCTGCGGCCCCGCAGCCTCGACGAGGTCGTCGGCCAGGCCGACCTGCTCGGTGCCGGTCGCCCACTGCGCATGCTCATCGAATCGGATCGACTCTCCAGCGTGGTGCTGTGGGGTCCGCCCGGCACCGGCAAGACGAGCATCGCCCGGCTGATCGCCGGTGCGACCCGCAAGGCGTTCGAGCCGCTCAGCGCGGTGAGCGCGGGCGTGAAGGACGTCCGGGAGGTGGCCGAGCGCGCCCGGCAGCGCCTCGGGGAGCACGGTCAGGGGACGATCCTCTTCCTCGACGAGGTGCACCGGTTCAGCCGCACGCAGCAGGACGCGCTCCTTCCCCACGTCGAGGAAGGCCTGATCGTCCTCGTCGGCGCCACCACCGAGAACCCGTACTTCTCGCTGACCGCGCCGCTGTTGAGCCGCTCGACGCTGTTCCGGCTCGAGCCGGTCGATCCCGCCGAGCTGCGCGTGCTGGTCGAGCGCGCGCTGACCGACGCCGACCGCGCGCTCGGCGACGAGCAGCTCGCGATCGCTCCGGATGCGCTCGAGCACCGCGTCGACCATGCCGAGGGCGACGCGCGGCACCTGCTCACCAGCCTCGACGTCGC
>CAZXCB010000308.1:0-3107 GCA_964639075.1 uncultured Bifidobacteriaceae bacterium | reverse complement strand
AGGCCGGTCGCCTGCGGGCGCTCGGGTGCCACGAAGCGCAGGGCTACCTGTTCTCGCGCCCCGTGCCGGCAGACCGGATCCCCGAGACGGTCGTGCGCCTCGACCGCGCCGCGGCGCCGCGGCTCTCGCCGGTGCGCGACGCGTTCAGCGCGTGACGAGTCGGAGCCCCGCCGGCTGCTGACCCAGCGCGGCCAGCAGCGGTCCCCAGTCCGGCGGCCGGACCCCCGCCTCCAATCCGGTCCCGCCGAAGAGGATCGCGTGCATGTCCGGCGCGCCGGCGATCAGGCGCGGCTCCCACTCCTCGAAGTCGACGAACACGGGGATGCTGAGCGGCGAGTCGAGGTAGCTGAGCGGCTCGACCTCGTGGAAGCGCTGGAAGCACTCGAGCGTGCAGGCCTGGATGAGCTCGAGTGGCTTCATGTCGAGGATCGTGACGAGATAGCGCGCACCGCCGGCGACACCGGAGCGCACGAGCGTCTGGTAGAGCGCCATGCTGATGAGCCCGTCGGTCGACTTGCCCCGGTAGTCGACGTCGACCGCGAGCGTCGCGACGTCCCAGACGCTCGCGGGGTCCCAGGGCGTCCCCGTGCGCGCGATCACCGCGTCGAGGTCCGCGCCCCAGACATCGGCGAGGTCGCGCAGCGTCTTCAGACCCCGTTCCGACGGAAGGATCATCCGCATCGAGCCCGCCGGCAGGCGCCGCCGATGGTCGATCACGCAGTAGAAGACCGTCGACGGCTCGTACGGTCCGTACTCGGCGTCGAGCAGCTCACCCGGGTTCCCGAACGTCTCGTGGAACACCTCCCGCTCGACGTGGCGTGCGAGCTCGGACTCCGGCGCCTCGGCGCCGAAGACGTACACGCCGAACGGCTCGCTCGGGTCGCCCGCGGCCTCGATCACCGGGCCTGCGAGCTCGCGCAGCTCCTCCCGAACGAGGTCGAGCTCGGCCATCAGAACTCCCGCGCCACGATCTCGCGGGCACGGAAGAACGCCGCGGTCTCCTCGACCGCCGCGACCGGGTCGAACGGCTTGCACGTGTAGATGTCGACGCTGAAGAACAGCCGCGGGGACTCCCACGCGTAGAAGTGCGCACCCGAGGTCTCCCAGTGGATCCACCCTGCCCATCCGTAGCGGTCGGACCGATGGGTCACGGGGTCGATGAGCGTGACCATCCCGCACGTGTCGCTCAGCCGGCGCAGGTACTCGACGATGTCGCCCGCGTCGATCGGCGCATCCGGGATTCCCTCGATGACGAGGCGCTGCCGGTGGATGTCGGGTGCCAGGTCCGGTACGGCCGCACCGGGCAGCACGATCTCGACCCGCGCACCCGAGTCCGCACGGCTCGCGGCTGTTTCGAATGTGGTCATTGTTGAGATTGTTGCCCCTGTTGCGAACTGCCCGCAAGGTCGGGCGCACTGTACGCAGATCGGGAGGAACCCCACCAGCCTTCTCCGTCGAAGATTCGTCCACCCGGTCACGACTCGGCGAGCACGGCGGCCAGGCGCGCGACCGCGTCCGGGGTCCGGGTTCCCCACCAGAAGAGGTCGCGTCCGTCGACCGCCACGATCGGCACCGGGCCGACGGCGGCGGCGACCTCGGGCACGTGGCGTGGCCCGAACGGGTAGGGCTCGTCGGGCAGGATCACGACATCGGGCGCCAGCGCGCGCAAGGCGTCGGCATCGAGGCTCGGGTACCGCAGCGCGCCCCGCGGCACCGCGCTCGCGAAGCCGAGATGCTCGAGCACCGATGCGCCGTAGGTGTCCGCGGCGACCACGATCCACGGCCGCCGCCAGACGAGGATCACCGCTCGTGCGCGCACCGGGCACGCGGCCGGCAGCGTGAGCGTCGGCGCGGCGACACCGAGGCGATCGGCCAGCTCGGCCACGCCCCGCTCGACCTCGCCGACCGATCGGGGCGAGAGCGAGTGCACCGCGAGGCCCGCGGCGCGCAACGCCACCGCGTCCTCGTGCCGGTTCTCCTCGTCGTTGACCACGACGAGGTCGGGCGCGAGCGCGACGATCGCGGCGACGTCAGGATCCTTCGTGCCGCCGACCGACGGCAGGTCGGCGCGGCCGCAGAACCGCGTGCAGGCGACGGGCGGGATGCCGAGCGCGGCGAGTGTCTCGGTGGCCGACGGGACGAGCGAGACGACGCGCGCCACCGCTAGATCCGGTCGAGCAGCTCGGCCTTCTTCGCCTCGTACTCCTCGGCGCTGATCGCGCCCCCGTCACGGAGCGCAGCCAGCTTGGCGATCTGCTCGGTGACGTCCGGTGCGGGGGCGGCGGGAACGGGCGCCGGCGCGGACGGCGCCGGTCGCTGCCCGGTCCAGCTCGCCTGGCGCCGCGTGTTCGTCTCCATCTGGCGGTAGATCTCCTGCTGGACCATGTCGGGGTGGCGCACGTTCTCGAAGTGGCTCTGGCCGTCCTTGCCCGCAGACTCGATCGCGAGGTCACCCGCGCCGATCATCCGCTCCCAGATGCGCTGGTGGAAATCGATGTTGTTCACGCGCTCGAGGGGGATCTCGGTGCCGTGCTTCGACACGACGCCGGTGCGGGCGATGACCCGCCGGTCGGTGAGCACGAAGTGCGTGTACGTCCAGTTCAGGTACTTGAGGACGACGAACGCGACGTAGACGAGGATCGCGAGCGCGATCGTCCAGCTCGAGAACCTCCCGCCCGCCGTGTCGAGCGGTCCGACCCACAGGATCACCACTACGAGGAGCACGGCGCCGATGGCGATGTGCTTCCAGAAGAACCACCAGTGCGGCTTGAGGTCCAGGACGACGGTCTCGCCCTCGTTGATCAGCTTCGGCGGATACGGCGGCATGAACCCCAGCCTAAAGCCCCGAGCCCGCAGCCGTATCACCTGGTCTGCCGACCGACGGTGCTTCGAGCGGAGGGCGAGCCGCGTCGTCAGGGTCTCGATCTCTTCGCGAAACGTCATCCGGTCCCACCGGCGGTAGGCGTAGAGCAGGAGTACCGGTCGGCGGTCGGTCCGGTTGGTCAGAGCCCGAAGCATACTCATGATCGGAGCGATGCCGATGCCGCCGGCGATGAACACGAATGCCTCCGCCGTGCGATGGCGGTCGATCGAGAAGGCGCCGTAGG
>CAZXCB010000307.1:0-3121 GCA_964639075.1 uncultured Bifidobacteriaceae bacterium | reverse complement strand
CGCGACCCGCGCGTGCGCGTACTGCACGTAGTAGACGGGGTTCTCCATCGACTGCTGCGTGACGACGTCGAGGTCGAAGGTCTGCGCGGTGTCGATGCCCTGGAGCAGGAACGTGAGACGCGCGACGTCGGGATCGACCTCGTCGAGGATGTCGGCGAGCGTGAT
Source organism: uncultured Bifidobacteriaceae bacterium (assembly GCA_964639075.1). Taxonomy (GTDB): domain Bacteria; phylum Actinomycetota; class Acidimicrobiia; order IMCC26256; family JAENVU01; genus JAENVU01. The sequence continues at coordinate 2,956 of CAZXCB010000307.1, read as the reverse complement.
GATGGTGCCGGCCCGGCGCGAGAGCCGCACGAGCTCCCCGCCGCGCTCCAGCCGGACCAGCTGTCCGAGGATCACCTCGGGCTCGGGTGCGGCCTCGGTGCCGATACCGAGCGCCCGCATGCCGACCTGGAGCGACTTCACCTGACCGTGGTGGTCGGCGCCCCAGATGTCGATGAGGTGCTGCCAGCCCCGCTCGACCTTGTCCCGGTGGTACGCGAGGTCGTTCGCGAGGTAGGTCGTGGTGCCGTTCGCCCGGACGAGCACGCGGTCGCGCTGGTCGCCCAGCCGCTCGCCGTGGAGCCACTCGGCGCCGTCCTGCTCATAGGTGTGGCCACCGCGTCTGAGGTCGTCGAGCACCGCGTCCACCGCGCCCGAGTCATGGAGCGACTGCTCCGAGAACCAGGTGTCGAAGTGCACGCCGATGCGCTCCAGGTCGTCCCGGATCCCGGACACCGCACGCCCGACACCCCAGGCCCGCGCCTCGTCGTCGGTGACGTCGTCGCCCAACTCGACGCGCATCTCGCGCGCGAAGTCGACGAGGTACTCGCCCTGGTAGCCGTCCTCGGGCGGCGGGGCTCCGCGATAGCGCGCCATCAACGACGCCGTGAACGTGTCGAGCTGACCACCGGCGTCGTTCAAGTAGTACTCGCGGTGCACCGTGGCTCCCTGTGCGACGAGCAGGTTCGCGATCGCGTCACCCACCGCGACCCACCGGCCGCCACCCGCGTGCAGCGGCCCGGTCGGGTTCACCGACACGAACTCGAGGTTGATGCGCGCGTCGCGGTACGCGTCGCCGTGTCCGAACGTGTCACTCTCGGTGACCACGGCCGCGAGCACGGCGTGCAACCACGTCGGCGCGAGGAAGAAGTTGACGAAGCCCGGACCCGCGACCTCGAGCCGCTCGACGTGCGGGACGCCGACCGTCTCCAACGCGGCGACCAACCGCGCCGCGACGTCACGCGGCGACGAGCCCACCTGCTTCGCCAGCACGAGCGCGGCGTTGGTCTGCCAGTCCCCGTGCTCCCGGGACTTCGCCGGAGTCACCTCGACGCCGGCCGCGGGCACGGGCAGATCGGCCGCGGCCAGCGCGGTGGTCACGGATGCGATGAGGTCGTCAGCGATCACGGCTCTTCGGAGTGCGGGCTCGGCAGCGGGCGTCGGAGCATCGCACAGTCCACCCGCGTCCCGACGATGGATTCGACGATGGATTCGGCACGGGCCCGGACCGCTATGGTGCGTTGCGAGCGGTTCGTACGACCGCCCACCGTGAACGGGTAATCTGGACAATCTTCTAGACCCGGGACACAACGTCTCGGGACGCGGAACATAGGGGCGGCGGAGCGTGGCAGAGCGCGCCGGTCGGGAGGAAGGTCGTGGCACGTCAGGGCGGACTGGGGCGCGGCCTCGCATCCTTGCTGCCCGGCGCCGGCGAGGCCCATCCCGTCGGGCACCTGCTGGCACCGCTGCCGGAGTCCGAGGGGTCGAGTGAGCAGATGAGCGACCTCGGCACCACCATGGTCGACGAGCTGGCCACCAACGAGAGCGGCCTCGCGATCATCTACCACGCCCTCGACGCGCTGGTCGCCGAGCACGAGCTCGCCGATGCAGCGGTGATCATCGAGGAACCAGGCCTGGGCCGCCAGATCTTCCGCGCCGGACGTACCCCCCTCGACGACCCGGGTGGCGAGGCGCTCCTCGACGCCCCCGCCGGGCTCTACACGGACCCGGCGCTCACGGCCGGCAGCGTGGACGCCGCGCTGGTGACCAGCCTCTGCGTCGTGGCGTTGCGCATGGAGATGCTGCGGTACGACTCGTGGCACGACGGGCTGACCGGGCTCTACGACCGCCGGACCTTCGACCGTCTGCTCGAGATGTCGGTGGCCCGAAGCGTCCGGTACCAGTGGCCGTTCACGCTCGTGCTCGTCGACCTCGACGATCTCAAGCAGATCAACGACTCCGCCGGCCACCCCGCCGGCGACGCCGCGCTCCAGGCGCTGGCGCAACGTTTCCAGCGGGTCTTGCGCTTCGGTGACAACGCGGCGCGCATCGGCGGCGACGAGTTCGCCGTCATCCTGCCCAGCACGGACCCCGAAGCCGTGCCCGCGCTGCTCGAGCGGGTCGGCGCCGCCGAGGTCGGCGAACGCGCGTGCCCACCGTTCTCCTACGGCGTCGCGCACTGCCCGACCGAGGCCGAGGACGCGGCCGCGCTGATGGCGCTCGCGGACTCCCGCCTGTACGAGGCGAAGGCCGCGCGCCGAGGGGAACGCTGACGTGTCCGAGACCATGAACCTCGACGATCTCGAGCTGGAGCTGCGCAAGCTCCCCGGCGTCCGCGCCGCGGGCTTCACCGAACGCGACGACTTGCTCGTCGTCCAGGTGCAGGTGGCGGGCGAGCAGCCCGCCCCGGCGATCTCGCAGGAGGCTGCTCGGATCGCGTACCGCTACGCCGACAAGCCCATCGCGCTCGAGATCGTGCGCTGGCGCACCCGCGCGCCGGGAACCGAGCCCGCCGCGATCGCGCCGGCCGCCGACGCCGTCACGGAACCGGCGCGCGCGGTGGCGGCACCGGCCGAGGGCGAGACCGAGCTCGGCCCGCGCCCTGGTCGCGTCCGCCTGCTCGCCGTCCTCACGTTCCCCGACACCGACGAGCTCGAGGTCCACCTCACCCACGAGGGCCGTCGGGTCATCGGCCGCGCGTCCGCGAGCACCGGCGTCGCCGGCGCGGTGACCGCCACGATCCTCGCGCTCGAGAACTTCGCGCCCGACCTCGGTGCCGATCTGCTCTGGGCCGAGGAGCTCGCGGGCCACGAGGCCGCACACGCCTCGGTCGTCGCGTGCGCGCTCGCCGTCGGCAGCGCACCCGTGCTCGGGATCGCCGCCGGCGGGAGCCGGATCGAAGCGGCCGCCCGCTCGTCGCTGCACGCGCTGAACCGCATCCTCGAGCGTCAGCTGACCC
>CAZXCB010000306.1:0-3172 GCA_964639075.1 uncultured Bifidobacteriaceae bacterium | reverse complement strand
CGACGCGCACGAACGTCCGGCCGGTGGCACGCGCCACCGACTCCCCGAGTGACGTCTTGCCCACTCCCGGGGGACCGACGAGCGCGAGGATCAGACCGTCACCGCGGCGCCCGCCCGTGTCGGACGCGCCGTCGACGAAGCCGCGCTCGGCCCGCAGCTTGCGCACGGCCAGGTACTCGACGATGCGGTCCTTCACGTCGGCGAGGCCGGTGTGGTCCGCGTCGAGCACCGCGCGCGCCGCGGTGACGTCGAGCACCTCGTCGGAACGGATCCCCCACGGCAGCTCCAGGATGGTGTCGAGCCAGGTGCGGATCCACCCCTGCTCGGGGTTCTGGTTCCCCGCGCGCTCGAGCCGGCCGATCTCGCGGTCGACGGCGTCGCGCACCGCGTCGGGAAGCGCGATGCCCGCGGCGCGCTCACGGTACGAGTCCACCCCGTCCTCGTCGCCCTCGTCGCCGAGCTCCTTGCGGATGGCCTGGAGCTGCTGGCGCAGCAGGAACTCGCGCTGCTGACGCTCCATGCCGTCGGTGACCTCGTGGCGGATCTTCTCCTGGAGCTCGTGCTCGGCGAGCAGGTCGCGCGCGAGGCGCAGGGCCAGCTCGACGCGTGCCTCGACGTCGGACGCCTCGAGCAGCTCGAGCTTGCGCTCCGATGGCAGGTCGCTCCACGAGCCGAAGCCGTCGGCGAGCGCGCCGGGCTCGGTGGTCGAGCGCAACAGCTCGGGGAGGCGGCGGGACCGGCGGCGTTCGGCGAGCACCGACAGGACGCCGCGCAGCTCCCGTCCGAGCTCCTCGACGCGCAGCGTCGCAGGCGCGTCGACGACCTCGTGCGCCTCGACCCACAGACCGCTGCCGGTTCCGGCCACACCGGCCCCGAGCCGCGCGCGGTGCAGGCCGCGCAGGATGGCGGCCTGGACCCCGTTGGGCAGCTCGCCCGCCTCCTCGACGTGGGCGACGGTCCCCACCCGCGCGTACCGACCGTCGATCCGCGGCACGAGCAGGACGCGGCTGTCCGCGCCCTCGGCGGCCGCGATCGCGGCCCGGGCCTCGTCGGAGTCCAGGGTGAGGGTGACGACGGTCTGGGGCAGCACCACCCCCGTGGTCAGGGGCAGGACGGGCAGTGCCAGGTTGCTCGCCAAGGTGGCGTCGAGTTCGGCCATGTCGGGGGGCTCCAATCGCGATTGAGTGCAACCCACTCAACTCTGACCGTCGTCGACCTATTCCCGACCCTCCACCTCATATTTTCGCTCGCGCTCATTTCGGGCGGTTGCCGAGCCGGAGCGCAGCGGAGGCGAGCCGCGTCGTAGCGAGCCCCCCTCGTGGCCCTCAGTCAGAGGCGCGAGCGGAGACGCCGATCAGGACGTCAGGCAGGCAGTTCGGCTTCGATCGCGGCGACGAGGGTCGGGTCCTCGGGGGTCACCGTCGGGCTGAAGCGGCCGACGACCTCGCCGGCGGGGCTCACGAGGAACTTCTCGAAGTTCCAGCGGATGTCGCCGGTGTGACCGTCGGCGACGTCGGCCGTCTCCTCGAGCTCCGCGTAGAGCGGGTCCTTGCCGTCGCCGTTCACCTCGATCTTGGCGAAGAGCGGGAACGTGACGCCGTAGTTGACCGAGCAGAACTCCTGGATCTCGTCCGCGGTGCCCGGCTCCTGCTCGAGGAACTGATTGCACGGGAAGCCGAGGATCACCAGGCCTCGGTCCCGGTACGACTCGTAGAGGTTCTGGAGACCTTCGTACTGCGGTGTGAGGCCGCACTTGGATGCGACGTTCACGACCAGCACGGCCTTGCCGCGGTGGTCGGCGAGCGACGCGGGTCGACCGTTCAGCGCGGTCACGGGGTGGTCGTAGAAGGCCATCGGGTCTCTCCTCGTCGGGGGCCGGGAGCGCCGATACTACGGGCGCGCTCCGTGCTTGCGCAGGGCCGCGGCCATCTGGCGCTCGGCGAAGAGCGCGACCGGCGCGCCACCGCGCGCGAGGGCGGCCGAGCCCGGATCCGCGGTGATGATCCGACGGTCACGCTCGATGCCCTTGACGATCGCGGCCGCCACGGTGGCGGCCGCGCGCGGCTTGACGCCGGCCGACACCGCGACGGTCTCCGGCGGCTTGATCCGGTTCTCGGCCTCGAAGCCGGGCGTGAGCGTGTCGGGCGGGAACACGCACGCCGCGTAGATCCCGCGGTGGCCGTACTCCGCGTGCAGCGTCTCCATGAGACCCCGCACGGCGAACTTCGCCGGCGCGTACGCGGTGTACCCGAACACCCCGAGCAACGCGGCGGTCGACGCGACGCCGACGAGCCCGCCGCTGCCACGCTCGAGCATCGTCGGGAGGACCGCGCGCACCGCGTGCAGCGTCCCGAAGTAGATCAGATCCATCTGCGCCCGGAACACCTCGACGTCGAGCTGCTCGAAGTAGCCCGGGTGCGCGAGCCCTGCGCACGTGATGAGGACATCGACCTCGCCCGCCTCCGCCTCGAGCGCGGCGACGGCGTCACCGAGGCCGGCGGCGTCGGTGACATCTGCCGACGCCGTCCGCGCACCGGACCCGACCACGGTGGCGGCCGCGGCGAGCCGCTCCGGGTCCCGCGCCACGATCGAGACACGAGCGCCGCGCGCGGCGACGAGCCGCGCCGTCTCGAGCCCGATCCCCTGCGACCCTCCGGTGATGAGGACGTGCCGGCCGGTGAGCTCCATGGTCTGCTCCCCTACCTCGGTGCGATCATCTCCTCCGGGCGCACGACGCGATCGAACTCCTCGGCCGAGATCACGCCGAGCGCGAGCGCGGCCTCGCGCAACGTGGTGCCCTCGTGGTGGGCCTTCTTCGCGATCGCCGCCGCGGCGTCGTACCCGATGACCGGGTTCAACGCGGTCACGACCATGAGCGACTCCTCGACGTACTGGCGAATCTGCGCGAGGTTCGGCTGGAGGCCGTCGATGCAGAACTGGCGGAAGTTCCCGCACGCGTCGGTGAGCAGGTCCACCGAGTGCAGGAAGTTGTAGATCATCACCGGCTTGAAGACGTTGAGCTCGAAGTTGCCCTGCGAGCCGGCCATGCCCACGGCGGTGTCGTTCGCGAAGACCTGGATGCACACCATGGTGAGCGCCTCGGACTGGGTGGGGTTCACCTTGCCCGGCATGATCGAGCTGCCCGGCTCGTTCTCGGGCAGCAGCAACTCCC
>CAZXCB010000305.1:0-3211 GCA_964639075.1 uncultured Bifidobacteriaceae bacterium | reverse complement strand
GAGGTCCGCGAGGACCGCGCGCAGCACGCGCTCGGGGTCGGCCGCCACCCGTGCCGCCGCCCGCCGGTCCGGGTCACACCACTCGACGTTCCGGGCCACGACCGTCGTCGCGTCGCAGCATCCCAACCAGCGGTTGGCAACTGCGCTCGTGAGCGGCGCGCCGACCCTCAGCACGGCGGCGGGTCGATGGTCGGCCGCGAACGGGTCGGTCCGCAGCAGCGCCTCGTACGCCCGAACCGCGCCCTCGACACCCCCCAGACCCGACAACGGATCGGCGAGCACGGGCCAGCCCGACGCGGCGACGAACTGCTCGGCGGTCTCAGGATCCACCGACGCACCCCATCCCGCGACGAGCAGGCCCCGCTCGTGCGCGCGGACGCCCTCGGCGATCGCGGCGACCGTCGCGGATTCGACCGCCGGCGCGAGCGGTTCGTGCGCGACCCACGGGGCACCGTCGGCACGACCGGGCGCGTCCACCAGCGCGTCACCCGTGGGGAGCAGCGGCTCGCGGAACGGCAGGTTGAGATGCACCGGGCCGGACGGTGGACCGGCCGCCGCGATCACCGATCGCGCCCCGAGCTCGCGCCAGCCGTCGCCCGCGCCGGGGCGATCGGTGGGGACCTCGGCGTCGACGAACAGCCGGACCGCGTCGCCGAAGAGCCGGACCTGGTCGATGGTCTGCGGCGCACCGACGCCGCGCAGCTCGGGGGGACGGTCCGCGGTGCACGCGAGGAGGGGCACACCGCCGTGGTGCGCCTCGAGCACGGCCGGGTGGAGGTTGGCCGCCGCGGTCCCCGAGGTGGTGAGCACGACGGCGGGTCGGCCGGTGGCCCGCCCGATCCCGAGCGCCACGAAGGCGGCCGCCCGCTCGTCGAGCACCACGTGGAGGCGGATCCGGCCGTCGTCGGCCAGCGCGAGCGCGAGCGGCGCCGAGCGCGATCCCGGGGCGACGACCGCATGGGCGACGCCGCCCCGAACCCACTCGTCGACGAGCACGCGCGTGAACGCAGCCGCTGCGTCGCGCGTCATGGCAGCATCCGCCGGTGCGGATCAACCTCATCCCGGGGTTCTCGCAGCCCGCGGCGGTGTGGGACCCCACGCGCGCCGCGCTGCCCGCTCCGTTGGCCGCACACGCGGTCGCGCTCGACGTCCCGCACGGCCGGGACTTCGTCGCCAGCGCGATCGCGCTCGGCGACGCGGGCGGCGAGGGGATGTACGTCGGCTATTCGATGGGTGGGCGGCTGGGGCTGCGCCTCGCCCTCGATCACCCGGAGCTGGTTCGCAGCCTCGTCCTGGTGAGCGCATCGCCGGGGATCGACGACGACGCGGAGCGAGCCGCGCGCCGCGCGGCCGACGCCGCGCGCGGCCGCGAGATCGACGAGCTGGGCGTCGGCGCGTTCCTCGACGCCTGGTTGGCGCAGCCGATCTTCGCGACGCTGCCTCGCGACGCGGCCATGGCCGAGGCGCGTCGTGACACGATGAGCGCCGCGCGGTTGGTGCACCAGATGACGACGCTGGGCCAGGGGCTGATGGAGCCGCTGTGGTCGCGGCTCGGGGAGCTGCGGGTGCCGGTCACGGTCGTGGTCGGCCGCCGCGACGTGCGGTACTCCGAGATCGGCGCGGCGATGACCGCTCGCATTCGCACCGCCCACCTCGTGAGCATCGCCGGCGGTCACGCGCTTCCCCTCGAGCAGCCCGAGGCGCTGGGCACGGTCATCGCGGCCGCTCATGCCGCGACCGAGTAACGGGCGAGCAGCTCGGGCATCGGGACCGGGGGGAAGAGCTCCGGCACCGCGAGCCAACCGTCGACCGGTCGCAGCGGCGTGCTCACCACGTCGCCGGCCAGCTCGTCGAGCGTTGCGAGCCCGCACGCATACGGGAGCTCGGGCAACGCGCACGCGAGCGCGAGACCGGCGGCGACACCGACCGACGTCTCCATCATCGACGTGACCAGCGCCGGGACGCCGGCGGTGTCGGCAACCGCGAGTGCGGCGCGCACGCCACCGAGCGGCTGCACCTTCAGCACCAGGACGTCGGCCGCGTGTCGCGCGGCGAGTCGGCGGGCGTCGGCCACGCTCCGCACGCACTCGTCCGCCGCGATCGGGACGGCCACGCGCCGCCGCAGCGCGGCCAGATCGTCGAGCGACGCGACGGGCTGCTCGGCGAGCTCGAGGTCGTAGGGCGCGAGCCGATCCTACACGGCGACCGCCGTGTCGAGGTCCCACGCGCCGGTCGCGTCGTCGCGCAGCCGCACCCCGGAGCCGACCCGGTCCCGGACCCGCGCGACGCGCGCGACGTCCGCATCGGGATCGCTGCGCCCGACCTTCACCTTCACGGTCGTGCACCCGCCGACGACCACCTCGTCCTCGAGGTCGCCGACGACGAGCGCGTTGACGGGGACGCGGTCGCGGACCCGTGCCGGCCAGCCGGTCTCGGCCGCCTCCACCGCCGCGGCCCGCGCCGAACGGGGGTCGCAGGGGTAGCCGGGGAACGGCGAGCACTCGCCCCAGCCGGCCGCGCCCTCGATCAGGACGATGTCACGGTCGCCGATGCGCAGGCGGTGCTCCGCGGTCACCCGAGCACCAGGCCCACGGTCAGGAGCCCCGCGAGGACGATCGCGAACCGCACCGTTCCCACGAGCGCGGCGACGAGCTCGGGCGGGATCTCGCTCCGCATCACGATGCGGGTCGGACCGAGCGCGAGCGGCGCGGCGAGCACGCCGAGCAGCGCGGGCGGCGTGTCCGTCGCGATCGGCACGACCGCCAGCAGCGCGCCGGCGAGGCACCCGACGAAGAGGCGGCGAGCCGCGGGCCGACCGATCCGCACCGCGAGCGTGCGCTTGCCCGCACGCGTGTCTCCGTCGATGTCCCGGATGTTGTTCGCGAGCAGGACCGCGCAGGCCGGCAGCCCGACGACGAGCGACCCCCACCACGCCGCGGCGGGCACGGTCTCGTGCTGGACGTAGGCGGAGCCGGCGCACGCGGCGAACCCGAAGAACGCGAGCACCGCGAGCTCGCCGAACCCCGCGTACCCGTAGGGGCGGCGGCCACCCGTGTAGCCCCAGGCGGCCGCGAGCGCGAGCACGCCGAGTACCAGCAGGCGCAGATCGACGATGAGCGCGAGGACCGCCCCGGCCACGGCCGCGACCGCGAGCGCGATGACCGCGGCCCGCCGCACGGCCGTCGGCGCGGCGAGACCGCTCGCGGTCAGG
>CAZXCB010000304.1:0-3314 GCA_964639075.1 uncultured Bifidobacteriaceae bacterium | reverse complement strand
GACGCCTACGTCGACGCCTACGGGCGCAACGATCGCGCCGCGTTCCTCGCGCTCTGGGCTCCGCACGGCGTGCTCGAGGACCCGGTCGGGACGCCTGCCCACGAGGGCCTCGAGGCGTTGGGGGCGTTCTGGGACCAGGCCCGCGAGCTCGCGGACCGGATCGTCCTCCTGCCCGAGCAGGTGATCGTCGCCGGGGACGAGGCGGTGATGGTCTTCGAGATCAACGCCCACATCGGCGACGGCGGCATGGTGCTCCACGCCGTCGACGTCATGCGGTGCGACGAAGAGGGTCGACTCGTCAGCGTGCGGGCATTCTGGGACATGGCGGGCGCGACCCCGCTCGGGAGCTGAGCACCACCGGCGGCCACCCGGCCGTTCGCAAGCGACTGGCCGACCGGTGATCCGGTCGGGCACAATGGAGAACTCATGCAGATCGAGTCCCGTGATTCCATCTCGCTGAAGCCCGCCGAGCTCGACGCCCTCGGGCAGCTGCTCACGACGGTCGGGCTCGCCGGTCTGGACACCCAGCTCGAGACCCATGTCGAGACGTTCCCGCTCATCGTGGTCGCGTCCGAGGACGACGACATCCACGGCTTCATGTTCGGTTCGCTCGAGCGCGTCGGCGGGACGCCGTGCATCCTCTGGGGCCTCGGCGCGGCGCGCAAGAGTCGCCAGGCCGGACTCGCGGTGAAGGGCATGGTGAGCGAGCTGTACCGCCGGGCCGCGATCTCGTTCCCCGACGAGGACGTGCTCGTCGCCGGCCGCATCGCCCAGCCCGCGGCGTACAGCCTCCTGCAGGTGCTCACCGACGTCGTGCCGCGTCCCGACTACGCGCCCACGGGCGAGGAGCGGGCCTGGGGTCGGCGGCTCGCACGTCGGTTCGGCTGCGACTCCCGCTACGACGACCGTGCGTTCCGCGTCGCCCACAAGGGCAAGGGCAAGCCGTCGCCGGAGGCGGTGCTCGACGCGAGCACCGTGAAGGGCGGGGGCAAGGCCGCGACCGCGGTGGTCGGCACGGTCGACCCCCTGCGCGGCGAGGCGGTCATCGCGTTCGGCTGGGCGACCGCCGACGCGCTGGCCAACGGCCTCGGCCACGCCTGACCCCGACCTCACGGGTCGTCGGGAGAGTCGGTCCGTGGGCGAGTACTCGAACGTCGACAAGCTGCGAACGGCCCTGCAGCCGCGCTACTGGCCGATCGTCGGGCGGAAGCTGGTCAATCGCCTCCGGCCGGAGCATCGCGACGACGCCCAGGCCTGGGCCGCGGAGCACGCCGAGTCGCTCGACGACTTCGGTCGCGCGTTGGCGCCGGAGCTGTGGGACGAAGCGCGCGACTGGGCCGGCGCGCTCCGGGAGAGGCTCAAGGCTCGTGAGCTCGCGGGTGCGGCGCCCTCGGCGCGCCTCGGCGGGCCCGGGGACTACCAGCTCATGTACTTCCTGACCCGGTACCTCGAGCCGGCGGTCGTCCTGGAGACGGGCGTCGCCGCGGGGTTCACGTCGCTCGCGATCCTCAGCGCGATCGAGCGCAACTCGGCTGGCCGGCTGTACTCGAGTGACCTTCCCTATCTCGGGCTGCAGGATGCCGAGGAGGAGGTGGGTCGGGTCGTCGACCCGGGGCTCCGGGAGCACTGGACCCTCGCGCTGGGCGGTGACCGGGCGAACCTGGCCGAGTTCCTCCCCCGGATCGCCCGGATCGACCTGGTGCACTACGACTCGGACAAGAGCGCGGCGGGCCGTCGGTGGGCGATGGACGCGATCGCGTCGAAGCTCTCGGCGACGGCTCCCGTCGTGATGGACGACATCGGGGACAACCTCTTCTTCCGGGACTGGACCAGGGAGCTCGCGGTGACGCCGCGGGTGTTCCATCGCGGCGGGCCGTACTACGTCGGTCTCGTCGGCCTCTGACGGAGCAGGGCCGGCCTCGGATCCGCCTGGTTCAGAGCACCGCGTCCAGCGCGGCGCGCAGCGACGCGGGGTCTGCGACCGGAGTCCGGCACGCGAAGTGCTCGCACACGTACGCACGCGTCGTGCCGTCGTACGGACGGTCCGCGAGCAGGGGTGACCACTGGGCGCCGTCGCCGTCCGGGCTGCGCACGCCGACGCCGTGGGCGGTCACCCGCCGTGCCCACTCCACGCTGAGCGAGCGATCCGGACCGACGATGGCGACCTCCACGGGCGGGGTCAGCGCCCGCTCGTAGGCGCCGAGGAGCATCCCGAACGACGTCGGGTACTGCTGCATCGCCCCGCCGAGCATCCCGAGCATCCGATCGGTCCCGGCGGCGAGGTCCCGGTCACCGGTGACGGCGGCGAGGCGCAGCAGCGCGTCGGCCGCGAGCGAGTTCTCGCTCGGGGTCGCGTTGTCGAAGAAGTCCTGAGGCCGCACGATCAGACGCTCGGCGTCGGCGCCGGTGGTGAAGTAGCCGCCGCTGCGCGGATCGGCGAAGAGCCGGCGGAGGTCGGTGGCGAGGTCCAGCGCCGGCGCGAGCCAGGCGACGTCGTCGAGCTCGGCCGCGGTCACGAGCGCGCCGAGGAGGGCCGCGTAGTCCTCCGCGACCGCGAGGTGCCGGGCCCCGCCGTCCGCCTGCCAGGACCGCAGGAGGCGTCCGTCCACACGGAGCCGCTCCATCAGGAAGGTGAGGTTTGCCCGGGCCGCGTCGAACCAGTCGTCGCGGCCGAACGCGGCCGCGGCTTCGAGGAGCGAGCGCGTGAACAGGGCGTTCCACGCGGCGAGCACCTTGTCGTCGAGACCCGGTCGCACCCGTTCGTCGCGCACCGCGTGCAGGAGAGGGAGCGCGGCCCGTACCACGTCGGGCATCGGCGCGTGGCGGTCGACGCGGTGCAGGATCGAGCCCGAGTAGCCGGTGTGGGGATCCCGGAAGTTCCCGGTGGGCGTGACGCCGAAGAACTCGATCACCGCGTCGGCTGCGTCGCCGGTCGCGGCGCGGACGGATTCGGGATCCCAGAGGTAGAACTTGCCTTCGATGCCCTCGGAGTCCGCGTCCTCGGCGGAGAAGAAGCCGCCGTCGGCGTGGCGCAGGTCCCGCAGCACGTAGGTGATCGTCTCGTCGACGACCTCTGCATACCGCGCGGTGCCGGTGACGAGGTGCGCGCGGAGGTACGCGCCGACGAGGAGCGCCTGGTCGTAGAGCATCTTCTCGAAGTGGGGCACGAGCCACACCGCATCGGTCGAGTAGCGCGCGAAGCCGCCGCCGAGGTGGTCGTAGATGCCGCCCGCCGCCATCGCGTCGAGGGAGGTCGTCACCATCTCGAGCGCGGCGGGCGCGTCGCCGCGGAGGTGGCAGCGCAGCAGGAAGTC
>CAZXCB010000303.1:0-3330 GCA_964639075.1 uncultured Bifidobacteriaceae bacterium | reverse complement strand
GACCCGCGGGCCTCGGTGCCGCGGTGGCCGCGGCCCGGCTCGGCGCCCGGGTCGTCCTCCTCGAGCGCTACGGCTTCCTCGGGGGCAACTTCACTGCCGCCGCGGTCGGCACCGTCTGCGGCCTCTACCTGGACACCGGGTCCGGCTTCGACCCCGTGGTCGGCGGGATCGCGGAGGAGCTCACCGGCCGGTTGGCGGGGGTGGGCGCGGGGATCGGCCCGGTGCCGTTCAAGGAGACCGCGGTCTTCGTCTACGTGCCCTGGGCGGCCAAGCGCCTCGCCGACCACCTCGTCACCGAGACCGAGGGCATCGAGCTGCTGCTCCACACGGTCGTCGCCGACGCGCTCGTGGAGGACGGTCGTGTGCAGGGCGTGGTGGTCGCGACCAAGCGGGGCCTCCAGGCGGTGCGCGGCGCCGTCGTGATCGACTGCACCGGCGACGCCGACGTCGCGACGTTCGCGGGCGTGCCGACGGTCATGGGCGCGTCGGGGCTGCGCCAACACGCCTCGATGCAGTTCGTGCTCCAGCACGCGGATCCCGAGCGCGCGATGGCCGCGATCGCGACGCTCGGTCCCGCCATCGCCGAGCACGGGGCCGCGCTCTCGCGCGACGGCGGCGCGCTGATCCCCACGCTGCGGCCGGGCGAGTTCATCGGCGCGATGACCCGCGTGCGCAATCCCGACGGGTCACCGGTCGACGTCACCGATCCGCGCCAGGCCACGTGGGGCGAGCTCGAAGGCCGGCGGCTCGCGGAGGAGGCGGCCGAGTTCGTGCGCGAGCACGTCGACGGGTTCGCCGACGCGTTCCTCGCCGACACCGCCACCACGCTCGGTGTGCGCGAGACGCGCCACATCGTCGGGGTCGGGACGCTCACCGGCGCCGAGGTCGCAGCCGGGGCGAGCCAGCCCGACGCGATCGCGCGGGGCGCGTGGCCCCGCGAGTACCACGTGCACGACCGCGGCACCGAGTACGAGTTCCTGCCTCCCGGGGTCGCGTACGACGTACCCTTCGCCGCGCTGCGGACGCGTGAGCTCGCGAACCTCCTCGTCGCCGGGCGCTGCATCTCCGCCGACCACGATGCCCTCGCGTCGACCCGCGTCATGGCGCCCTCGCTCGCGATCGGCGAGGCCGCCGGGACCGCGGCCGCGCTCGCGGTGCGCGCCGGCACCGACCCCGGAGCAGTCGGCGTCGACGAGCTCCAGGCCACCCTGCGGGCCGCCGGCGCCAGGCTCTGAGCCGCCTCGGAGCGCAAAGCCTCCCAGCTGCAACAATCTCCGGCCGTGAACCTCGTCTCGACCCTGCTGCGTCATGCCGAGTTCCGTCCGGAGGCCGTGGCGGTCGTCGACGGCGAGACCCAGATCACCTTCGCCGAGCTCGAGGGCCTCGCCGCGGCGAGCGCGGGCAGCCTCGCGGCGCTGGGCGTCGTGCCCGGTGACCGCGTCGCGATCGCGTGCGCGAACGACCTCACGTTCGTGCGCACGTACCTCGGCGCGCTGTGGGCGGGCGCGGTCGCGGTGCCGATGAACCCGTCGTCACCGGTGGCCGCGCACGCCGACCACCTCGAGCGCGTCGGCGCGCGCGTGCAGGTCTGCGGCGCGGGCGCGGAGCACCTGCTGGAGCTGCCGATCGCGGTCGCGGCCACGGCGCTTCCGGACGCGGAACCGATGGCCGCGGAGGTCGAGCGCGACGAGAGCGAGCTCGCGGTGTTGCTCTTCACCTCGGGCACCGCGGGCGCGCCCCGCGCGGCGATGCTCACCCACGGGAACCTCGAGGCGAACATCAGCCAGGTGCAGGGCCATCCGGGGCTCGCGGTCGGGCCCGACGACGTCGGGCTCGCGACCCTGCCCTTCTTCCACGTGTTCGGGCTCAACGTGGCGCTCGGGGTCGCGCTTGCTGGCGGCGTCCGCTCCGTGCTCATGCCGCAGTACGACGCCGCGCGCGCGGTCGAGCTCGTGCGCACGCACGCGGCCACGATCTTCGCCGGCGTCCCCGCGATGTTCGCCGCGATCCTCGAGCTCGACGCCGCCGCCGCGCCCGCGGACGCGCTGGCCTCGGTCCGCCTTGCCGTCTCCGGTGCCGCGGAGATGCCGGTGGAGCTCGCCGCCGCGTTCCACGACCGCTTCGGCGTCACGGTGTTCGAGGGGTACGGCCTCACCGAGGCCGCACCGATCGTGTCGACCACCGCGGTCGACGATCGGCCCCGGCCTGGCACCATCGGCCCGCCGCTGCCGGGCGTCGAGGTGCGCCTCGTGGACCCGGAGGGTGCCGACGTCGCGGTCGGCGACCCGGGCGAGATCCTCGTCCGGGGCGCGAACGTCTTCGTGGGGTACTGGGACGATCCCGAGGCCACCGCCCGGGTGCTGCGCGACGGCTGGCTGCACACGGGCGACGTCGCCGTCGCCGACGACGAGGGCTACCTGAGCCTGGTCGACCGGATGAAGGACCTCATCATCGTGTCGGGGTTCAACGTCTACCCGGCCGAGGTCGAGGAGGTGCTGCTCGACCATCCCGACGTGGCCGACGTCGCAGTCGTGCGCGCGCCGAGCGCGCGCACCGGCGAGGCGGTCGCCGCGTTCGTCGTGGCCGAACCGGGCCGCACGCCGACGCTGCCGGCGCTGCGCGACCACGTCGCCCGTCGGCTTGCCCGCTACAAGGTGCCCACGATCGTCGAGCTCGTCCCCGAGCTCCCGCGCAACCAGGCCGGCAAGCTCGTCCGGCGCGAGCTCGAGACCCTGCTCCCTCAGGCCTGAGCCACGGCCGCGTCCGGGACCGCGTCGTCGGCGGGGTCGCTCGCCCGCGCCGCGAGGAGGAAGCCCGCGTAGATCACGGTGATCCCGGTGGCGAGCGACAGCACGAACGCCTCGTCCTTGCCCGCGACCCCCTGGAGCAGGCCGCCGCTCGACAGGACGAGCGTGCCGAGCGCGATCAGCGCGTTGGCGAGGGCCCGGCGCCCGTTGCCCGGGACGTCCCGGTGGTGGGCGAAGCGCCACGCGGACACGAGTGCGCCGACGATGATGACGAGCGCGCCCACCCCGCTCCCCACCGCGGCGAGCACCCGCGGGAAGACCCCGAAGACGTCCTTGCCGACGGGGATCGCGTACCCGCTGACCGTCACCATCGGTGCGCTGAGCAGGACGCCGGCGGCCAGACCGCTGAAGAAGATCAGCCCGAGCTCCACCCGCCGGCCGATCGGGGGCCGGGCGAGCAGGTACACGGTGCCGAGGGCGAGCCAGGGCACCGACAGCACCGCCCCGAGCAGGTAGAAGACCCGGAAGGTGGCGTTCGCCCAGCCGTTCGTGACGCCCACCGCCAGAGCGGCCGAGGCGAGGG
>CAZXCB010000302.1:0-3375 GCA_964639075.1 uncultured Bifidobacteriaceae bacterium | reverse complement strand
GGCAGGAGCGCCGCGCCGGCGGCGCCGAGCGCGCGGTCCTCGGCGTCGTCGGCGGCCGCGATCGCGTCGGCGCAGGCGAGCGCCCCTTCCCCGCCGCCGGTTCTGAACGCGTCCAGAGCCCGATCGACCCCCCAGGCGAGGTTCACCGCCGTCGGGCGCGCGGCACGCAGCTCGTCGACCGCCGCGGCGACGTCGGCGGGGGCGAGCGTGGCCGCCGCGAGCGCAACGCCGTACGCGCCGACCGCGCCGAGCGCGGGCGCCCCCCGAACGGCGAGGTCGTTCACCGCGTCGACGAGCTCCCCCACGGTGCGGCACTCGAGGAAGGTCAACGACTCCGGCAACCGCCGCTGGTCGATCAACCGGACGGCGCCACCGACCCAGGCGACGGTGGGCGGGATCGCAGCCGCACTCACTCCGAACCTGTCCCACCGTCGCGCATGACGGCGAACCTACGCGCTGTCCCGATGTGCCGGATGTCGCAACTAGCCTCGGCCCCCGTGCCCGAGACCGAACCCGCCTGCACCAAGCGAGACATCCGGCTCGCCTGGGCGATCCATGCGCTCACGGCGAGTGGCGTCCTCCTCGGCGCCGCGGGACTCGAGGCCGTGGTCCGAGGCCACCCCCGCACCGCGATCATCTACCTCATCGCCGCGATGATCGTCGACGGCATCGACGGACCGATCGCCCGGGCCGCGAAGGTGCAGGACACGCTGCCGGGCATGGACGGCAACATCCTCGACCTGGTCGTCGACTACCTCACCTGCGTCATGCTGCCCGTCGCGTTCATGGCGTACTTCCATGCCTTCCCGTCGGGCTGGACCGTGATCCTGTGCGCGGCGATCCTCTTCACCGCCGTCCTCTGGTTCGCCCGCAAGGAGCTCATGACCGAGGACCACTGGTTCCGCGGGTTCCCGGCGATCTGGAACCTGGTCGCGCCGACGTTCTTCCTCCTCCGCAGTCCCTACTGGGTCAACATCGTCGTCACCATCGGACTCTGCGTGCTGACGCTCACCGACGTGAAGTTCGTCCACCCGATGCAGGTGCGCGAGCGACGGGTCGTGAACATCACCGTCACCGCGATCTGGCTCGCAGCGATGCTCGCCCTCACGCTCACCTGGCCCACCACGTACCTCCCCTTGGAGATCGTGCTGGTCGCCGCGCCGGCGTGGTTCGCGTTCATCACCGTCGAGCGCACGATGAAGCCGGATCCCGTCCCCGTCTGAGTCGGAGAGAGCAGGCATGAGCCACCACGACATCGACGTCGCGTACAGCGGACGTCCGAGCGCCCGGCCCCTTCCCAAGGACACGTTGCCGGCACGGGGCCTGGAGGCCGAGTCCGCCTACCGCTTCGTGCACGACGAGCTGCTGCTCGACGGCAGCAGCCGCCTCAACCTCGCCACGTTCGTCACGACGTGGATGGAGCCGCAGGCGGATCGGCTGATGGCCGAGTCGTTCGACAAGAACATGATCGACAAGGACGAGTACCCGCAGACCGCCGAGCTCGAGCGCCGGTGTGTGAGCATGGTCGGCAATCTGTTCCACTCGCCCGGGGAACCCGTCGGCGTCTCGACGATCGGCTCGAGCGAAGCCGTGATGCTCGCCGGGCTCGCGCTGAAGTGGCGCTGGCGGACCGCACGGAAGATCGCGCCGACCGACGCACAGAAGCCGAACCTCGTGCTCGGAGCGAACGTCCAGGTCGTGTGGGAGAAGTTCTGCCGGTACTGGGACGTCGAGCCGCGCTACATCCCGATGACCCCGGGTCGGTACACGATCAACGCGGAGGAGGTCATGGCGCGCGTCGACGACGACACGATCGGTGTCGTCGCGATCCTCGGCACCACCTTCACCGGCGTGTACGAGCCGATCGAGGCGATCCACGACGCGCTCGCCGCCTACAACGCGACCGCCGCGGTCCCGGTGCCGCTCCACGTCGACGCGGCGAGCGGCGGCTTCGTGGCGCCGTTCCTCCAGCCGGACCTCGCATGGGACTTCCGCCTTCCCTGGGTCCGTTCGATCAACGTCTCGGGCCACAAGTACGGGCTGACGTACCCGGGGATCGGCTTCGCGGCCTGGCGCGATGCCGAGGACCTCCCCGAAGACCTCGTGTTCCACGTGAACTACCTCGGCGGCGACATGCCGACGTTCACGCTCAACTTCTCACGGCCCGGGAACCAGGTCGTCGGCCAGTACTACAACTTCATCCGCCTCGGCCACGAGGGCTACCACACGATCATGTCCACCCTGCAGGGCATCGCCGCCGACCTCGCGCGGCGCATCGGCACCCTCCCGGAGTTCGAGCTCGTCAGCGACGCCACCGACACCCCGGTCTTCGCGTTCAGCGTGACGCCCGACGCGCCGTTCGACGCGTTCGAGCTCTCGGACCGTTTGCGCAAGTACGGCTGGCAGGTTCCCGCGTACACGATGCCCGAGAACGCGCAAGACATCGCCGTCTTGCGGATCGTGGTGCGCGAGGGCTTCAGCGCGGACCTCGCCGACCTGCTGATGAAGAACCTCGACGAGGCGCGCCACGACCTCGCCGAGGGCGACGGCACCGCACGCGGCCACTTCGCCCACACGTGAACTCTGCTGCGCCGGCCGGGCGTGTCGCGAGATCGCGCACCGCCCGGACCTGAGACTCCGGCTCCGGACCCAGAGCGCTCGGCGCAGTTCTCCGCTGCGCCGGCCGGGCGTGTCGCGAGATCGCGCACCGCCCGGACCTGAGACTCCGGCTCCGGACCCAGAGCGCTCGGCGCAGTTCTCCGCTGCGCCGGCCGGGCCCGTCGCGGCCCGAGGGCGCAGCTAGTAGCGGTAGTGGTCGGGCTTGTACGGGCCCTGCTTCGGGATCCCGAGGTAGTCGGCCTGGTACTCGCTCAGCTCGGTGAGCTTCACGCCGAGCTTGTCGAGGTGCAGGCGCGCGACCTCCTCGTCGAGGTGCTTGGGCAGCGTGTACACCCGGTGCTCGTAGAAGTTCGGGTGGCCGAACAGCTCCATCTGCGCCATCACCTGGTTCGTGAAGCTGTTCGACATCACGAAGCTCGGGTGTCCGGTCGCGCACCCGAGGTTCAGGAGGCGGCCCTCGGCCAGGACGATGATCGAGTGGCTCGCCTGATCCTCGGTCGCCGGGAACACCCACTCGTCGACCTGCGGTTTGATCGTGATGCGCTCGACCCCTGCGGTCTTGGCGAGACCGGCCATGTCGATCTCGTTGTCGAAGTGACCGATGTTGCCGACGATCGCGTTGTGCTTCATCCGTGCCATCTGAGCAGCAGAGACGATCATCGTGTTGCCGGTGGCGGTGATGATGAGGTCGGCCGTGTCGACGACGTCGTCGAGGGTGGTGACCTCGTAGCCCTCCATCGCGGCCTGGAGCGCGCA
>CAZXCB010000301.1:0-3419 GCA_964639075.1 uncultured Bifidobacteriaceae bacterium | reverse complement strand
CGCGAGCGCGTCACGCTTCGCGCCGTACTCGAGCACCTCGGACTCCAGGCGCCGCCGCTCGGTCTCGGCCTGGCGGCGGGCGTTCGTCTCGGCCTCGGCGACCATCGAGCGGGACTTCGTCTCCGCGTCGTCGAGGATCTGGCGCGCCTTGATCTGGGCCTCGGCGACGGCCTCGTCGGCGGCTCGCTGGGCGAGCATCAGGGTGCGGTGGAGCATCTCCTCGGTCTCGCGCGTCTTGCGCGCCTCGGCGTCGCCGACCTGGGCCCGGGCCCCGAGGTCCCGCACCTGCCCCTCGAGGGCCTCGATCCGCGCCGCGGCCCGCTCGAGCAGGTCATCGACGTCGTCACGGTTGTAGCCGCCGAATCGTTCCCTGATGTCGATGTCGCGGAGTTCCCGAGGCGTCACGTCCATGGCACGCATCGTAGCGATGCAGGGCCGTACAGATCGAGACTTCGGCGCGAAGCGGACATCATCGACACACCTGCGCCTGGATGAAGAACAACAGGATGATCAGCACCGTGAAGGAGAGGTCGAACATCCCGACCGGCGGGATGATCCGGCGTAGCGGCGCGAGCACCGGTTCGGTGAGGTCGAACAACAGGCGCGAGAGCGTGGCGAGCCCACCGGACGTGGGGGGCAACCAGGAGAAGATCAGCCGTCCGAACAGGACGATGAGGTACGCGGTGAGGAGCGCACAGACGACCTGCTGCACGGATCAGGCGCCGAACAGGCCCCGGGCCTGGAGCCGGTCCTTCTCCTCCTGGGAGACCTCGACGTTGCTCGGCGTGAGCAGGAACACCTGGTCCGCGACCCGGGCCATGCTGCCGCCGATCGCGTACGTGAGACCGCTGGAGAAGTCGATGAGTCGACGTTGGAGGTCGCGCCCGAGGCCCTGCAGGTTGATGATGACGGGCTGATCGGCCTTGAGCCGGTCCCCCACCTCCTGGGCGTCGTTGAAGCCGGCCGGCTCGACGACGTGCACCCGGGCCGAGCTGGCGGCCATCGGACGGATGGTGGGCACCGGCGCGGCGACCTCGTCCTCCACCGGCACGGCCCGGACGCGCGGCTGGGACTTGGGCTGGACCTTGACCGCCGGCGACACGGGCTCGCGCCGCGGCGCCCGCGTCGGGCGCTCGATCGGCGCCGGCGCCGCCTCGGCGTACTCGGCCTCGGCGAGGTCGAGCTCGTCGTCGTAGTCGTACTCGTAGCCCTCCTCGTCGTCCTTGAGCCCGAGGTAGACCATTGTCTTCTGCCACATACCCGGCATCGCCTCTCCCTCCGGAAGGAAAGTCAGGTTACCGCCCACCAGGGGCGGATCCGGGGAATGTCGCCCTCGGACCGAACAGGGCCGTTCCGACGCGCACGATCGTCGCCCCTTCGGCGATCGCGGCCTCGAAGTCGCCGCTCATTCCCATCGACAGCTCGGGCAGCTCCCAGCGCGCCGCGAGGCCCCGCAGGGCTGCGAACACGGGGCGCGGATCGGTCTCGGCGGGTGCGACCGTCATGAGCCCGACCACCTCGAGCCCCTGCCCCCGGGCACGGTCCACCAGCGCTGGGACTGCGACGGGATCCGCTCCCCCCTTCTGGGGCTCCGCTGCCACGTTCACCTCGACGAGGATCCGGGCCCCCGGCACACGCGGCGCCAGCGCGTCCACGAGCTCGACGCGGTCGACGGAGTGCCACCACCGCACCCAGGGTGCGAGCTGGTTGATCTTGTTCCGCTGCAGGCGGCCGATGAAGTGCCACTCCGGCTCCCGCGCGGCCAGCTCGGGCGCCTTGGCGACCAGCTCCTGCGCGCGGTTCTCCCCCAGGTCGCGCACGCCGGCCGTGAGCACCTCCGCCATCGCGGCGACCGGCTGCGTCTTGGTCGCGGCCACGAGACGCACCGAGGCCGGGTCGCGGCCCGCGGCGCGCGCGGCACGGGCGATCCGCTCACGGACCTCGACGACCCGGGCAGCGATCGTGCGCGCCTCCACCGTCACCTGCTCGCTCGCGTCGCGCCGCGCGCGATCACCACCACACCGTGGCGGCCGGTGGTGCCGTCACGCCGGTACGAGTAGTGGTCGGCCGACTCGACCGTGCACACGTCGAGCACCTCGACGTCGGTCACCTCCGCGGTGGCGAACGCGGCCACGATCGCGGCGCGCAGGTCGAACGCGGGCATGCCCCGCTCCGTGCGTCCGACGACGTTCGGCCCGAGCCGCGCCGCGAGATCCTCCAGCCGGTCCGCGCCGAACTCGTAGTGGGCCGCGCACACGCACGGGCCGACGACGGCCCGAACGGGACCCGAGCCGATCGCGCGCACCGCCGCGACACCGGCGGCGATCACGCCGTCGGCCGCGCCGCGCCAGCCGGCGTGCACCGCCGCGCCCGCGGTGTCGTTCGCGATCGCGATCGGCGCGCAGTCGGCTCCGATCGCGACGAGCGCGAGGTCGGCTCGCGTGCTCGCGGCTCCGTCGGCCTCCACCACGGCGCGCGCCGGATCGAACGCCGAATCGAACGCCGAATCGAACGCGGCGAGGACGGTCGTGCCGTGCACGTGCCGCGGCTGGATCCATGCGGCGTCCGGGCGCCCGATCGTCGCGAGGACGGACCGCCGGTTCGCCGCGACGGCGGTGGGATCGTCACCGACGTGGTCCGCGAGGTTGAGCGAGGCGAAGGGCGGGGCGGACACCCCGCCGTGCCGATCGGTGAACCAGGCGTCGGCGCCACCGAGCGATCGTTCGATCACGTTCTTGCTTCCTGACCCGAGGAGCTGAGCCGAGCGCCCCCGGTGCCGAGCCGGAGTCGTGGGTCCGGGCAGTGCGCGGGCGCGTCGCGGAGTCCGGCCGGCTCAGAGAGATCCATGCGCCGACCCGCTCCAGGTCCGGAGCCGGAGTCGTGGGTCCGGGCAGTGCGCGCAGGCGACGTCACGTCCGGTCGGCGCAGGGCGCGTCAGCGCAAGAAATCGGGGACGTCGAAGTCGTCGTCGCCGAGCTCGGCGACGTCGTCGGTCTCGTCGGCGCCGAGAGCGCGCTCCTCCTCGCGGAGTCCCAGCGGCGCGTCGCGGCGCTCGCCCTCGAAGCGGTCGAACCCTGCGGCGATGACCGTGATCCGCACCTCGTCGCCGAGCGCGTCGTCGATCACGGCACCGAAGATGATGTTCGCGTCGGGGTGAGCCGCCTCGCTGATGATCTCCGCGGCCTCGTTCACCTCGAACAGACCGAGATCCGACGGACCGGAGATGTTGAGCAGGATGCCGCGTGCACCCTCGATGCTCGCCTCGAGCAGCGGGCTCGAGATCGCCGACCGGGCCGCGGCGACCGCACGCCCCTCGCCGGACGCGTACCCGATGCCCATCAGCGCGGAGCCGGCGTTGGTCATGATCATCTTGACGTCCGCGAAGTCGGTGTTGATCAACCCCGGCGTCGTGATGAGGT
>CAZXCB010000300.1:0-3445 GCA_964639075.1 uncultured Bifidobacteriaceae bacterium | reverse complement strand
AGCGCGCGCTCGAAGCCGTCGGCGTCGTAGGTGAACGCGCCGGTGATCACGAGCTCGTTCAGCAGGATGCGGTTCGGGTCGAAGCGCGGCGGCTTGATCCCCGCGCCGACGAGCACCAGCCGACCCGTCCGCGCGAGCTGCCCGAGGCACTGCTCCATCGCGACCGCGTGCCCGGAGCACTCGAGCGCGACCGCGAACGGCTCGTCGACGATCGAGCTCGGCGAGCGCGGCGTACGCAGGGTGTCCGGCTCCACCACTCGGACGCCGAGCCGCTCGCACAGCTCCCGCCGGACCGCGGCCGGTTCCGAGACGACGACGTCGGTGATGCCGCGGTGCACGAGCGCCGCCGCGCTCAGCGCGCCGATCGGACCGCCGCCGGTGATCAGCACGCGCTCGCCGGGCCGCACGTTCGCCCGGGTGATGCCGTGCAGCGCGACCGCGAGCGGCTCGGTGAGCGCGGCCTCGCGCAGGGTGAGACCGTCGGGCAGGCGGAGCAGCTCGCGCTCGTCGCAGCGCATGTAGTCGGCGAACGCGCCCTGCCACTCGCCGTCGCCCTCGCCGACGCTTCCTCGGCCGGCGCAGAGGTTGGGGCGGCCGGCGAGACAGAACTCGCACTCGCCGCACCGCACGCTCGGGCCACCGACGACCGCGTCGCCCACGTGCCAGCGCGTCACGGCGTCGCCCACCGCCACCACGGTGCCGCTGTACTCGTGCCCGTGCACCCTGTTCGGCGGCGACCACCCTTCGAGCACGAAGTGGATGTCGGAGCCGCAGACCCCGCAGTGGCTGACCTCGAGCAGGACGTCGGTCGGGCCCACCTGCGGCGTCGGGTACTCCTCGACCGCGATCGTCTGGTCGCCCTTGTAGACCGCGGCCCTCATCCGTGCCGGCACCATGCCCTGCAGCGTGTCCCCAACCTGACACGCGCGTCAACTACCGCGCCGAGTGCGGTGCGATACGCGACCGTTCCACTCGACGGTTCGCACTGTCACGCCGGCGCGCCCTCCGCCGACGCAGAGGTGGAATCGAGTCGTTGCAGGCTGCGACAACCAAGGGCGCGTCCTCGACGCGAAACGAGCGAAGGACCAGGTCGGGGGTTTGCAGGGGAGGGTCTGGTGGAACCCACGGCACGGTGCTGATACCGCCCGCGACGATGCGGTCCGGGCCATCGTCGCGCCCCACCCGGGCGTGCGGGAATGACGCCAGAGCAACGACTTTGTGTTACTTGTCCGTGCCAGAGCACGGACTTCTGACACAAAGTCGAGAGATGCAACAGCACCCGGCGGTGATGTCGCCGGACGGCTGGGGTGCGCCGGCGCCGCGGCGGCACACGCGCGCGCCCCGATCGCGGAGCCGAGGTGCAGCCGTTGGGCGTCAGGGGTCGAAGCGGGGCTCGGTGGCCCCGGGGCGCGCGCGGAGCAGGTCCCGCAGACGGGTCACCCGGGCGTCGCCGTCGCCGAGGAGGTCGACGAGCCAGCCGATCGCCGCGTGGCGGTCGGCGGCGCCGGCCTCGACCACGGCCTCGATGTCGGGCCCCCAACCGCAAGAACCTCGGCCGACTCTGCACCTACCACCACGACCACAAGACCCGCCGCGACCTACGAAGACACGGGCCGCCGGGCCGACAACGGCTGATCGCCGTCGCCGAATACGAGGCCGCTCTGCGGCTCGCGGTCTGACGATGCGAGATCGGGCGTCCCGACGATCCGCGCGCGGAACCGACGCCCACCACGTGCCGTCACCAGTAGCCGGCCATCAGCGCCGTGGCCCAAGCCGGTTCGTGCACCTCGCTACGTGGTGCGAAGCCCGCGAGGTACGGCTTCACGTCGAGCACCGGCGTCCCGTCGACCGCGTCGAGGCCCCGGACCTCGATCGCGGTCCCGTCGACGCTCACCAGCTCGCACACGGTCGAGCCGATGCGGTTCGGTCGGTCCTTGGCCCGCTGGGCGAAGATCCCGACGCTCGGCCAGTCCTCGCGGCCGCGCGGGTGGCGCGCGCCGCAGCACACCGACGCGGGGTCGACCCGGTCGAAGACGAACAGCACCTCCACGTGCGAGAACCCGTCGAGGCCGGCGAGCGCGTCCGCGTCGAACCCGTCGAGCTCGATCCGGCTCGTGACGCTCCCCCACGCGTCGTCCTCCACGGCCTCCCGGCCCCCGCGCACGAACCCGACCGCCGTCATCGTGAAGTCCATGTCGCCAGCCTCGCACGGGCGCGACCGCGCGAAGTGACGAGATCGGAGTTGCCGAGTCCGGCCGTAGACTCGCCGACGTCACCGGCCCGACTGCAGGGAGTCCGAACCTTGACCGGACCGCACGACCCTGGGGTCACCGCGCCGGCCGGGTGGTTCATGACCGAAGCCGGTTACCGGTGGTGGGACGGCCAGGCGTGGGGAGTGCTCGCCCCACCGGCCCCGCCGGACGACGCCACCTCGGGCCGCGGGCTGGCGATCCTCTGCCACTTCGGCATCCTGATCGGCGGCTTCGTCATCCCCCTGGTCCTGTACCTCGTCGAGGGCCCGAAGAACCGCTTCGTGCGCCATCACAGCCGCGAAGCTCTGAACTTCAACATCACGTTCATGATCCTCTGGCTGTTCGTGGTCATGCCGATCTGGATCGCGATCGTCCTCAGCTCGTTCGCGGACCAGTCCTCGAACGGCCCTCCGCCGACCGGCGTGTTCGTGTTCTTCGGCGGCGCGATGGTGGTCTGGGCGTTCGCCATCGGCTCTTCGATCGTGGGCGCGATCAGAGCGTCACAGGGAGTGCTGTGGCGCTACCCGATCTGCATCCGGTTCGTCCGGAGTCACGAAGCATCGCGGTGAGAACGCGACGCCGGCGGCCGCGCTACGCGCGCGGGGGCTTCTTCGAGTTGCGGAGACGGCCGCGCTGGGAGGCGTCGAGGATCACCTTGCGGAGGCGGATCGAGGCCGGGGTGACCTCGACGCACTCGTCGTCGGCCACGAACTCGAGCGCCTGCTCCAACGACATGGGCCGCGGCGGCGTGAGTCGGACGGTGTCGTCCGAGCCCGACGCGCGCATGTTGGTGAGCTTCTTCTCGCGCGTGGGGTTCACGTCCATCTCGTCGGCGCGCGACGACTCGCCCACGATCATGCCCTCGTAGACCTCGACGCCCGGACCGACGAGCAGCTCGCCCCGCTCCTGCAGGTTGAACAGCGAGTACGGCGTGGTGTCGCCCCGCCGGTCGGCGACCATCGAGCCGCTCGGCCGGCTGCGCAGCTCACCGAACCAGGGCGCGTATCCGTCGAACACGTGGTGGAGGATGCCCGTGCCGCGCGTCTCGGTCATGAACTCGGTGCGGAACCCGACGAGGCCCCGGGCCGGGACCAGGTACTCGAGGCGGACCCAGCCGGTCCCGTGGTTCACCATCTGCTCCATGCGGCCCTTGCGCACCGCGAGCAGCTGCGTGACCGCGCCGAGGAACTCCT
>CAZXCB010000299.1:0-3449 GCA_964639075.1 uncultured Bifidobacteriaceae bacterium | reverse complement strand
GCCTTGACGTGGCGGACCGGCTCGACATGGGTGGCGGCGGCGTCCAGGAAGCCGAACAGACCGGCATGGTGCGCGGTCGTGAACTCGGTGACGATCTCCTCACCGACGCGTGTGGGGTCGACCGAGAGCGCGCCGTCGGGTGCGACGGTCACCTCGGGCAGCGCAGCCGCCCACTGGGTGACCACGCCCTCGGCCGGGGTCGCGAGCTGCGGGATGGCGGGCAGGTCCGGGTGCACGCGCAGCACCAACTCGGCTGCGGCGACCGGATCGGTGAACGGCAGGCTTCCGATGCCGGTCGCCAACCCCGTCGGGAACACTCCACCGTGCAGGCTCGCGGACATGTGATTCGTAGTATACGGAGCGACTTTTCGCATCCCTCGAAGCGGGGCGATTTCCGTTCGATGAACACCTGGCTGCTCCGCGCCCTGTGGGTGTCGCTCCCGATCACGGCCGGCAGCGCGTTCGCGTCGGCGCTCGACTCGTGGTCCGACGGCCCGCGCCTCACAGCCGGCGTGATGTTGTGGCTGGTGTGGGCGGTCGTGCTCACGGCCGTGCTCGTCCCGAGACCGATCGCGCTCACCATCACCCGCCTCGCAACGCCGAACGCATACGCGGCCGCGGTGCTCACCGCGTTCGCGTCAGGACCGTCGACCGCGAGCGTCGCCCTCGCGGTCGTGGTGACGGCGGGTGCCGGCGTGCTCGCGGTCCGTGGCGAGTTCGCTCGCGCGTGTGCGCAGGGCGCGGCCTACGGCGACGAGGAGCGCTTACCGCTCAAGGTGCCACCGGCGGTTGCGTTCGGGATCCTGCCGTTCGCGGTGCCGCTCGCGGGCGCCGCCACCGTCGGGGGTCCACTCCTGCTCGCCGACGAGCAGTGGCTGCTCGGTGGGCTCGCCGTCGTCGTGGGGTGGCCGATCGCCGTCGTGATCGCGCGCCTCGTGCACCAACTGTCGCGGCGGTGGATCGTGCTGGTCCCGGCGGGGATCGTCGTGGCCGATCCCCTCACCCTCACCGACCCGGTGCTGTTCGTGCGGGAGTCGGTGCAGGGGCTCGGGCCGGCCGATCCGAGCCTCCCGCCCGGTCCGGACGCGCTCGACCTTCGCCTCGGGGCGGCCTTCGGCTCGACCGCGCTCCTTCTCCACGAGGAGGTCGACCTCGTGCGCCGGGTCCGCGGCGAGGGCGTGGGCGTGCGGGCCGGGCTGCTCCTCATCACGCCGGTCGCTGCCCGTCGGCTCCTCGATCGTGCGCAGGCGCGCCGCATCCCGGTCCACCGACCGTGAGTCCCGGGCGGCGGATCAGCAGGCGATGCCGGCGCCGAGCACGCGATCGCCCGCGTACAGCGCCACCGTCTGACCCGGCGCGACCCGTGGGTTCGGCGTGCACCACTCGACGTGGTCGCCGCGCCAGACACCCGGCGTGGGCTCGCCGTGCGCGCGGACCTGGACCTCGACCTCGGTCCCGGACGGGATCACGTCGCCGGTGAACGTGACCCGCTCGACGTCGACGCGCTCGCGCAACAGATCCCGGCGGTGTCCGAGCGTGACGGTGGCGGTCGGTGCGTCGACCGCGACGACGTAGCGGCGCTCCCCCGTCGCGACCGCGACCCCGCGCCGCTGGCCGACGGTGAACGCGCGCACACCGTCGTGCGTCCCGAGCGCCGCGCCGTCCACACCGAGGATGCGGCCCGGCGCCGGTGGGATGCGCGCGTCGAGGAACGCGGTGCGACCACCGCGAGTGATGAAGCACACGTCCATGCTCTCGGCCTTCGCGGCGGTGCGCAGCCCGAGGCGCCTCGCGTGGGCGCGCACGTCGGCCTTGGTCATCTCGCCGACGGGCAACCGCGTCATCGCGAGCTGCTCCGACCCGAGGATCGCGAGCACGTACGACTGGTCCTTCGCTCCGTCCGCGCCGCGGCGCAACGAGATGTCGCCGGTCGCGGCGTCGCTCGCCACGCGCGCGTGGTGACCGGTGGCCAGCGCATCGAAGCCGAGCGAGCGCGCCCGTTCGAGCAGCCGGCCCCACTTCATGGTCCGGTTGCACTCGATGCAGGGGTTCGGCGTACGCCCTGCCGCGTAGTCGGCCACGTAGGGCTCGACCACGCGCGCACCGAAGTCCTCGGCGAAGTTGAAGACGTAGTGCGGGACGCCGAGCTGCGCGGCGACCCGGCGGGCGTCCTCGACGTCGGAGACCGAGCAGCAGCCGGAATCGCTCGCGCCGCCCCAGAGCTTCAGCGTCACTCCGGTGACGTCGTGGCCCGCGTCGCGGAGCAGGGCGGCGGCGACCGACGAGTCCACACCGCCGCTCATGGCGACGAGGACGCGTTCGGTCACGACGGCCGGCTCATGCAGGCACCGCGGCGCGGAGACGGGCGACCGCGGCCGGGATGACAGCCAGCGCGCGGTCGACGTCCGCCCCGGTCGACGCGTGACCCAGGCTGAGCCGAACCGAGCTCGCGGCCGCGACCCGGTCCATCCCCATCGCGGCGAGGACGTGTGAGATCTCGGTGGCCCCCGACGAGCACGACGAGCCCGCGGCCGCGCAGACGCCCTGCTGGTCGAGCAGCACGAGGAGCGCCTCGCTCTCGACGCCGGGGAACCCCACGTGGAGGTGACCCGCGGTGCGATCGGCGACCGCACCGTTCACGAACGTGTCGGGGATCGCGGCCACCAGCCCGGCTTCGAGCCGGTCACGCAACGCCGCAATGCGCGCGACCTCTTCGGCGCGCCGGTCGTGGGTGACCCGCAACGCGGTCGCGAGCGCGACCGCGCCGCCGACGTGGACGGTGCCGGCGCGCAGGCCGCGTTCCTGACCGCCGCCCTCGATCTCGGGGACGAGCTCCACACCGCGCCGCACGACGAGCGCGCCGAAGCCCTTCGGGCCACCGAACTTGTGGCCCGAGATCGAGATCAGATCGCACCCGGCCGCGAGCGCCGCGACGTCGACCCAGGGCACCGCCTGCACGGCGTCGGTGTGCAGCCGCGCCTGCGGGGCGTGCGTTCGGACCTCGGCCGCGACCGCGGCGAGCGGTTGGATCGTGCCGACCTCGTTGTTGACCGCCATGACCGAGACGACCGCGGTTGCGGGGTCGAGGTGCGCGACGAGATCGGCGACGTCGACGAGCCCCCGGTCGGTGACACCGGCCCGGGCGGTCCGGAAGCCCTCCCCACCGAGCCGGTCGGCCGGCGCCAGCACGCCCTTGTGCTCGAAGGCGGTCGTGACGACGCCGTCGAGTCCGTGGGCGCGGCGTTGCGCGCGGGCCGCGCCCTTCACCGCGAGGTTGTCGGCCTCGGTGCCCCCACCGGTGAACACGATCTCGTCGGGCGCGGCGCCGAGCACGGCGGCGACGTCCTCACGCGCCGCCTCGAGCGCGGTCTTGGCCGCGCGGGCGGCCGCGTGGCTGCCCGAGGGGTTCCCCGGGTGCTCCGCCAGGTACGGGAGCATCGCGGCGATCG
>CAZXCB010000298.1:0-3474 GCA_964639075.1 uncultured Bifidobacteriaceae bacterium | reverse complement strand
GGAGCCGGGAAGGAGATTCGAACTCCTGACCTGCTCATTACGAGTGAGCTGCTCTACCGACTGAGCTATCCCGGCGGGTCCGGCAGTGTAGCGAAGCCCCCTTCGGAGCCCGAGCCTCGTCGCGGTGGGCGCCGGTACGCTCCGACCCGAGGAGGTCGATGTGCTCACCGACGGTTTCAACCACGTCGCGGTCATCACGCGGGACCTCGACCGCTTCATCGCGTTCTACCGCGAGACCTTCGATGCGACGCTGCGCGCCGACCACGTTCCCGGCCCGAAGGGCGCACCGCCACTCCGGATGGCGATCGTCGACGTCGGACCACATTCAGAGCTGAACGTGTTCGAGATGCCGGACAACCCCGAGTCGAGTCGACAGACACCGATGTTCGGTCGCGGCCCGATCGACCATCTCGCGCTCCACGCGGACTCGATGGACTCCTTCGAGGAGATCCGCCGACGCCTCATCGCGCGCGGCGCCGCGGACGGGTTCGTCACGGACTTCGGCCCGGTGCTGTCGCTGTTCTTCCGCGATCCCGACGGGCTCGAGTGCGAGGTGTGCGTCACCAACCCCGACGCGGAAGCGGGAGTCGTGCACCCGCCGGGCACGCCGTCGGCGCGGTTCGCCGCGAGCTGAGTCCGCCTGGGCTCACACGACGGGCGGGAGCTGGGTGACCAACCGCAGCAGCAACGACCCGACGTTCGGGTTGAACTCGTCGGCCTGACGCGCGGCGCGGCAGGCATCGATCGCGGCATCGGCGCGCGCCGGGTCGACCGTGACCGCGCCCGGCGCGCCCGCGAGCACATCGAAGTACGCCTGCTCCATCGCGCTGATGCCCTCGAGGAGCGCGTCGGTCCTGGCCCGCCGCAGCTCCTGCTTCTGGCGATCTTCGAGGCGCTTGCGCATCGCCGCCGCCGTACGGGGTGGGTAGCCGCGCTGTTCGATCTCGGCGGCCAGCGCCTCGAGCTCCACGGCTGCGGCCGCCTCCGAGGCGGCACCGGATTCGTCCAGCGCGGCCTCGAGCTCCTCGACCAGCGCGACGGCCGTGGCCGCCCACCCGTCGACCCGGCGAACGACACCGGCGAACACATCTCGGACCGCGTCCGTGGCCTCGGATCGCACCGGTGGTGCGTAGGCGAAGTCGACCCGCTGGCACCGCGACCGGATCGTGGCCAACAGCGCGTCGGGGCGGTCGGTCATGAGCAGGACGACCGTGCGGGGCGGCGGCTCCTCGATGCTCTTGAGCAGCGTGTTGCCGACCGTGGGGTCCATGCGGTCGGCGTCGCGCACCAGCACGACCTTGCGGTCGCCTTCGATCGGCGCCTTGTGGATCTCCGGGATGATCCGCGGCAGGCCGGGATCACGGCGCGCGGTCTCGCCCGCACGCGGCGCTCGCACCTCGTTGGCCAGCGTGTACGTGGCCGTGGTCGGCTCGAACTCGACGACGTCGGGATGCGCGCCGCGCGCGACGAGGCCGCGGCTGCGGTCGTCGACGGCACCGATCACGGCGGCCGCGAACGCGCGTGCTCCCTCGATCGCGCCCGAGCCGCGCGCTCCGACCAGCAGGTAGGCGTGCGAGGGGTGCTCGGCCGCAGCACGCAACGTCGCGACCGCGCGCTCCTGACCTCCCACCGAATCCCACATCGGCCGGATCCTACGAGCCACGTCGGGAGCGGCCGGCGGTCGTACTGCACATTTCGGATCGCGCGAGGTTTCTCGTTGACGTCGTCGCGCATCGGCGCGACAGTCGAAGCTCGCCCTCGTCCCCGTCCATCGGGGGCGGGGCGCAGGGCGGACAGGAGGTGAAGCATGTATCTCTTCACCCGTCGCGTCCGTTTGGCTCCCGGTCACACCCGCGAGGCCATGGCCTGGGCAATCGACCAGACGGAACGAGTGAACCGCATCACCGGCATCAACGCGTCCGCGTATGCGTCGGTGTTCTCACCCGAGGTGGGCACGGTCGCCTGGAGCGCGTTCGTCCCCGACCTCACAGCACTGGAGGAGGCAGCAGACAAGCTCGCGGTCGACGACGAGTTCGTGGCGGCGAGCGACAAGGGCGCCGCATTCACCGTGGGCGGTGCCCGTGACACGCTCGGGATGGTCATGCACGGCGAGCCGGATCCCAACCGCACCGTCGAGTACGTCAATGTCGTACGCGCGGTGTGTGTCGGAGGACAGCTCGCCCGTGGGCTCGAGCTCGGGGCGAGACTCGCCTCCGAGGCCGAGCGCATCACCGGCGTCCCCACGCTGTTCGTCGCCGGCAGGACCGGCGCGTACGGCGAAGTCGCCTGGGCTTCGGGGCATCCCGACATCCGGGCGTTGGAGGCGGCGGGACAGGCGCTGAACGCCGATCCCGGCTGGCTCGATCTGATCGACAGCGGAGTCGCCGGCGTCTACGCCGACGATCCTGCGACGACCGAGCAGCTCGTCTACCGGCACATCGCCTGACCGACCGGGGTCGAGCGCCGGGCCGCGAGCCGCGACCGGCTCGGCGCTCGTCACCGATCAGTCGAGGAGCGGCGCGACCGCCGCGACCACACGGTCGGTGACGCGGGCGACTTCACCCGATCCGTCGACGACCGTCCAGCCGAACCGGCCGGCCAGGTCGCGGTAGGCGGTGCGCACCCGGCCGTGGAACGCCGGTCCTTCGCGCTCGAGCCGGTCCGACTCGGATGCGCGGCGCGGCTCGGCGATCGACTCGTCGACGTCGAGCATCAGGACGAGGTCGGGTTCGAGCCCGGCGGTCGCGAATCCCGACAACGCCGCGATCGCATCCACGCCCAGCCCGCGCACCACGCCCTGGTAGACGAGCGACGACGGCACGTAGCGGTCGCTCACCACCCAAGCGCCGCGTTCGAGCGCGGGACGAATCACCTTCGCCACGTGCTCGGCGCGGTCGGCCGCCATGAGCAGCGCCTCGGTGCGCGCGTCCACGTCGCCGCCGTCGAGCAGGAGCCGGCGGATCTCCGCCCCGAGCGGCGAGCCGCCCGGCTCCCGGGTCGCGACCACCTCACGCACGCCCTGCCCGCGGAGCCATGCGACCAGGCGGTCGCGCTGGGTCGACTTCCCGCTGCCGTCGCCACCCTCGAGCGCCACGAACCGGCCGGTCACGATGCCACCGTCCCGTCGGGGGGCGCGTCGGAAACGTCCGACCGGCGCGATCCATGCCCGTTCGCCGGATGGGCCGCCGCGGCGTCCTGGGCTGCGTGGTATCGCTGCAGCGACCGCCGCGCGTAGAGCCCCGAGAGCACCGTCAGCACGCCGCCACCCCACAGCGACAGCCGGACCCCCGGGAAGCTGTAGCCGAAACCACCGATCTGGATGTGCTCCGAGTCGCTCACCAGGCTCACGATCCAACCGAACAGGTCCGCGAACAGCGGTGAGACCGTCAACGACAACAGCAGGCAGAGACGCACGACGGCGTACAGCGTCGCGAACGTGCGGCCCCGCATCTCGTCGGTGACCTTCTCCTGGAT
>CAZXCB010000297.1:0-3476 GCA_964639075.1 uncultured Bifidobacteriaceae bacterium | reverse complement strand
GAGGCCGCCCGCGGCAGCGCGATCGACGCGGCCGGGCCTCGCGCGACCGCGCCGCCTCCCGGGAGCGCGCCGACCGCGGCGGCTCCGGCCGGTGGACCTCGGGTCGCGGCGCCGCCGTCGTCGGGGTCGGGCACCTCGCCGACGACGCGGCCTGCGACGTCACCGCCGGCGACCCCGCCACCGTCGGGTGGCGGCGGCGGGTCGGCACCTGCGCCGAGCGCCGGGGCCGCGACCGCGGTGGCGTTCGCCCGGGCGCAGCTGGGCAAGCCCTACGTGTTCGCGACGGCCGGTCCGGCCACGTACGACTGCTCGGGCCTCACCATGGCCGCATGGGCCGCGGCCGGCGTCCGCATGCCGCACTACTCCGGGTCGCAGGCGACGATGTTCCCGAGGGTGACCTGGGAGCAGCTCCAACCCGGCGACATCGTCGCGTTCTACGACGACCTGCACCACGTCGGCATCTACATCGGTGGCGGCAAGATGATCCACGCCCCCCAGACCGGCGACGTCGTGAAGATCGCGCCCGCCTGGCGCACGACGTTCCAGTGGGGTGCGCGCCCGCGCTGACCCATCCACGGTCGGGCCCGACCCGGGTGCGAGGGTGAGACCGTGATCCGCACGCTGCTCGCAACCGTGCCGCTCGCACTCGGGGCGGCGGTGAGCCCGGCCGTGCTCGTCGCGGTGGTCGCGCTGCTCGCCAGCGGCGGTCGGCGGGTCGCGACCGCGTTCGTCGCCGGCGCGGCGACGTTCACCGCGACGTTCACCGCCGCGTGCTGGCTGGTGCTGCGCACCCATGCCGTCGGGGTCGCGTCGGGTGCGCACCCACGCCGGGCCGCGACGATCGACCTCGTCCTCGGCATCCTGCTGGTGCTGTGGGGCCTGGTCCGCGTGGTCCGCCGGAGGCCGACGCCCACGTCCACGTCCACGGCGCCGAAGCCGCCGCGCCACCTGGGCGGTCCGGCCGCGTTCGCCTTCGGCTTCGTGGCGATGGCCACCAACATCAGCTCGTTGCCGCTCCTGTTCCTCGCGGCGCGGGTCGTGGCGCACGCCGACCTCGGTACGGCCGCGGCGGTGGTCGTGCTCGCCATCGACGTGGTGATCGCGCTGTCGCTCGCGTGGATCCCACTCGTGCTCGCGCTCGTCGCGCCGAGCGCGTCGACGCGCATCCTCGACTCGGTGCACCGATTCCTCGTCGACCACGGCCCCACCGTCCTCACCGTCGTGCTGCTCGTGCTCGGCCCGTACCTCGTGATCCACGCGCTCACGCGGCTCTGAGCCCGGTGCGGGTTCCGGCCCGACGCGGCCAGACTGGCCGGCATGGGAACGCGGTTGTGGGGCGTGGTGGTCGCGGCGGTCGATCCGGCGGCGCAGGCACGCTGGTGGGCCGGCGCGCTCGGTTGGGCATGGGAGCTCGATCCCGACGGTGACGGCGTCGTCCGCGGGCCCGACCTCGATCTCCCCCGGCTGCTGTTCGAGCAGGCCGGTGACACGAAGCGACGGACCAAGAACCGGGTGCACCTCGACCTCGCATCGGCGTCGGTCGACGCGCAGCGGGCGAAGGTCGACGAGCTCGTCGCCGCCGGCGCGACGCCTGTCGACATCGGGCAGGGCGACGTGCCCTGGGTGGTGCTCGCCGATCCGGAGGGCAACGAGCTCTGCGTCCTCGATCCGCGCGAGCGCTACCGCGAGGCGCCGGGTCTCGCGTCGATCGTCGTCGACGCGGTCGACCCGGAGCGGCTCGCCGCCTTCTGGGCCGAGGCCACCGGGTGGTCGGAGGGCAACCGCGGGGCCTACGGGGTGTCGCTCCATCGGCCGGGCGACCGCCCGCCGGACATCGACGTCGTGCGCGTGCCGGAGCCGAAGTCCGGGAAGGGGCGGATGTACCTCGACGTCGAGCCCGTCGCCGGCACCCGTGACGGGGAGGTCGCGCGCCTGCGCGCGCTCGGCGCGACCCCCGCCGACGTCGGCCAGGGTCCCGACGTGTCCTGGGTCGTGCTCGCGGACCCCGAGGGCAACGAATTCTGCGTGCTGAGGCCCCGGCCGTGACCGTGTGCCACGATCCCCGGCGATGAAGGTCCACCTGGTCGACGGCACCTACGAGCTGTTCCGACACCACTTCGCGGTGCCCGAGCACCGGGACCCGGACGGGGTCGAGGTCGCCGCGACGCGCGGCGTGGTGGGCTCGATGCTGATGCTGCTCGAGGAGGGTGCGACCCACGTGGCGGTCGCGACCGATCACGTCGTGGAGTCGTTCCGGAACGACCTATACGACGGGTACAAGACGAGCGAGGGCATGGAGCCGGTGCTGCTGGCGCAGTTCCCCCTGCTCGAGGATGCGCTGGCCGCGCTCGGCGTCGTCGTGTGGGCGATGGTCGAGCAGGAGGCCGACGACGGTCTCGCCGCGGGCGCGCGCGTGGCGGCGGCCGGCGAGCCGGTCGAGCGGGTGCTCGTCTGCACGCCGGACAAGGACCTGGGCCAGTGCGTGGGCGGGAAGGTCGTGCAGCTCGACCGGCGCAAGGGCGAGATCCGCGACGCGGCGGGCGTGAGGGAGAAGTTCGGCGTCGACCCCGCGTCGATCCCGGACTACCTCGCACTCGTCGGCGACACCGCGGACGGGTTCCCCGGCATCCCGGGCTGGGGCGCGAAGTCCACGGCCACCGTGCTCGCGCGGTACGAGCACCTGGAGGCGATCCCCGCGCTCGCCAAGGACTGGGACGTCGACGTGCGTGGTGCGGTGAAGCTCGCCGGCAACCTCGCCGACCGCCGAGCCGACGCCGAGCTCTTCAAGGTCCTGGCGACCCTGCGCACCGACCACCCGGTCGGCACCGTCGACGAGTGGCGCTGGACCGGACCGACCGCGGAGTTCGCGGCCTGGACCACCCGTCTCGGGGCTCCCGGGATGCTGACCCGCGCCGAGCGTCTGGCGTCCGAGCGCGCGTGACGGCCAGGATCAGCTCATGACCGGAGCGACCGAGGCGGTGCTCGTCGACCGCCCGCTGCCCCAGGTGGCGAGGATCACCCTGAACCGACCCGAGCGGCGCAACGCGATGAACGCGGACCTGCTCGGTGGGCTCTACGACGCGCTCCACTCGCTCCGTCACGACCGCACGTGCCGGGTGATCGTGCTCACGGGGGCCGGGCAGGGCTTCTGCGCCGGTCTCGACCTCGCCGAGGGCGTGAAGCTGCCCGACCTGCCCGGCCTCGGCGCGGCGAGAGCCGGGATGCGCGTCCAGCAGTACATCGCGAACCTCATCCCGGCCATGCGGTCACAGCCGCAGCCGATCATCGCCGCCGTCAACGGCGCGGCATCGGGGGGCGGCCTCGCGCTGACGCTCGGCTCGGACATCCGGATCGCGGGCGCGAGCGCTCGCTTCAACGTCGCGTTCATCAAGGTCGGGCTGTCCGCGTGCGACATCGGGACGAGCTGGATCCTGCCGCGCCTCATCGGCGCGTCGCGCGCCTACGAGCTGATGCTC
>CAZXCB010000296.1:745-3556 GCA_964639075.1 uncultured Bifidobacteriaceae bacterium | reverse complement strand
ACGCGCGCAGATCTGCTCGGCGTCGAGGCGTCGCTCGGGGGTGAGGATCCGCCGCAGGTGGGTTCCGCCGGCCGCCGCGCTGCGGTCGAGCAGCGCCTGGAGGGCGGTCAGGTCCTCGGCGGTCTCGCGCACGGCACGATCCTCGCGCGGCGTCAGCCGCGGAGCAGGCTGCGCTGCGGCTGCTCGAGGTCCAGCAGGTACTGCTTCCACCCCAGACCACCGCCGAAGCCCGTGAGGGATCCATCGGCGCCGATCACACGGTGGCACGGCACGACGATGGCGACCGGGTTCTGGCCGTTCGCGGCGCCGACGGCGCGGGCCGCGTCGGGCCGATCGACCCGCTTGGCGAGCTCGCCGTAGGAGATCGTCTCACCGAACGGGATGCGACGGAGCTGCTCCCACACCTCGATCTGGAACGGCGTCCCCGCGAGACGCACCTCGAGGTCGAATCCGGTGCGCGTGCCCGCGAAGTACTCGTCGAGCTGCTCGCACACCGGCGCGACCGCGTCGTCGTCCGCGGTCCAGCCCTCGGTAGCCGGGACGGAGTCGTGTGCGAAGTGGACGCGCACGAGCGCGCCGTCGCCGTCGACGGCCACGAGCAGCGGACCGCGCGGGGCGTCGCGGATCGTGTATCTGACGGGCGGATGGTTCACGGTCATGGTGTCGCTCCTCCTGCTGCCCAGAGATGGACGTTGGCGTAGGCCCGCCACGGTCGCCACGCCTCGGCGCGGGCCGCGGCGGCGCGCGGCCGGCCGTCGAGCCCGTGGGCCTCGAGCGCGCGTCGCACCCCGAGGTCCGACGCGAGGAACGCATCGGGGTCACCGACCGCGCGCATCAGCACGTACTCGGCGGTCCACGGTCCGATGCCCGGCCGAGCCACGAGTCGTCGTCGCAGCGCTTCGCGGTCCGCACCCGGATCGATCGTCAACGCGCCGTCCGCGACCGCAGCTGCGACCCCCCGGAGCGTGGCGGCCCGGGTCCGGGGCATCGGCAGGTCGGTCGGGTCGAGGGTCGCGAGCGCCGCCGCGGTCGGGAAGACGTGCGTGACCGCCCCGGCGGGTGCGTCGAGTGGTTTGCCCGCCCGCTCGACCAGCCGGGCGACGACCGTGCGCGCGCCCGCGACCGACACCTGCTGGCCGACGACCGCCCGCACGAGCAGCTCGAACCCGTCGGGGTGGCCGGGAACCCGCAGCCCGGGCCGACGTCGGACGAGTGGGCGCAGCACCGGGTCCCGGGCGAGCGAGCGGTCCACCGCCACCGGATCCGCATCGAGGTCGAGCAGGCGACGGGTCCGGGCGACCGCGGCCGTGAGATCGCGCAGGTCGTCGAGCCGAAACGTGCCGGTCACGCCGTGCGGGCCGGGGGTGAGCGTCAGGACCGCGAGGCCGTGGGGCAATGCGAGCGACCGCGAATAGCCGGCGTCGTCGACGGCCTCGATCCCGGGAACGGCGCGGGTCGCCAGGAACCCGAGGAGCCCGGCGTGGTCGAACGGCCGGCGCGCCGCGAGGCGCACCGTGATGCTCCCGGCCTCCGTGGTCGTCCCGACGCGTCTGCGCATCTCACCGGGCGTGGCCGCGAAGACCTCGCGGATCGTGTCGTTGAACTGGCGGATGCTCGCGAAGCCGCTGGCGAACGCGACGTCTGCGAACCGGAGGTCGGTCGTCTCGATCAGCACGCGTGCCGACTGCGCGCGTTGTGCGCGCGCGAGCGCGAGCGCACCGGCTCCGAGCTCGGTGACGAGCAGACGGTGGAGCTGTCGCTCGCTGTACGCGAGCCGGGTGGCGAGCCCGCGAACACCCTCGCGGTCGACCACGCCGTCGGCGACGAGACGCATCGCGCGGGCGACGACGTCGCCGCGCGGATCCCACTCGGGCGAGCCCGGCGACGCATCGGGCCGGCACCGCTTGCACGCCCGGTAGCCCGCCCGCTGCGCCGCGGCGGCGGTGGGAAGGAATTCGACGTTGCGCCGGAACGGCGTGCGCGCGGGACAGCTCGGCCGGCAGTAGATCCCGGTCGTGCGCACGCACGTGAAGAACCACCCGTCGAATCGGGCGTCCTTGCTCTCGACGGCCCGGTAGCACCGGTCGAAGTCGGGGATCACCCCTGCACCATCGCATGCGGATGTGACCATTGCTAGCGGGTTTCGGACAGCGCCCTCTCGGCGGCTGCGCTCCCTCCTCTGCGCGGTCGGGCTGACGGCGGCTCGCTCCGCCGCGGCTCAGCTCCGCTCGTTCCTCGTTCCGGCTCGGGGGAGGGTCGGGACGTGCGAGAGTTCAGCGTGGTGCTCTTCGACCTGCTCGCTGACGCGGCGCGCGCGGCGCCCGAGGGGCCCGCGGTGATCACCGAGAGCGAGACGGTCACGTTCGCGGAGCTGGCCGACCGGGTGCGCCGGCGCGCGGCGCAGCTCGCGGCGCGGACCGCACCCGGGGACCGCATCGCGGTCCTGGCCGAGAACCGCGCGGAGTACGTCGAGCTGTACTACGCCGCGCCGCTCGCCGGGCGCGTGCTCGCCCCGCTGAACCACCGCCTGCACCCCGAGGAGTGGCGCACGACGCTCGGCCGAGCTGCCGTCACGCTCGTGTACGGGGAGACGGAGCTCCTCGACCGGCTCGACACCGACATCGAGTCGATCGACCTGGACGCGGACGACCTCGACGCGCACCTCCTCGCGACCGCGTCGACGCCGCCGAAGCGGGCGGATTCCGACGTCGCGTGGCTCATCGGCACGAGTGGCACGACGGGGAGCCCGAAGCTCGCGATGCTCGCCGACCGGAACCTGCTCGCGGCCGTCGACGCGACGCTCCCCGCGCG
>CAZXCB010000296.1:0-735 GCA_964639075.1 uncultured Bifidobacteriaceae bacterium | reverse complement strand
CGTCGCATCGTTGCGCCCGGTCGGACCCGGCGACACGTTGCTCACACCGTTCCCGCTCTGCCACGTCGCGGGCTACAACGTGCTCGTCCTCCACCGGCGGGCCCGGCCCATCGTGCTCCAGCGTTCGTTCGACGCGCCCGGCCTCGCGCGGCTCGTCCTCGAACATCGCGTGACGATGTTGTCGCTCGCACCGACGATGATCGCGATGCTCCTGGACCATCCCGACGTCCGGGACGCCGACCTCGCGACCGTGCGGGCGCTCGGATACGGCGCGTCACCGATCCCGGGTCCGGTCCTGCGCCGGGTCGTCGAGCGGTGGGATTGGGACTGCTCGCAGGGATTCGGCATGACCGAGCTCGCGGGCAACGCGATCTTCCTCGGCCCCGAGGAGCGCCGGCGGGCGGCGGCGGGCGACGAGCGCCTGCTCGTGGCCACCGGCCGGCCGTCCCCCGGCGTCGAGCTGCGCCTCGGCGAACGCGACGAGCTCCTCGTCCGAGCGCCACAGGTCATGGTCGGCTACTGGGACGACCCCGACGCCACCGCGGCCGCGCTCGCCGACGGCTGGCTCCACACCGGCGACGTCGCCCGGATCGACGACGACGGGATCGTCACGATCGTCGACCGGGTCAAGGACATCATCGTGAGCGGCGGCGAGAACGTCGCCTCACGCGAGGTCGAGGAGGCCCTGCACGCCCATCCCGCCGTTGCCGACGTCGCGGTCGTCGGGGTCCCGGA
>CAZXCB010000295.1:0-3636 GCA_964639075.1 uncultured Bifidobacteriaceae bacterium | reverse complement strand
GTCGTCGCCCGTGAGCCGGTGACCGCCGACGAGCTGATCGCCCATTGCCGGAGCCATCTCGCGGGGTTCAAGACGCCGCGCCGGGTCGAGCTCGTGGCCGAGCTCCCCCGCACCGCGTCGGGCAAGGTGCGCAAGCCCGAGCTGCGGGCCCTCCTCGCGCGACCACAGCCGTAGAGTGAGACGTCCATGCCTTCCGAGCTGATCCGATCGCGCCCGCCGGCATCCGAGATCCGTCCGGCATCGATGACGGCCGCCGCGCCCGTCGCCGACGGCGTCTGGCTCTCCGGCGGGCTGTCGAACTCGTACCTCGTCGTCACCGACGCCGGTCGGGTCGTGATCAACACCGGAATGGGCTTCGAATCCGGCCACCATCGCCGGCTCTACGACGCGATCGACGACTCACCGGTGCGCTACATCCTGCTCACCCAGGGTCACGTCGACCACGTCGGGGGCGTCGACACGTTCCGCGAGCCGGGAACGCTCGTCGTCGCGCAGGCGAACAACCCCGCGTGCCAGGCCGACGATGCCCGCATCCACCGCTTCCGCGTCAGGCGGTCACAGCCGTACTGGGCCGACGCGATCGCTCGGGCCGACGCGTTCATCTCCGCGCAGC
Organism: uncultured Bifidobacteriaceae bacterium; assembly: GCA_964639075.1. GTDB lineage: Bacteria > Actinomycetota > Acidimicrobiia > IMCC26256 > JAENVU01 > JAENVU01. The sequence continues at coordinate 3,023 of CAZXCB010000295.1, read as the reverse complement.
CGCCCGACGCTCCGATGCCGGCGCAGTCGACGCCGACTCCCGACGTCCTGTTCGACGACTGGTACGACATCGACCTCGGCGGTACCCGCATCGAGTGCATCGCGACCCCGGGCGGCGAGACCGTCGACTCGATGGTCGTCTGGCTCCCAGGGCAACGAGTCGCGCTCGTCGGCAACGTCTTCTCGGCGCTGTTCGGCCACTTCCCGAACCTCGTCACGCTGCGCGCCGACCGCCTGCGCTTCGCCCTCCCGTTCCTCGACGCCATCCGTACCGTGCGCGACCTCGAGCCCGAGGTGCTCGGCACCGGGCACTTCGACCCGATCGTCGGCGCGGCGGCGATCCGCGCCGAGCTCGACCGGCTCCACGACTGCGTCGCGTGGGTGCACGACGAGACGATTCGGCGCATGAACGAGGGCCAGGACGTCCACACGATCATGCGCGAGGTCGTACCGCCCGACGCGATCTCGGTCGGCGAGGGCTACGGCAAGATCTCCTGGTCCGTCCGCGCGATCTGGGAGGGCTACGCCGGCTGGTTCCACGCCCGCTCGACGACCGAGCTGTACGCGACACCGCCGGATGCGGTGTGGCCCGAGATCGTCGCGCTCGCGGGGGGTCCCGATGCACTGGTCCCCGCGGCGCGGGCGCGGCTCGAGGGCGGGGAGGCGGTCGAGGCGGTGCAGCTGCTCGAGCTCGCGCTGCGCGCCGATCCTGATCACGCCGACGCGCTCGATGCGTTCGTCGCCGCCCACGAACAGCTCCTGACGCGCGACGACGCGTCGAACTTCTGGCTCGCCGGCTGGCTTCGCCACCAGATCGCGACGGCGGAGTCACGACGGGACCGACCGTGACTGACGTCGTGACCGTCGACGAGATGGTGACCGCGGCGCAGGACGCGACGAGCCTCCACGACCTCGGTGACCCCGCGTGGCGCGAAGGACTCGACGCGCTGCTCGCGTCCGTCGTCGCCGACGCGGACCTCAACGACCTCGGTCGTCAGATCCTGCGCACGTGGATCGAGGAGCGGCTCGAGAACCGCCTGCGCGTCGTGCACTGGGCCACCCGTCACCCCGACGTGCGGTCGGAGCGGATCGTCGCGCCGATCGTCGTGGTCGGGATGTTGCGCACCGGCTCGACCCTGTTCGGCGAGCTGCTCGCGGCGGATCCCGGCAACCGACCGCTCATGAAGTGGGAGGGCCTGAGCAGCGTCCCCCCGCCGACGACCGCGAAGTTCCACCGCGACCCGAGGATCGCGGCCGAGGTCGCGAAGCAGGAGGCGATCTACTCGATGGTGCCGGCGCTCAAGGCCGTGCACTGGGAGCCGGGCGACGGCCCCACCGAGTGCGTGGCGCTGCTGACCCAGAGCTTCCGCTCCCAGGACTGGTACGGCCTGTTCCACGTGCCGGGGTACCTCGAGTGGTTCCACGCCTGTGACATGAAGCCCGCGTACGACTACCACCGGCTCAGCCTGCAGCTGCTGCAGTCACAGGCGCCGGGCCGATGGTCGCTCAAGGCCCCCGGCCACCTGCTCGCCCTCGACACGCTCTTCGCCACGTACCCGTCGGCGCGCGTCGTCGTGCTGCACCGGGACCCCATGAAGACCGTGCCGTCGAGCGCGAGCCTCTCGCTCACATCCCGTCCCGATTCGCTGTCGAACTCCGCCGTCGCGCCGCACTTCCCGCCGATGTGGCTCGACGTGCTCGGCACCATGACCGACCGGCTCGTCGACTTCCGCGAGCGCGAGGGCGACCGCCGGTTCGTCGACGTGCACTACACCGACTTCGTCGCCGATCCCGTCGGCACGCTGGAGGCGGTGTACGCCGCGTTCGGCGAGACCTTGAGCGACGAGGCCACCACCGCGATGCAGGCCCATCTCGCCACGCACCCGCAGCACCGTCACGGCACCCACCGCTACACCCCCGAGTCGGTGGGACTCGACCCCGCCGCGATCCGTGCGCGGTTCGCCTCCTACTGCGAGCGCTTCGACGTCACACCCGAGGACCCGTGAGCGAGCTCCGCCTGGCCTTCGTCGGGTGCGGTGCGATCGCGGACTGGCACCTCCACGCGATCGAGCAGGCCGTCCCCCGCATCCGGGTGGTCGCGGCGGTCGATCCGGATGCGCCACGCGCGCGGCGCATCGCGGACCGGACCGGCGCCAGCCCGCACCCGTCGCTCGCGGCCGCGGTGGCCGCGGGCGGGATCGACGCGGTCGACGTCATGGTGCCGCACCACCTGCACGAGGCGGTCGCCACCGACGCGTTCGCCGCCGGTCTCCACGTGCTCCTCGAGAAGCCCATGGCGCCGACGCTCGACGCGTGCGACCGCATCCTGGCGGCCGCGGCCCGAGCCGGCACCGTGTTCATGGTCGCGGAGAACGCGCAGTACTGGCCCGAGGTGGTGCTCGCCAAGGAGCTGATCGACGCAGGTCGACTCGGCGACGTGATCACCGCGCGGGCGTGCAGCTTCGTCCCGCCACTCGAGGAGTTCTACGGCGGCGACGCGCCGTGGCGGATGTCGGCGGCGGCCGCCGGAGGCGGCGTCGCCATCGACACCGGATCGCACTGGCTGCGCCCGCTGCGCATGTGGCTCGGTGAGATCGACGAGGTGGTCGCCGCGCTCGGCCATCCCTACCCCGGCATGGAAGGCGAGTCGCTCTGCCGCGCGCTGTGCCGCCACCGCGACGGCCGGGTCAGCGTGTTCGACGTCATGCTCGCACCCGGCCCGCTCGGACCCGAGCCGCTGTTCCGCATCACCGGGACGCGCGGCGAGCTCGTCATCGAGGGCATCGGCCGCGTGAGGCTCCATGACGGCACCGAGCCGCGCGGCGAGGTGGTCGGCCAGGGGAACTACCTGCAGTCCTACGACGGCGAGCTCGCCGACTTCGCCGCCGCGGTGCTCGACGGCACCACACCCTCCGCCGGGCCCGAGGTCTCACTCGGCGAGCTCCGGGCCGCGCTCGCGATGTACCGGTCGGCCGAGACCAAGCGATGGGAGCCGGTGTGGTGACCTTCCACTTCTCCGGTGCC
>CAZXCB010000294.1:1729-3691 GCA_964639075.1 uncultured Bifidobacteriaceae bacterium | reverse complement strand
CAGGTCGCCGCGGTTCGCGCCGTCGCGCGCGAGTCGGAGTGCGGTGACGATCAGCTCGAAGACGAGCTCGTCGCTGTGACCCGGCTCGACCGCCTCGACCAGCGCGGCGATCTGCGCGTCGACCGACTCGTCACCGGTGCGGTAGCGGGGCAGGTCCACGCGCGGCTCAGATCCCGGCGGCGGCGGCGAGCTCGGCGAGCCCGGCCTGCGGACGTGCGCCGAGGTGCGAGATGACCTCGCCGGCGGCGATCCCGCCGAGACGACCGCAGGTCCGGAGGTCGCGGCCGGTCACGAGCCCGTGCAGGACGCCGGCGGCGTAGAGGTCACCGGCGCCGGTCGTGTCCAGCACTCGGCCGCCCGGGACGGGCTCGACCGGCACCGCGACGACGTCGTCGCCGGCGAGGAGCACGGAACCCGCGGCACCACGGGTGAGTGCCGCGATCTCGCAGTGGTGACGCACCCGGGCCAGCGCCGCGTCGAACGACGATTCCTCGTAGAGCGCCACGATCTCGGCCTCGTTGGCGAACAGCACGTCGACGGAGCCCTCGATGAGCTCGAGGAAGGTCTCGCGGTGGCGGTCCACGACGAAACCGTCCGACAGCGTGAGCGCGACCTTGCGGCCGGCCTCGTGGGCGACGGTGGACGCGAAGCGGTACGCGTCCTGCGCGGCGGGGGAGTCCCAGAGGTAGCCCTCGAGGTACGTGAAGCGCGCGCCACGGATCAGGTCGGCGTCGACGTCGTCGGCGTGCAGCTCGGCCGACGCGCCGAGATACGTGTTCATCGTCCGCTCGGCGTCCGGAGTCACGAGGATCAGCGAGCGGCCCGTGGGCATGCCGTCGGCGGCGGGCGCGACGTCGAAGGCGACGCCCGCCGTGCGCAGGTCGTGGGTGTACACGCTGCCGAGCTGGTCGGAGTTCACGCGGCCGACGTACGCCGCGCGCGAGCCGAACGACGCGACGCCCACCACGGTGTTCGCCGCGCTCCCGCCCGAGATCTCGATCGCCGGGCCCATGGCCGCGTAGATGGTCTCGGCCCGCTCGGTGTCGACCAGGTCCATCGCGCCCTTGACCATGCCGTGCTCCTCGAGCATGGCGTCGGCGGCATTGGCGATCACGTCGACGAGCGCGTTGCCGATCGCGACGACGTCGACCGGCACGTCGCCGGAGGCTGCGGCGCTCACCGTGTCACCACGGCGCGCGGCCGCAGGTCCACGGGGGTGCTCGGGGTCGGACGGTCGTCCACGACCGGTCGCAACCTCCTGCCGACGGTGGTGGTGCGGCCGTAGAGCGTGGTGCGCTGCACGAGCGGGCGCCCCAGGGGTGCGACGATCGCACCGAACATCTCGTCGTCGGCCTCCTGGCCGTGGCTCGCGCCCGCGGCGCGCGAGATGTTCTCGTCCATCAGCGTCCCCCCGAGGTCGTTGCACCCGGCCTGGAGTGCCTGGCGGGCGCCACCGACGCCGGTCTTGACCCAGGAGATCTGGATGTTGTCGATCGCTCCGGCGTACGCGATGCGGCCGACGGCGTGCATCAGCAGCACCTCTCGGAACGTCGGACCCTGGCGCGAGCGGCCCGTGATCGACAGCGGCGTCGCCATGTGCACGAAGGGCAGCGGCACGAACTCGGTGAAGCCGCCGGTCTCGTGCTGGAGCGCGCGCGTGCGCAGCACGTGGCGGGCGACGTGCTCGGGGCGCTCGACCGAGCCGAACATGATGGTCACGTTGGACCGCAGGCCCACCTCGTGCGCGGTGCGGTGCGCGTGCAGCCACTCCTCGGTCGTGATCTTGTCCGGGCAGATCACGGCTCGGACCTCGTCGTCGAGGATCTCCGCCGCCGTGCCCGGGAGCGTCGCGAGCCCCGCCTCCTTCGCGAGGAGGAGGTATTCGCGAAGGTCCATGCCCAACCGGCGGGCGCCCTCGGTGACCTCCAGCGCGGTGAAGCCGTGCACGTGGATCGACGGTGC
>CAZXCB010000294.1:0-1719 GCA_964639075.1 uncultured Bifidobacteriaceae bacterium | reverse complement strand
CCCGCGCGACGTCGAGGTAGTAGTCGCCGTCGAAGTCCGGGTGGATGCCGCCCTGGAGGCAGACCTCGGTGGCCCCGCACTCGACCGCTTCGACGACGCGTCGCTGCATCTCGTCGAGGTCGATGAGATACGGCTCGCCGCGCAGGTTGAGCGACAAGGGACCCTTCGAGAACGCACAGAAACGGCACTTGAACGTGCAGATGTTCGTGTAGTTGATGTTGCGGTTGCGCACGAACGTGACCTCGTCACCGACGAGGTCACGTCGGAGTTGGTCCGCGACCTCGGCGACCGCGCGCACCTCGGCGCCGCGCGCGGTGAGGAGCGCCACGATCTCGGGCTCCTCGACCGCCTGACCCCCGAGCACGCCGTCGAGCACCTCGGCGACGCGACCTCCCACCGGGGGCGGCGCCGCCGCGAGCGTGGGGCCGGCATCGGCGACCCGGTCCACGCCGCAGAGCACCGGAGGCGGCACCACGCCGCCGCTCGACCACGCGCCCTCGCGGGCGAGACCCTCGAGATCCGACACCCGGCGCACCGCGGCGTGCACGTCGGAGTGCAGCCACGTGGCCTCGTCACGCACGTACTCTGGGTACACCGTGAGCCGCGGCGCGAGCGTGTGCCCGGCGGCCTCGGTCGCCGCGCGCAGTGCGTCGAGCGCCGGCCAGGGCCGCTCCGGGTTCACGTGGTCCGGGGTCAGCGGTGACACGCCACCCCAGTCGTCGATCCCGGCGGCGACGAGGTCGGCGAGTCCCGCCGGGTCGGTGAGGTTCGGCGGCGCCTGCAGGTGCATCTCCGGACCGAGCAGGATCCGCGCCATCGCGATCGTGCGGAGGTGCTCCTCGGGATCGCATGCCGGCGCGTCGTGCATCGCCGTCCCGTGCTTGGGCAGGAAGTTCTGGACGATCACCTCCTGCACGTGACCGTGGCGCGTGTGCGCGTCCCTGATCGCGACCAGCGCTTCGATCCGCTCCATCGGCGTCTCGCCGATGCCCACGAGGATGCCGGTGGTGAACGGGACCCGGGCGCGACCCGCTGCCTCGAGGGTGGCGAGACGCCGCGCCGCGGTCTTGTCGGGCGCCCGGTGGTGCGGCCCGCCGGGCTCGTGGAGCCGATCGGCGAGCGACTCGATCATCATTCCCTGCGACGGGGAGACCGGGCGCAGCCGCGTGAGCTCCGTCTCGTCGAGCGCGCCCGCGTTGGCATGGGGCAGCAGCCCGGTCTCGGCGAGCACCGCTCCGGCCGCCGCCACGAGATAGTCGACCGTCGAGACGTACCCGTGCGCCACCAGCCACGCGGCGGCGGCGGGATAGCGCGCCTCGGGCGCCTCGCCCAGCGTGAGCAGCACCTCGTGGCAGCCGGCAGCCGCGCCGGCGCGGGCGATCCCGACCACCGTGTCGAGATCCATGTAGGGATGGTCGAGTCGTGCGGGCGGCTTCGCGAAGGTGCAGTAGCCGCACCGGTCGCGGCACAACATCGTCAGCGGGACGAACACCTTGGGCGAGAACGTCATGCGCGTCCCGTGCCCCGCGTCGCGCAGGCGCGCCGCCGCCTGCATCAGGTCGGCGGTCGACGCGTGGAGGAGCTCGTGGGGGTCGGGCCTCACCGCGCGCACTCTAGGGCGCCGCAGTGCGGTCCCGGCACGGAATCCGATGTGACCTCGGCGACCGTCACGGCGCCGTCAGCCCTCTCCGAGCGCGGCCGCGTCGACGAGCCAGATCA
>CAZXCB010000293.1:0-3744 GCA_964639075.1 uncultured Bifidobacteriaceae bacterium | reverse complement strand
CTCGCCCTCCGCTTCGCTGCGGGCTCGGGTCTTGCGGAAGCGCCGAAGATCAGGTCAGGAGGATCACGTCGACGGGGTCACCGGCGGCGAGGCCGTCGCCGTCGGGGAGCATGGCGAGCCCGTTCGCCGCAGCCATGCCGGACAGCACGTTGCTCGCCTGCTCGCCGCTGCGCACCGCCACGTACCGATCGTCGACGTAGGTGACGACCACGCGGTCGTAGTAGAGCTTGCCGTCGGCCCGACGCGGCATCGGCGCCCCCGCGACCGCCCGCACGACGGGTCGCTCCGGCGCCGGGTGGCCCATCATCTGCCGGAGCGCCGGTCGGGCGAACAGCTCGAAGCTCACGTGCGAGCTCACCGGGTTCCCGGGCAGACCGAAGAGCGGGGTGCCGTCGAGCAACCCGAATGCGAGCGGCTTCGCCGGCTTGATCGCGATCTGCCACCACTCGAGCGCACCGAGCCGGTCGAGCACTGCCTTCACCACGTCGTAGTCGCCGACCGACACGCCGCCGCTCGTCACGATCGCGTCGCAGGTCACGGCCGCCTCGCGGAAGAGTGCCTCGACCGCGTGCTCGTCGTCGCGCCCGATGCCGAGATCGACGGCTTCGCATCCGGCCTCGGCGACGAGCGCCAGCAGCATCGGCCGGTTCGAATCGCGGATCTGCCCGGGCGCGAGCTCCACGGGTCCTTCGCGCAGCTCGTCACCGGTCGAGATCACACCGACCCGCACCCGTGGGTACGCCGGCACGTCGGTGAGTCCGAGCGACGCGAGCACACCGATGTGCGCGGGGGTGAGCACGGTACCCGCGTCGAAGACGTCGTCACCGGCGCGCAGGTCGCCGCCGGCCGGACGCACGTGGTCGCCCACGCCCGCGGGCACCGAGACGCGCACGCCGTCGGCTCCCTCGCGTTCGGTGCGCTCGACCATCACGATCGCGTCGGCACCGTCCGGGATCGGCGCGCCGGTCATGATCCGGATCGCCTCGCCCGGCCCGACCGGCACACTCGGCGCGTAGCCGGCCGGCAGGTCTCCGACGACGCGCAGGCGCACCGGCGCGTCGACCGACGCGCCCGCGGTGTCCGCGGCGCGCACCGCGTAGCCGTCCATCGCGGTGTTCGCGAACGGCGGCACCGGCTCCCCCGCGACCACGTCGGCCGCGAGCACGAGTCCGAGCGCGTCGCGCAAGGGCACCGTCGTGGCGTGGGCACGGGGCACGGCCGCGCGGATGCGTGCCCTGACGACCTCGACCGTCTCCACCGAGAGCTCCGATCCGTCCGCCGCGGCGGCGGACGCAGGCTCAGATGATGCCGCGCCGGCGGAGGGTGTCGAGCAGGAACCGCTCGGTCTCGGGTCCGAGGTCCTCACGGTCGAGCGCCAGCTCGATGTTCGCCCGCAGGAAGTCGACCTTCTGGCCGATGTCGTAGCGGCCGTCGGTGAAGACCCGTCCGTAGACGGTCTGGTCCTGGTTCAGCAGCGCGATCGCGTCCGTCAGCTGGAGCTCGCCGCCCGCGCCGGGATCGATCCGATCGAGCGCGTCGAAGATCTCGGGTGTGAGCACGTAGCGCCCGATGACGGCCAGCGTGGACGGTGCCTCCTCCGGCGTCGGCTTCTCGACGATCGAGTGCACCCGCACGAGGTCGTCACCGACCTCTTCGGGCTCGACGCAGCCGTACGCGGAGATCTCGGATCGGTCGACGTCCTTGAGCGCGAGCACCGACCGCCCGTAGCGGTCGTGGACGTCGAGCATGGACCGCAGCAGCGCGGAGTCGTCCACCATGATGTCGTCACCGAGCATCACCGCGAACGGCTCGTCGCCGACGTGCTCGCGGGCGACCGACACCGCGTGACCGAGGCCCCGCGGGTCGCGCTGGCGGATGTAGTGGATGTCGCCGAGCTCCGAGGACTCCTGCACCTCCTTGAGCAGGTCGGTCTTGCCCTGCTGCTCGAGGTAGAACTCGAGCTCGAACGCGCGGTCGAAGTGGTCCTCGATGGCGCGCTTGCCTCGGCCGGTGATGATCAGGATGTCGGTGAGTCCGGCGCGCACCGCCTCCTCGACGACGTACTGGATCGACGGCTTGTCGACGACGGGCAGCATCTCCTTGGGCTGGCTCTTCGTCGCGGGCAGGAAGCGCGTGCCGAGCCCCGCGGCAGGGATGACGGCCTTGCGGACGCGCGTGCTCATCGTGGTGCACCTCTTGGGACGAATCGGACTGACGACGGTACTGCGTACCGACCCGGTTGTCGGCAGTCCGATCGACCCAGTTGACGTCGATCTCTCAGGTCCCCGGACCGGCCGGATCCGGCCCGTTCGGGGAGCCGCCGTCGGTCCGGAGCTCCTCGCCGCGCACGAGCCGGCGCAGGTTCGGCAGGTGCCGCAGCACGATCACCAGCGCCAGCGCGGTCGTGATGCCGATCTCCCACGCCGGGCGCCCGGTGACGGCGACGGCGACCGGGAACAGCACCGCCACCACGAGCGAGCCGACCGAGGCGAGCTTGAGGATCCGGGCGATCAGGAACCACACCGCCGCCAGCACCACGACGATCACCGGGTACAGCACCGCCAACATCCCGCCGGCCGTCGCCACGCCCTTGCCACCCTTGAACCCCCGGGTGACGGGGAACGTGTGACCCAGGACCGCCGCCACGCCGAGGACGTAGGCGGACCCCCGGCCGGCGAGCCAGAGTCCGACACCGGCGGCGATCGCGCCCTTCAGCGCGTCGATCGCCATGACCACGAGGCCGAACTTCCACCCCATGATCCGGGCCACGTTCGACGCTCCCGGGTTCCCCGAGCCCTCCAGCGTGACGTCGTGACCACCGGCGCGGGCGACGAGCACCGCGGTCGGGAACGTGCCGACGAGGTAGGCCGGAAGGATCAGGACGGCCGTGACCGTGACGTCGTTCACGTCCTTCCCCCTCTCGGGAATCTCACGGTCCGGGCCGGCGGTTGCACGCTCCCCATTCAACGCCACCGGGGCGTCGGGTAGCATGGATGCTTCGTCCCATCGGCCCCCGCGCCCCCCACGAGGACCTCCCGCGATGCCCACCTACGAGTACGTCTGCTCGAAGTGCGATCAGCACTTCGAGGTGTACCAGAGCTTCAGCGAGGAACCGCTGAAACGCCACTCGAGCTGCGGTGGGAAGCTCTCGAAGGTGCTCGGGTCGGTCGGCATCGTCCTGAAGGGCTCCGGCTTCTACCGCACCGACAACCGGTCCTCGTCGCGGCGGACCGCGGAGAAGACCGACGCCGCCACGCCGGCCGCCGCGGAGAACGGCTCCGGATCCAAGACCGAGACGAAGGCCGACACACCGGCGAAGACCGAGAAGAAGGCCGAGACCAAGAAGTCCGCCTGACCGGCCGGTGGGCGACGGCCCACCGCTCGCGGCGCTCCCGCCGCCCCACTTCCCCCGAACCGGCACCCACCGAATCGGGGTCTCCCATGTTCCGTCGCTCCCCGCGCGCGGCCGTGCTCGGCGCGCTCGCCGCCGTCGTCGCGCTCGCCACCGCCGCGATCGTCGTCGACGCCCTCACGTCGCTGCGCCACCAGGACCAGACCTACGGCGCCCTCCGCGACGTCGTCGTCGCGGCGCACGACCTCACCGTCGGCACGCAGTTGCGTCGCGCCGACCTCGAGACCCGGCGCCTGCGGGGCGACCCGCCCGCGCCGGGCGCGGTCGCCGACCCGGCGCGCATGGTCGGGCAGGTGGTGCGCGTACCGCTCCTGCGCGGCGCGACCGTCACC
>CAZXCB010000292.1:0-3746 GCA_964639075.1 uncultured Bifidobacteriaceae bacterium | reverse complement strand
CTGGTTGCCGTCGCCGAAGATCGTGGGACGTTTCCGATCCAGGAACAGCCCGGTGAAGATCGCGACCACCCCGGCCTCGCCGTGCGGGTCCTGGCGGGGTCCGTAGACGTTCGAGAACGCGGTCGCGGTGTAGTCGAGCCCGTGGATCTGGCGGTAGTAGTACAGGTAGTCCCCGCCCGCCTTCTTGGCCACGCCGTAGGGCGATTCCGGGCGCTGCGGGTGCGTCTCGGGGGTCGGGATCTCCTCGGGAGTCCCGTAGATCGTGCCCCCCGAGCTCGCGAACACGACCTTCTGCGATCCGGCCGCCCGCGCCCCTTCGCAGACGTTCAGCGTGCCGATGACGTTGACCTCGGCGTCGAACTGCGGGCGCGCCACCGAGACGCGCACGTCGGCCTGCGCGGCCAGGTGGAAGACGACGTCGGGCTTGCGGGTGGCGATCAGCTCGGTGATGGCGGCGTTGCGGATGTCGATCCGGTGGAACGAGAAGCGCCGGTCGCCCACCGAGCGGGCTTCCGCGAGGTTCGCGAGGCTGCCACTCGAGAGGTCGTCCGCCACGTCGACCGACCAGTCCTCGGCGAGCAGCCGATCCGCCAACGTCGAGCCGATGAAGCCGGCTCCACCCGTGATGAGCGCCTTCATGACGTCCCTTCGATCCGGAGGCGTACGCCGTCGGGCGCGACGACCGCCCACTCCACCTGCGTGCCGGCGGGCACCGCGACGTCGGGAAGGACCACGCCGTGGTCGACCGAAGCGTCAGCGCCGACCGTGCTGTGGGCGCCGACGACCGACGCGCGGACGCGCGCGCCGGCGGCGATGTCGGCGGCGGGTCCGATCAGCACCGGGGCGACGAGCTCGGCGTCGGCCGCCACCGACGCGCCGGGCTGGACCCAGACGCCCGGCGAGGTCTCGACCGCGTCGGGCGTCGGCGGAAGACCCACGCGTCCGGCCAGCGTGTCGAGCTGCGCGTCGAAGTACTTCGCGGGCGTGCCGATGTCGAGCCAGTAGCAGTCGGAGCGCATCGCGTAGAGCCGGCCGGGCTGCTCGAGCATCCGTGGGAACGTCTCGCGCTCGATCGACACGTTGAGGCGCGGCGGGATGGCCGCGAGCGCCGACGGCTCGAGCACGTAGGTGCCCGCGTTGATCCAGTTGCTCGGCGCCTGGTCACGCGGCGGCTTCTCCACGAACGCGATGACCTCGCCGTCGGGACGCGTCGGCACGACGCCGAACGCCGATGGGTCCTCGACCTGGGTGAGCGAGATCGTCGCATCGGCACCGCGTGCCTCGTGGAAGGCCACGAAGGCGCCGAGGTCGAGGTCGGTGAGCACGTCGCCGTTGCACACGAGCAGCCGCTCGTTGATGCCCTCCGCCGCGAACCGGATGCCACCCGCGGTCCCGAGCGGCTCGTGCTCGACGACGAAGCGCAGCTTCACGTCGCCGTGTCGCTCGTCGGCGAAGTGCTCGAGGAACGCCTCCGGGAGGTACCCGAGCGACAGGACCGCCTCGTCGACCCCGTAGCGGGCGAGCCAGTCGAGCTGGCGCTCCACGAACGGGATGTTCGCGATCGGCAGGAGCGGCTTCGGGGTCGAGTACGTCAGCGGCCGGAGCCGGGTGCCGGCGCCTCCGACGAGGACGACGGCCTTCACGGTGTCGCGGCGCCGCTGCCCCCGGCCGGGACGGTCGTGCTGCTCGAGTCCGCGATCGGCGCCGTCGTCGACGTGCTCGCGCTCAGCTGCTGATCCGGGTTGAGGTCCGAGATGGACTTGAGGGCGTCGTCGGCACCCGGCGGCTTCTCGAGCGCGTCGCCCTCGGGCAGGAAGTAGAGCGCGATGATCTGGCCGTTCTCGAGCTTGAGATCCGACGGGTTCCCCGTCCGGGCCTTGGCGGGCCAGGGCTTGCCGTAGGTGCCGACCTTCCACTGCACCACGCCGGATTTGTCGGAGTCCGGACACTTGTCGCCGTTGCGCTCGTCGACACCGGCCGCCCAGCTGCTCCAGAGCTGCATCCGGGTGTCGGTGACGTCGGACTGCGCGTAGCCGAGGTACCGCCCGAGGGTCGCACGGTCACCGGACTCGTCGCTCGAGAACGGATGGTCGTGGATCAGACCGTCGCCGTGCGAGTGGATCCCCGCGATCGCTCCCGCCTTGCTCATGCTGCCGTCACGGCCCTCGAACTGGGGCACCGACGGCTGCCAGGTGCCGCAGACGTTGACCCCGAGGTAGGCGTGCCAGTGGTCCTGGTTGGCGATCGGCGCGACCGCGAGCTCGTCCTGGTTCTCCCGGTAGGAGAACACGACGAGCAGGGTGCCGACGACGGCGATCGCGACGGTGGCGATGATCCAGCCCCGAGAGCTGTTGCGCTTCGGACGCCGGGCCCGGGAGCGGATGTGGGCGCGGCTGTACTTGCTGGGCTTGGGCTTGGCCATGGCGGCGGTCAGGCTATCCGGTCGTCGGTGCCGAATCGGGACGCGTCCGGCGCAGCGCGCGACCCGCCGCGCCTCCCACCACGCTCACGGTGCCCCGTGCCGCCAGGAAGCCCGCCGCCGCCGGGAGCGCCAGCCGGCGGGGTCCGGTCCACCACTTCGCCGCGTAGCGATACGCGGCCCGGTGGTGCGCGACGACCGATCGCACCGGGTGGCCGGCGCGGCTCGCCCCGACCAGGTGGTGCACGACCGCGGCCGGCTCGTAACGGATCCGGGCGCCGACCGCGCCGATCGCGCGACACACGTCGACGTCCTCGAGGAACAGGAAGTAGCGCTCGTCCCAGCCACCGACCCGGTCGAGCGCATCGCGCCGGAACCAGACCGCGGCCCCCGAGACCCAGTCGACGTCACGGGCGGACTCCGGGTCGGCGTCGAGCCCGCGGTACCGCACGCTCCACCGGTTGCCGGGCGCGAGGCGCCCGAGCGCCGCGTGACCCGCCGCGACCGCGGGTCCCGGATCGCGGCGCGCCGAGGGGTAGGTGGACCCGTCGGGATTCAGGATGCGTGGCCCGACGACGGCGACGTCGTCGACTGCCAGCGCGGCGAGCACGACGGCGGCCGAACCCGGTTCGAGCGCGGTGTCGGGGTTGAACACCCCGACCACCGGGGCGCGGGACGCGGCGATGCCGAGGTTCGCCGCCCGGGCGTATCCGAGGTTCGCGTGCGGTTCGAGCACCATGACGTCGGGCCGCCGGCGTCGGAGCGTCGCGACCGAGCCGTCGGAGGAGCCGTTGTCGACGACCACGACCTCGACGGCACCCGCCGAGTCGTCGGCGAGCAGCCGGTCCACGCACTCCACGAGCAGATCGCCGGACTCGTAGTTCACGACGACGGCGGCCCACGCGGGTGACATTCCCGCTCCCGCCCCTCCGGGGCCGCCCGCTCGGGGCCCGCTCGGCCACCCAATCCGGGCTTGTTCCGACGTACCGCCTCGCTTCGGCTCTTCGACCATCAGGAGACGAAGCGGAACTTCACGAGCGCGTAGAGCGCGGCGACCCCGTCCCGCCAGGTGATCTTCTTGCCTTCGTCGAACTCCCGCCCGGTGTAGGAGATGGGCACCTCGTAGATGCGGACGTGCTTGCGGAGGACCTTGGCGGTGATCTCGGGCTCGAAGTCGAAGCGGTCGGAACGGATCGTGATGCCGTCGAGCACGCGGCGGTCGAAGAGCTTGTAGCAGGTCTCCATGTCCGAGAGCGTCGTGTTGTAGAGCACGTTCGTCACCAACGAGAGCGTGCGGTTGCCGATCCAGTGCAACGGGAGCATGTTG
>CAZXCB010000291.1:0-3748 GCA_964639075.1 uncultured Bifidobacteriaceae bacterium | reverse complement strand
AACGGTCCTCGCCCCCGGCTCCGAAGACTGCGCTCCACTGCGGGGTCGGTAGCTGCTCGCCGTCCTTCAGGTCGAGGCTGGTCAGCTCGAAGCTCGGAACCGGGGGCAGCGAGTCGTAGGGAGTTGTCATCGAACGCTCCTCGCCGGTCGACGGGTGTCGTCGACCAACGGCGTGACGGTACGCACCCGGCTTCGAGTCGTCCAAGACATCGTAACTCTCATTTTGATAGCCATAAGCTATGAACATGCAGTTCCGCCAACTCGAGTACTTCGCGGCGGTGGCGCAGACGCGGCACTTCACGCGCGCCGCCGAGGCGGTCCACGTCGCGCAGCCGTCGTTGAGCAAGCAGATCGACGCGCTCGAGCGCGAGCTCGGGACACGATTGTTCAACCGGGCGCGCGGGAACATCACGTTGACGCCTGCCGGCGAGACGTTGCTTCCGCTGGCACGGCGGATCCTCGCCGACGTCGAGAGCGCGCGTGTCCAGGTGCAGGAGCTCGTGGGCCTGGCCCGGGGCCGCCTGCGGCTGGGCGCGACGCCGAGCCTCTCGACGGTGCTGCTGCCAGGCGCGCTCCACCGCTTCTGCGCCGAGTACCCGGGCATCGACATCCGCGTCGAGGAACGCGGAGGCCGTGAGCTCGTCCGGATGCTCGCGCACGGCGAGCTCGACCTCGCGCTGGTCATCCTCCCGCTCCACCAGCGCGACCCCGCGCTCGCCACGGCGACGTTGCTTCGGGAGCCCCTCGTCGTTGCCGCGCCGGCCGACGGCTCCGTGTTGCGCGCCAGGTCCGTGCGCGTGCGAGACCTGGCACACGTGCCGCTCGTGATGTATCGAGAGGGCTACGACCTGCGCGAGGTGACGCTGGCCGCGTTTCGGCGGGAGCGGATCGAGCCGCGTCTCGCGGTCGAGGGAGGCGAGCTGGATGCCGTGCTCAGCCTCGTCGAAGCCGGGCTCGGTGTCGCCATCGTCCCGAGCATGGTCCTCGAGGGGCGCCCGGGGCTTCGTCGCATCCCGTTCGTGCGCCCGGGGCTGTCCCGATCCGTCGGCTTCGCACATCGGCGCGACGTCGAGCTGTCGGTCACGGCCGGCGCGTTCCGTCGCGTGTTGGGCGACCACCTCGGCGACGCCCTCCGCTCGGGCGCGCTCCCGAGCGGCGTCGAACTCGTCGGAGCACCGGCTCGGACGGCGGCTCGACGAGCAGGGTGACCGGGCGAACGCGTCGTGCGCCCGAGATGACGTGCTCGCCCGACCGCGCCGGGCGAGCGCTACTGCGTGCTGGTCGGGGTGCGGTCGCCGAGCGTGACGGTCACGGTCTTGCTCGCGCCGTCGCGGGTGTAGGTGAGCTCGACCTCGTCGCCGACGTCGTGCGACCGGATCGCGGTGGTCAGCGCGGCCGCGGTGGTCACGGACTCGCCGTCGACGGCGGTGACCACGTCACCCGCGCGCAGCCCGGCGTCGGCCGCGGGGCTGTCGGCGACGACGCGCATCAGCTCGGCACCGGCCGGGTCCGACGACGTCTGCACCGCGACGCCGAGGAACACGCCGTTGGCGTTCGGGACCGAGGGCACCGACGGCCCGCCGTTCCCGTTCCCGCCGCCGCTGTCTCCGTTCCCGTTCCCGTTGCCGCCGCGGTCGTCGCCGAACGGGCCGAACGGAGCGAGCCCGCCCTGGGGTCCGGTGCCACCCTGCCCGTTGCGGCCGAGCTGACCGGGACCGACGAAGCGCGTGGCGGTCGACTCGCGATCGGAGTCGCGGTCGTCGCCGATCGCGTATCCGACGAGGCCACCGACGAGGAACACGAGCGCCGCGCCGAGCGTCACGAGCACCCACACGGGCACCGTCACGCCGGATCGGCGCGCCGGCTCGGCCGGGGCCGTCGCGACGGCTGCGGTCGTGGTCGCCTCCGTCGTCTCGGCCGTCACCGCCTCCTGGGCCGTCGCCGGCTCCTCGGCGGGCGTCGGCGCGGTCGCGGCCTCCGCGGGCGTGACGTCGCCGCCACCGGGGGGCGGCAGCGTGCCGGGGTCGGTGGGATCCTCGTGCTGGTCGTCGCTCATGCGCCTGCTCCTGGCTGCCCTCGGGGTGCGGGGCCCGTTCGGTCGTCGTGAAGTCTCGCGAGGATCGGGAACGCCCGTGACGCGCGAGGGGTTCCGTCGGCCCCGGCGCCCTCAGGAGACGCTCAGGGACGGCAGTACAGTTCCACCCCTCGACCGAGGGGGGCGCCGTGCGGGCTCGGGTGGTGGCAGTCGTCGTGGTGCTGGCGGTGCTCCTCGCGGCGTGCGGTCCCGTCGGACGCGGGCCGGGTCAGGGACACGGTCCCCGGTTCCGCGCGACCGGCTGGTTCCGCACCCAGTACGACGGGCGCCGATGGTGGCTCGTCACCCCGGACGGCCGGCCCTTCTACTCCGCGGGGATCAACCACGTGACGGCCGCACCGGACACCGACCGCGTCACCGGTCGTTGCCCGTACTGCGACGCGATCGCCTCGGGATACCCGAGTGTCCAGGCATGGACCGACGCGACGGTCCGCCGCCTGCGCGGGTGGGGGTTCAACACGATCGGCTCGTGGTCCGACGAGGGGTTCGCGCCGCGCATGCCGTACACCCTGTTGCTCCACATGGCGACCGGTGGCGACTGGTTCGCGCCCGACTTCGTGGACCACGCCCTCGCGGAGGCCGCGGGCACCGTCGCGGCCCACCGTGACGATCCGAACCTCGTCGGCTGGGCGACGGACAGCGAGCTGCGCTGGGGTCCCGACTGGCGCGGCACCGGCCATCTGCTGGACGACTACCTGCAACTGCCTCCGGGCTCACCCGGCCGCGTCGTCGCCGACCGCCACGTGGGCGACCCGATGGGCTTCCTGCGGGAGCTCGCCCAGCGCTACTTCGCGGTCAGCACCCTCGCGATCCGGATGCAGGACCCGCATCATCTGATCCTCGGCGTGAAGCAGATCACCCAGCTCACACCGATCGAGGTGCTCGAGGCCGCGCGCCCGTGGGTCGACGTGTTCTCGGTCGACGACTACACGCTCGTCCCCGGCCTCGACGACACGATCCACTCGACATGGCCGTTCTACCTGCCGCGCGATCCGACGCTGCGTGGCATCTACGCCGGCGTCCGCAAGCCGCTGCTCGTCATGGAGTACTCGTTCCGGGCCGCCGATGCCGGCGTGCCGAACAGCTATCCGCCGATCTTCCCGGTGTTCCCGGACCAAGCGGCGCGGGCCGTCGCGGCCGACGAGTACCTGCGCCGGCGGTACGCGTCGCCGTGGATGGTGGGCGATCAGTGGTTCGAATACGTCGACGAGCCGGCGGGCGGTCGCTTCGACGGCGAGGACAGCAACTTCGGGCTGGTGAGCACGGCCGACGTGCCCTGGTCGACGCTCGTCGCCACGCTCACCGCGCGCCATGCCCGGGCTCCGGACCGGCTCGTCGATCCGGCCCCGCGGTGCTGGTCGTGGCGGCGCTCGGCGATCCGGGAGCGGGTCGAGTGCGCGGAACGGGAGTGGCCGCGCCGCTGACAGCGGTCACTCAGGCGACGAGCTGGATCAGGCCGTCGGCGACGAGTCCGACCCCGACGATCGCGGACGGCCAGAACGTGAGCGGCGCGCGGTGGCGTGCGAGCCAGGCCTCGCCGCTCGCGAGCCATCGGGTCGCCCGGTCCTGGAACACGAGGTAGAGCAGCACCGGCGCCCACACGAGGATCGTCGCGGCGAGGACGTAGAGCACCGTGAGCCCGACCTCCGACGC
>CAZXCB010000290.1:0-3843 GCA_964639075.1 uncultured Bifidobacteriaceae bacterium | reverse complement strand
CTCGGCGACGAGTTCTGCGTCTCGGACCGCAACGGCCTCTTCGCCGAGCTGCGTGTCCTGCTCGGTCCCGACTGCGTGCTCTGACCGACGCGGCCGCGATCACGGGGTCCCTGCGGTACCGTGCCGATTCGTTGTCCGCCTTCGATCCCACCTCGCTCGTCCCGTTCGGCTGGAGCGCCCGCGTCCACGCGCTGCTCGCCGAGCACCTCGACGGTCGGCTGCCCGGCCGCGTCGTGCGGGTCGAGCGCGCCGCGTGTCGCGTGATCACCCCCGACGGTGAGACGCTCGCGGTCGCGTCCACGCTGCCGGCGGTGGGCGACTGGGTCGCGCTGGATCCGTCCGAGCCGCCGGTCGTCGCGCACGTCGCCGAACGCTGGTCCGCGCTGGGCCGGCTCGACCCCCACGGCGACCGAACCCAGGTGCTCGCCGCCGACATCGACCTCGTCCTGGTGACGTGCCCGGTCGACCGACCGAGCCTGCCACGGGTCGAACGCGAGTGCGTGCTGGCGTGGGAGAGCGGTGCCCGGCCCGTCGTCGTCGTGACGAAGGCGGATCTCGGCTCCGACGATCTCGTGGCCGAGCTCGAGCGCCGCCTGTTCGGAGTCGACATCGTGGCGACAGCGCTGGTCGACGGCACGGGGGTCGACGAGATCGCGGCGCTGCTCGCGCCGGACCGCACCGCGGTGATGCTCGGTCCGTCCGGTGCCGGCAAGTCGAGCCTCATCAACGCGCTCCTGGGTGAGGAACGGCTCGCGACCGCCGCAGTCCGCGAGGACGACGCGCGCGGCCGGCACACCACGACGGCCCGGGAGCTGGTCGTGATTCCGACCGGTGGTGTGGTGATCGACTCGCCCGGGATCCGCGGTGTCGGGCTGACCGCCGACGCGGGCGCCGGCCTCGACGTCGCGTTCGCCGACATCGTCGAGCTCGGTTCATCGTGTCGCTTCCGCGACTGCGCGCACCGGACCGAACCTGGATGCGCAGTCCTCGCCGCGCTCGAGGACGGGACGCTCGACCGCGACCGGCTCGAGAGCTACCGCAAGCTCGAGCGTGAGGTCGCGTTCGAGGTGCGCAGGGTGGACCCCGTCGCGGCGAAGGCCGAGCGCGACAAGTGGAAGGCGATCCACCAGGCGCATCGGCGCGACGAGCGCAAGCCGTAGCCGCACGGTCAGCGGCGCCGCTTCGCCAGTACCAAACCTGCGCCACTTTGTGGGTGCCTATGGCAGCGCAACCGACGCAGGTTCGGTACGCGCCACTCGCCCGCAGTCCTACCCTGGGCGGGTGACCGATGCGCCGGACCAGTCCGACACCGACGACGACGGCGAGGTGGCCGGCGAAGGCGATGTCGTCGACACCAACGTCGACCGCTTCATCGACCGCGTGGTGCAGGGCACCGCCGGAACGCTCGCCGGCAACGCCATGGTCGGGATGGCCAAGGGCATGGGCCTCCACAAGGAGCCCGAGATCGCCGGCGAGATCCGCGAGCTCGGTCCGCCCGACCCCGACGAGGACGACCCCATCGAGGTCCGCATCGATCCCGAGCACCCCGAGAACACGCGCATCCTGTACCGGATGCGCGCGGACGACGCGTCCGACGAGTGAGGCCTACCGACTGACGAGCAGGCGGTAGCCGAGATCGAGCTCCGGGAGGTCCCGGAGGTGTCCCCATCTCGCGTCCCATGCGCCCGACGCGAGATCGTCGCGCAGGCGATCGATTCCCGCCTCGACCAGTGCCGGGTCGAGCTTGCGCACCGCGGACATGCCCGCGCGCCGCCGGGGATCGAGGTACAGCTCCGGACGGGCCCAGTACGCGCCGACGAACCCGTCGGTGCAGTCGTGTGGGACCGCCACCACCTCGACGTCGGCGCCGACGCACGACGCGACCTCGGTGATGGGAGGGAACACGAACGCGTCCTGGCCGATCATCGCGGGCAGGTAGTCGGATGCGATCCACGGCAGCACGTCCGTGTCGAACGTGAGCACGACGAGCCGCGGTGCGACCCGGCGCAGCTCGGCGATGCCCGCCCGCTGGTCGGACCAGTGGTGCATCGTCAGCACCGCCATCGCGGCATCGAAGCTGCGGTCGGGGAAGGGGAGCGCCTCGGCGACGCCGAGCACGGCCGGCGCCGCGCCGACCGCGCGCTGCGACAGCATGACGGGCGACGGCTCCACGGCCACGACGTCCCGATCGGTCGGCTCGTAGGAGCCCGCGCCCGCCCCGACGTTGACGACGCGCCGCGCGTCGCCCAGCGCGGCGTGGATCCGTGCCGCGATCCGCGGGTCGGGAACGCGCGTCGACGCGTAGCCGCCGCCGATGTCGTCGTAGAGCGGACCGGACACTCAGTCGACCTTCGCGATGACCTCGTCGGCGAAGCGGCTGAGCGCGTCACGAAGCCCGGGCAGGTCGAACGCGAGCGGCGGGATCATCACGCGGTCGACGCCCTCGTCCGCGAAGCGCTTCACGCCGTCGACGTCCAGGACCCCGCCGCGACTGATCTCGATCGCGTCGGGGTCGCGGCCTGCGTCGAGCGCGGCGGCGCGCATCGCGGCCTCCTGCTGAGCCCAGTCGCCCTTGCCCGGGAAGAACCCGTCGCCGATGCGTCCGGCCCGAGCGGCCGCGGACCTGGTGTGCCCGCCGATGACGATCGGGACCGACTGCTGGACGGGGTGGGGGAACACGTTCGCGCCGCGCAGCGTGGTGAACGACCCGTCGAAGTCCACCGAGGCGCCGTTCCAGAGCGCACGCATGACCGCGACGTGCTCGTCGGTCCGGGCGGCGCGCTCCGCGAAGGGTACGCCGAGCGCGTCGAACTCCTCCTCGAGCCAACCGACGCCGACGCCGAGGGTGACGCGGCCCTTCGAGAGTCGATCGAGGGTCGCGACCTCCTTGGCGAGCACGACCGGATTGCGTTGCGGGAGGATCAGGATCCCGGTCGCGAGCCGCAGTCGTTCGGTGTGCGCCGCGACCCACGTGAGCCAGACGAGTGGATCGGGGATCGGGCTGTCCTCGCTGCCGGGCATCTTTCCGGTGGGCGAGTACGGGTACGGCGAGTCGTACCCGGTCGGCACGACGACGTGCTCGACGGTCCACACCGACTCGATGCCCGCCTCCTCGCAGATCGCGCCGAGCTCCGCGGCGCCGTCGGGTTCGCCGAAGGGTCCGATGTTGGCGAACGACATTCCGAACTTCATGACTGGCCTCCGGGTCGGGTGGCCGCAGTTTTCAACACCACGGTGCCGACGTGCCAAGCTGCCGCCCGTGAAGATCGGTGTGCTGGGATCGACAGGGCCTGCCGGCCGTGGATTGGCGGCGCGGTTGAGCGACGTCGGCTACGACGTGCTGGCCGGCTCGCGCGAGCGGGTGAAGGCCGAGCAGGTCGTCGACGAGCTCACCGCCCAGTGGGGCGACCGGGTCGGGCGCATCACGCCGGCGAACAACCAGGTGGCGTGCGACGCCGACGTCGTGGTCCTGGCCGTGCACGCCGACGCGGCCCTCGCCACGGCGAAGTACTTCGCCGACCAGCTCGCCGGCAAGATCGTCGTGTCGATGGCGAACCACCTGGTGCGCAACGGATCCGAGTTCAACGCCGTCCTGCCGCCGCACGGCTCGATCGCCAAGGAGATGCAGGCGCTGCTCTGGCGGTCGGAGGTCGTGACCGCGTTCCACCTCGTGCCCGCGGCGGAGCTCGGGAACCTCGACGAGAAGATGGAGAGCGACGTCGTCGCGTGCGGCAACGACGACACCGCCCGGCACACGCTGATGGAGATCATCTCCGCGATCCCGGACCTGCGCGCGTTCGACGGAGGATCGCTCGAGAACGCCGTCGGGATGGAGACGTTCGC
>CAZXCB010000289.1:0-3863 GCA_964639075.1 uncultured Bifidobacteriaceae bacterium | reverse complement strand
CGACCGCCGCCAGGCCGGGCGGCAGATCCCAGGCGTTCGCGACCACGAAACCCGTGCGCGTGCCCGGCGCCGATTCGACCCGCATCGCGCTCACGACCTGGCCGACCGGCGTCGCCACGAGGCCGTACTGGCCATGGACGCCGCTGCATTCGCCGTCGTCCCGGCGGTATTCGGCGAACACCTGGACCGGGCGGCCCGGGACCAGTCGCTCGTCCTCGAAGCGCAGCAGGAGCTGCCCTTCGTAGGGAAGGGCGACGCCGTGGACGCCGCAGAGCGCCCGGACGTCGAGCGCCACGGTCGCATCGGGCGCGAGCTGCACCGGGAAGTCTGCGACGCTGGCGCCGGCACGGTCCAACAGGCTCGCGACGAGGCACGGCTCGGCGATGTCGTAGGCGTCGGACCAGTAGTTGTTGATCCAGACCACGGTCGTGGTGTGCGCGTCGGCCCGGACCCAGGTCAGGCTGGAGTTGACCGGCTCCGCGGCACCGCCGGCGATGCGGTGCAGACCCCAGCGCACGGTGGTCCCGAGCCCGAGACCGCGCGCGCCGGCGACCACGCGCCGCGTCGATCTCGTCATCCGGCGCAGACCGGTCGCCCCGCTCACGGTTCCACCCCGACGTCGGCCGGGATCCGGTCGCCCAGGATCTCGGCACAGATTCGGTCGACCCGAGCGTCGACGCCGGGGTCGAGCTCGCGCAGGTCGGAGACGTCGAGGCGTGCCAGGCCCGGGAGCGGCTCACGGACCCCCGGGGCGTGGATCGGCGCCCGGAAGAAGAAGAAGTGCGCGTACTCGCGCGCGGCCGCGACGTCGGTCTCGACGGCCTCGGGATCGGCCAGCGCCTTGTCGAGCGCGGCGTGGAACTCTTCGGGGCTGGCGACGTCGACGGTGAACCCGTGGCCCCGGTAGTGCGTCTCGCCGGTGACCACCACCGGCGTGCCGCGCAGCGCGAGCTCGAGCCCGGTGGTCGAGGTGTACACGAGGCCGACGTCGGCCGCGTCCATCAGCGGGTAGGACGACGACAGGTCGGCGGCGCCGACGACCGTGACGTTGCTCGGAAGGGTCGGGAAGCGGCGCCGCAGGTAGTCCTCGAGCGAATCCCGAGTGCGTTTGCCCGGGAGGTGGAGCTCGCTCGGATGCACCCGGATCACGAGCCGGTCCGCGGGTCGGTCGCGGAAGTACTCGACCGCCGCGTCCAGCCAGGCGCGGATGTCGCCGAAGGCGAGGTCGCGGTCGAGCACGGCGGTGTCCCACGTCAGGTTGGTGAACAGCGCCACCAGGCGTCCCTCACCGCGGTTCCACGTGCGGTCGGCGAAGGTCCAGAACTGGTCGTCCGCTCCGCCGACGCGTCGCTGCTCCAGGTAGGCGTCGAGCTGAGCGGCCTCGGCGTCGGCGAGCGGGCGCCGCTCGCGCGCGTACCGCGCCGAGAAGTCGTAGACGCCCGCGGGAGCCTCCCGGCTGAACACGAGCGTCTCGCGGACGAAGGCGCGTTCGTACGTGACGACGTCGATGCCGCGGTCCCGACAGAGCGCCCAGACGACGCTCTCGAACAGGAACAGGCCGTTGAGCAGGACGACGACGTCGGGACGCTCGCGATCGAGATCGCGCGCCGCTCCCCGCATGATGCGTCGGGCGGAGCGGAGGAAGGCGCGCGTCGTGAGCGCGGCGAGCGGATCGTCCGCGACGTCGGCCGCGCAGAGGAACCAGCGCACCGGGATCGCGACGAGCTCGCCCAGCGGGATGCCGTCGACCTCGACCGCGTCGAGCTGCTCGAGCGTCAGCAGATCCAGCTCGGGCCAACCGTCGTCGGTGGGGGTATCCCATCCCTCGCGCAGCGGCCTGGCATCGTGCCCGTGCGCCGCGAGCGACGCGTCCACGTAGCGCCGACAGGAGCGGCACGGCATCGCCGGTGCCTCGTAGACGTTGGCCCGGTCGCAGATCTCCAGGCCGCCGCCACAGGTGAGGAAGCGCACGTCGGCGCCCCGACGCCGCAACGCGTGCGCCATCACCGACTCGTACTGCACGTGGGCGGCCCAGTCGCGCGGAGTCACGAAGAGGACGCGCGGTCCGGTCGGCGCGGTCGCGTCGTGCACGCGCAGCCGACGAGCGGCCCGCTGCTCCGGCGCCTGCGCCACCGTCCGCAGGCCGAGCTCGATGCCCTTGCGCCCGACCTCACCGAGGCGGTCCCGCCGCACGGTGGGCATCAGACCCTCGCCCCGCGCGGACGGGTGTCGAACGAGCGCCGGGTCACGACCCGACCGATGCCCGCCCAGAAGCCGGCCCCGTAGGCCCAGTGGCAGATCGCCGTCGCGAGCGCCGCGCGGTGCGGCGCCACACCGGGATCGGACCCGAGGCGCCAGCCCGCCACCGTCACGGCCGCGGCGTAGGCGACCACGGGCGCAGCCGCCACGACCGGCCGCCGGCCCATCACGCCGGCCGCGACCGCGACCGCCGAGCCCGCGACCAGCGCGGCAGGCACCAGGGGTCGCCAGTGCGGCAACCGGCGGTGCTTCGCCAGCGTCGACACCTTGCCGCGTCCGTAGTTGAAGTACTGGCGGGCGAGCCCCTTCGGCGACTCCCGCGGGAAGTACCACGAACGGATCGCCGGGTCGACCGCGATCCGTCCGCCGCGCGCCCGGATCCGGAGGTTCAGCTCGTGATCCTCGGCGGCCCACTGCAGGTTCGAAGCGTCGTAGCACCCGACCGCGGTGACGACCTCGCGCGCGAACGCTCCCAAGAACACCGTGTCGACCTCCGCGCGCTCGGTCGCATAGTGGAACCGGCCGGGACCGATGCCGATCGGCGACGACGTCACCGCGGCCACGGCGCGACCGAACCTCGTCGTGCCGACCGGCCGCATGGGTCCGCCGACGACCGCGTAGCGGCCGGTCCCGAGCAGCTCCACACAGCGCCGCACGTAGTCGGGCGCGTAGAGCGCGTGTGCGTCGGCCCGCACGATGATCACGCCGCTCGCGAGCGCGATGCCGCGGTTCATGGCTGCGGCCGCGGTGATCTCGGGGTTGTCGACGACGCGGACCTTGTCGCCGGCGGCGAGCGCGATCTCCCGGGTCAGGTCGGACGACCGGCCGTCGACCACGAGGATCTCGAGCTCGCCGGGGTAGTCCTGGGCGATCAGGGACGACAGGCAGTCACGGAGGTGGCGCTGCTCGTCACGGGTGGGGAGCACGACCGAGACGGAGGGCGCCGGGCCGCCATCGGCCATCAACTCCGGCGCCGGACGCGCCGATTCTCCGGACGTCATGGAATCCGTCACCAGCACTCCGTCTGCATCGACCGGGTCCGGGACTCCCTTGACCTCCCCCCGCCCGTTCCACCGCCGGGTGGTGCTCAACACGGTCGCCTCGGGCGCCGGGAACGCCTGGGCGATGGTGGTGGCGCTCGTCTCGGTGCCGCTGCTGCTCGCCGGGTTGGGCTCGACCGCATTCGGGCTCTATGCCCTCTTGCTGACGTTCTCGGCGGTGAGCGGATGGTTCTCGCTCGCAGACCTCGGAGTCTGGACCGCCACGACCCGGATCGTCGCCGCCAACGAGAGCATCGGCGACCACGACGAAGCCACCCAGGTCGCCCGCACCGCGATGGTCACGGTGACCGGCCTGGGCATCGCCGGGGCGGTCGTGTTCGGCGTCGTCGGCACCTCGGTGCTCCCGACCCTGTTCCACGCGCCGCCCGACCTCGTCGCCGATCTGCGCGTCGCCATCGCGCTGTTCGCCGTCACGGTCGTGCTCGACCTGGTGACCGAGACCGCGCAGGCGTGCCTCGAGGGATACCAGCGGGTCGACCTCAGCCGCGCGTCCGACGCCTTCCGCCGCTTCGTCTTCGCGGCTGCGACGTGTTCGGTCGCCCT
>CAZXCB010000288.1:0-3866 GCA_964639075.1 uncultured Bifidobacteriaceae bacterium | reverse complement strand
CGAGCGTGTGCAGCTCGTCGAGCTGCTCGACAAGGTCCTGCGCCGGTCCGCCGAGATCGCGGCCGAGGACCCGATCCCGCTCGAGGGTCGCCGCGTCCGCCCCGACCGTCTGGGTTGAGGCCCTTCCCGGGTCCGGTCGGAGGCGGCGCTACGGTCCGTGCGCTTCCGAGGAGGATCCTGTGACCGACGACGTGCTGCACGACCTGTTCTCGATCCGCGGCAAGACCGCGGTGGTGACCGGGGGGACCCGGGGCATCGGTCGCATGATCGCCGAGGCGTACGTGCGCGCCGGGGTGAAGGTGTACGTCTCCTCACGCAAGGCGGACGTGTGCGCCGAGGTCGCGGATGCGCTCTCCGAGCACGGCGAATGCACCGGCATCCCGGCCGACCTCTCCACGGAGGCCGAGTGCCGGCGCCTGGCCGACGAGATTGCGGCGCGTGAGGACCGTCTCCACGTCCTCGTGAACAACGCGGGCGCCACGTGGGGCGCGCCGCTCGCCGAGCACGACGACGCAGCATGGGACCGGGTGCTCAACATCAACGTGAAGGGCGTGTTCCACCTGACGCGCTTCCTGCGGCCGCTCCTCGACCTGGCGGCGACGGACACCGATCCGGCCCGTGTGATCAACATCGGGTCGATCGACGGGATCCAGGTGCCCCTGATGGAGACGTACTCGTACTCGACGGCCAAGGCCGGCGTGCACCAGCTCACCCGGCACCTGGCGCGCCAGCTCGCGCCGAAGGTCACGGTGAACGCGATCGCGCCCGGGCCGTTCGAGTCGAAGATGATGGCCGCCACCCTCGCGGCGTTCGGCGAGTCGATCGCGGCGAGCGCGCCGATGCAACGGATCGGCAAGCCGGCCGACATGGCCGGGATCGCGGTGTACCTCGCGGGACCGGCCGCCACCTACGTGACCGGCGCCATCATCCCCGTCGACGGCGGCATCGCCACCACGAAGTAGCGGCGCGGCCGTTCTTGCGCCACAAACCCGCGAATAGCGCGGGCAAGTGGCGCAGGTTGGGTACCGAGTCAGACCAGCTCGGCCTTCTTGTACATCGCGACCACGCAGGCGCCGCCGAGGCCGAGGTTGTGCTGGAGGGCGAGCTCCGCGCCGTCGACCTGCCGGGCGTCGGCGGTTCCGCGGAGCTGCCACGTCAGCTCGGAGCACTGAGCAAGACCGGTCGCGCCGAGGGGGTGGCCCTTGGAGATCAGCCCGCCCGACGGGTTGACCACGACGGTGCCGCCGTAGGTGACGGCGCCCGAGTCGATCAGCTCGCCCGCGCCGCCCTCGTCGCAGAGTCCGAGCGCCTCGTAGGTGATCATCTCGTTCGCCGAGACGCAGTCGTGCAGCTCGATGACGTCGACCTCCTCCGGCCCGTGGCCCGACTGCTCGTAGACCTCCTGCGACGCGGTGCGCGACATGTCGAAGCCCACGAACCTCATGTCGGAGCCCGAGTCGAAGCTCGACGGGAAGTCGGTCTTCATCGACATCCCGAGGATCTCGACGGCCTGGTCCTCGAGCCCGTGCGACCGGACGAATTCCTCGCTCGCGAGGATGGCGGCGGCCGAGCCGTCCGAGGTCGGGCAGCACTGCAGCTTCGTCAGCGGCTCGTGCACCATCGGCGAGCCGAGGATCTCCTCGAGCGTGTAGACGTCGCGAAACTGCGAGTACGGGTTGTTCGCCGAGTGCCGGTGGTTCTTCTCCGCGATGCGTGCGAACGACTCGGCCTTGACGCCGTAGCGCTCCATGTACTCGCGCCCGGCGTTGCCGAACATCTGCGGCGCCGGGGGTGCCTGGGTGAACCCGCGCTTCTCGTTCATCGCCTCGAAGGTGCGCTGCATCGGCATCGCCCGGTCCGTGTACTTGATGCCGAGCGAGCCCTTCTCCATCTTCTCGAAGCCGAGCGCGAGGGTGCAGTCCGCGAGCCCTCCCTCGAAGAACCGCTTGGCGAGGTAGAGCGCGCTCGAACCGGTGGCGCAGTTGTTGTTGACGTTCACGACCGGCACGCCGGTCACGCCGATCTCGTACAGCGCGCGCTGGCCGGCGGTCGAGTCGCCGTAGCAGTAGCCGACCGCGACCTGCTCGATCTCGTCGTAGGCGATCCCGGCGTCGGCCAGCGCGTTGGTGCCGGCCTCCTTGGCCATGTCCGGGTAGTCCCACTCACGCCCGCCCGGCTTCTCGAACTTGGTCATCCCGACACCGACGACGAACACCTTGCGGCCCATTGCGATCTCCCTGATCGGATGCTCCCGGGGCCCTCGCCTCCGGTGCCGGACGAGAGGGTAGAGGCGCATTCGCGGCCGTCACCAAACGACCGCCCCGTAACCTTGGCCCATGCCTCGGATCCGCGTCGCCGCCGCGCAGCTGAACCTCGTCGTCGGCGATCTGGTCGGCAACGAGCAGCGGATGCTGGACGCCTACGACCGCGCGGCGAGCGTCGACTGCGACCTCGTCGCGTTCCCGGAGCTCGCCGTCACCGGGTACCCGCCCGAGGATCTGCTGCTCCGCCCGGCGTTCGTCGCCGAGGCGAACGAGGTCGTCGCCAAGATCGCAGCGCGAACCGGCACGACGGCGGCGGTGATCGGCTACCCGGAGCTGCTCGAGGGCTGGACGCTCGCGAACTCGGCGGCGCTGTGCGCGCACGGCGTGGTGCAGGGCGTCTACCGCAAGCACCTGCTCCCCAACTACGCGGTGTTCGACGAGGAGCGCTACTTCGAGCCGTCGGAAACCGACGGGCCGCTGTTCGTCGTCGGCGGTCTGAAGGTCGCGCTCACCGTGTGCGAGGACGCGTGGAGCGCCACCGGTCCGGTCCTGACGCAGGCGATCGCGGGCGCCGAGGTCGTCGTGAACGTGAACGCGTCGCCGTACTTCGCGGGCCGGGTCGGTGAGCGGGAGGCGATGCTCGCCGAGCGAGCGCGTGAGGCCGAGGTGCCGATCGTGTACGTGAACCTGGTCGGCGGCCAGGACGAGCTCGTCTTCGACGGCGCGTCGATGGTGGTCGACGGCACCGGCACGCTGGTCGCCCGATCGCCGCAGTTCGTCGAGGACCTGCTCGTCGTGGATCTCGACGTCCGCCGCGGGCACCACCGGCGACCGCGGCCGCTCCCGGAGCGCTTCGAGCCACTTCCCGAGGTCACCGTCAGCGAGAGCCACCTCGGCGTCCCCGGCCGCCCGCCGCGGATCCACGACGCGCTCGAGCCGGTGCACGAGGTGTACGAGGCCCTGGTGCTCGGCACCCGCGACTACGTGCGCAAGAACGGCTTCGAGCACGTGATGCTCGGGCTGTCCGGCGGCATCGACTCCTCGCTCGTCGCTGCTATCGCGGCTGACGCGCTCGGCCCCGACCGGGTGACCGGCGTGCTCATGCCGTCGCGCTATTCGAGCGGAGGCAGCGTCACCGACGCCGAGGCGCTCGCGGCGAACCTGGGGATCGCCACCCACACGATCCCGATCGAACCTGCCCACCTCGCGTTCACCGACATGCTGGGCGACGTGTTCGCGGGTACCGAACCCGGCCTCGCGGAGGAGAACCTGCAGGCGCGGATCCGCGGAACGCTGCTGATGGCGATCTCGAACAAGTTCGGGTGGCTCGTGCTGACCACCGGGAACAAGTCGGAGATGGCCACCGGCTACGCCACGCTCTACGGCGACATGGCGGGCGGCTTCGCGGTGATCAAGGACGTGCCCAAGATGCTCGTGTACGCGCTGTGCGAGGACTTCAACCGGCGCGCCGGGCGCGAGATCGTGCCGCGGGCGGTGATCGAGAAGGCGCCGAGCGCGGAGCTGCGGCCGGACCAGACCGACCAGGACTCGCTGCCGCCGTATCCGGTCCTCGACGCGATCCTCGAGGCCTACGTCGAGGAC
>CAZXCB010000287.1:0-3873 GCA_964639075.1 uncultured Bifidobacteriaceae bacterium | reverse complement strand
ACCTCGCCACCGCCGGTGCCGGCGCCGGGGCCGAGACCGCCGACGTGGTCCGCAACGGTGATCGCCTCCGGCTTGTGCTCGACGACGAGCACCGTGTTGCCCTGGTCGCGCAGCGCCAGCAGTGTGTCGTTCATCCGTGCGATGTCGTGCGGGTGCAGCCCGACCGTCGGCTCGTCGAACACGTAGGTGACGTCGGTGAGCGACGACCCGAGCTGGCGGATCATCTTCGTGCGCTGGGACTCGCCGCCCGACAGCGTGCCCGTCGGCCGGTCGAGGGAGAGGTAGCCCAGCCCGATCTCCACGAACGCGTCCAGCGTGTCCGCCAACGACACCAGCAGCGGCGCCACCGACGGCTCGCCGAGACCGTGCACCCACGCGGCCAGATCGCTGATCTGCATCGCGCACGCGTCCGCGATGTTGATCCCCGCGATCTTCGACGACCGGGCGGCGTCGTTGAGCCGGCTACCGCCGCAGTCGGGGCACACGCTGAACGTCACCACGCGCTCGACGAACGCGCGGACGTGCGGCTGCATCGCCTCGACGTCCTTGGACAGCATCGACTTCTGGATCTTCGGGATCAGCCCCTCGTACGTGAGGTTGATGCCGTCGACCTCGATCTTGGTCGGCTCCTTGTAGAGCAGGTCGTCGCGCTGCTTCTTGGTGTACTTGGCGATCGGCTTGTCGGGGTCGAAGTAGCCGCAGCCGCGGAAGATGCGGCCGTACCAGCCGTCCATGCTGTAGCCGGGGATCGTGAGCGCGCCCTCGTTGAGCGACTTCGTGTCGTCGTAGAGCTGGGAGAGGTCGAAGTCGGTCACCGATCCCGTGCCCTCGCAGCGCGGGCACATCCCGCCCGCACGCGTGAACGAGCGCTTCTCCCGGGCGGTCCTGCCGCCCTTCTCGAACGTGACGGCACCGGATCCGCTGATCGTGGCGGTGTTGAACGAGAACGCCTGGGGCGAGCCGACGTGCGGCGTGCCGAGCCGGCTGAAGAGGATGCGCAGCATGGCGTTCGCATCGGTGGCGGTACCGACCGTGGAGCGGGGGTTGGCTCCCATCCGCTCCTGGTCGACGATGATCGCCGTCGTCAGCCCGTCGAGCACGTCGACGTCGGGCCGGGCCAGCGTCGGCATGAAGCCCTGCACGAAGGCGCTGTAGGTCTCGTTGATCAGCCGCTGCGACTCCGCGGCGATCGTGCCGAAGACCAGCGAGCTCTTGCCCGATCCCGAGACGCCGGTGAACGCCGTCAGCCTGCGCTTGGGGATCTCGACGCTGACGGCCTTGAGGTTGTTCACTCGCGCGCCGACGACGCGGATCAGGTCGTGACCGTCGGCGAAGTCCGCCGTTCGCGACCTCGGGCCCGTCCTCGTGGCCTTCGCCATCGGGTCAGCGCAGCTCGTTGATGCGGAGCAGGTTGCCCGCGGGATCGCGGACCGCGCAGTCGCGCACGCCGTAGGGCTGCTCGGTGGGCTCCTGGACGATCTCGACGTCACCGGCCTGCAGCCGCTCGAAGGTGGCATCGAGGTCGGGCGTGGCCAGGGTGAGCATGGCGAACGTGCCCTTGGCCATCATCTCGGCGATCGTGCGGCGCTCGTCGTCGGTGACGCCGGGGTCGGCACCGGGCGGGTACAGCACGACGGACGTGCCCGGCTGGTCGGGCGGTCCGACCGTGATCCAGTGCATGTCGTTGTACCCCACGTCGTTGCGGATCTCGAAGCCGAGCGTGTCGCCGTAGAAGGCCCGCGCGGCTTCCGGGTCGTCGTGGGGGAGGAAGGCGGAGTGAATCGTGATGTCCATGCCGGTCACCCTAAGGAACGGTTCGGAGCGCGCGCTTCTCGATTCCTGATCGGTCTCGTGACCTGCTTCGCGACGCACGACGGCATCCCCGCCGTCGCCTGCGCCGCGGTGGATCGGTAGACGCTCGGCGGGACCCCGACGAGCTCGGTGAAGCGGGTGCTGAACGTGCCGAGCGAGGAGCAACCGACGGCCCAGCACACGTCGGTGACGCTGAGGTCGCCGCGGCGCAGCAGCGCCATCGCACGCTCGATGCGCCGCGTCATGAGGTAGCTGTACGGCGACTCGCCGTAGGCGAGCTTGAACTGGCGGCTGAGGTGCCCGGCCGACATCTCCGCACCGCGGGCGAGTGCCTCGACGTCCAGGGGCTGTGCGTGGTCCCGGTCGATCCGGTCGCGTACGCGACGTAGCCACGCGAGATCGCGGAGGTGCTGCGCCGTGTCGGGTCCGCCGGTCATCGGGCGATCGTGCCACGTCTCATCCGGAGGTCGCCGACCGCACCTCAACGGGGGCGGAAGCGGCGCCAGTCGGCCGTCATCTCGGCCCGGACCTTGCCGTCGAACTCGATCGCCGAGTGCACGAGGATCTTGTCCTCGGCGACCGAGAGGGGCTGAGCGACGAGGCGGACCGTCGGACCGAGTGGTGTCGGCCGCAGGAACCGGACGTCGAAGCCCGCGGTGATGAAGGGCACGGGTGCGCCGGGCGCCTTCTCCCAGCCGCGGGCCGCGGCCTCCCACATCACGACTGCCGCGCCGTGGCAGTCGAGCACGGTCGAGATGACGCCGCCGTTCAGGAAGCCGAAGCCGTTGTCGTGCTCGGGCCGGCCCGCGAACTCCCCGGTCGTGAGCTCGCCGTCGCAGTAGCTCCGCAGGTGGAAGCCGGCAGGGTTCGCGTGGCCGCACCCGAAGCACGTCAGCTCCGGATACAGCGATTCCTGGATGCTCTGCCGATCGTTCATCGCGGTCCCTTCGCCGGCCGGCGCACACGGTACCGGCCGGCCGTACGCTCTCCTCGTGCCCGCATCCGGCCTGCGCATCGCGTTCGGAGCCGACGACAGCAACGAGTGCGTGGAGACCGTGCGCTCGCTCCTCGCCGCGCGCGGAACGCTCGTGCCCGTCGGCGCGGAGCTCGCGTGGCCGAGCATGGCGCGCTCGGTCGGTGAGCTCGTCGCGCGCGGCGATGCCGACGTCGGAGTCCTGATGTGCTGGACCGGCACCGGCACGGCGATCGCCGCGAACAAGGTGCGCGGCGTGCGGGCCGCCCAGGCGAGCGACTCCTGGACCGCGCGTGGGGCGCGCCTGTGGAACGACGCCAACGTGCTCACACTGAGCCTCAAGCGACTCGCCCCGGCCGTGGCCGCCGAGTGCATCGAGGCGTTCCTCGACACGACGACTCCCGACCCCGACGAGGCGAACGCGATCGCGCTGCTGCGCGCGCTCGACGACGACCGCTGATCCGGTCCGGCCGAGTCGGATCCCTTCGGTAGCGTGCCGAGGCGTGGACCCCGGAACGCTCCACCAGCTCATGGGCCTGGCGCTCGACGAGGCGCGCACCGCGGCCGAGCACGGCGATGTGCCGATCGGCGCGGTCGTCGCCCGCGCCGACGACGGCACCGTGCTCGCGGCGCGCCACAACGAGCGCGAGATCGCGGCCGACCCGACCGCGCACGCGGAGATCCTGGCGCTGCGCGACGCGGCGGCCGCGGTCGGCAGCTGGCGCCTGGACGATCTGGTGCTCGTCGTGACCCTCGAGCCGTGCGCGATGTGCGCGGGCGCGCTCGTCAACGCGCGCATCGGCGCGGTCGTCTTCGCCGCGCCTGACCCGAAGGCGGGCGCGCTCGGCAGCCGCTACCACCTCCTCGCGGACCCGCGCCTGAACCACGAGTGTCCGGTGACGCCGGGGGTCCGGGCCGACGAGGCCGCGGCACTGCTCCGGGACTTCTTCTGGAGCCGGCGGGCCTGAGACCGGTCGGTACACTCTCGGACTCGTGCACCCCCGGTGCACACCGAGGAGTGGTGCGAGAGCGGCCGAATCGGATGGTCTCGCAAACCATTGTGGGGCAACCCACCGTGGGGTCCAATC
>CAZXCB010000286.1:0-3887 GCA_964639075.1 uncultured Bifidobacteriaceae bacterium | reverse complement strand
GCCTCGCGGAGCGACAACTCGAGGACCTTCTTCGCGCGGGGCGTGAACGGGATGTGGCCGGACGGCGCGGAGCCGCCGTGACCGATGATCTCCTCGACCTGGGCGCGCACGGCCTCCAACGAGATGCCGAGCGATTCGAGCGCCTTGGCGGCGACGCCCTCGCCCTCGCGGATCAGCCCGAGCAGGATGTGCTCGGTGCCGATGTAGTTGTGGTTCAGCAGGCGCGCCTCTTCCTGCGCGAGAACGACCACTCGCCGGGCCCGGTCGGTGAAGCGTTCGAACACGTGGCATCCGCCTCTCGTCGGTGGGGCCGAACACACCTCCCGGTGCGGCCGACGCTCCCCGACACTCTATCGGC
Organism: uncultured Bifidobacteriaceae bacterium; assembly: GCA_964639075.1. Classification (GTDB taxonomy): domain Bacteria; phylum Actinomycetota; class Acidimicrobiia; order IMCC26256; family JAENVU01; genus JAENVU01. The sequence continues at coordinate 3,529 of CAZXCB010000286.1, read as the reverse complement.
CGGGCCTTTTTGGACCCGGACGCGTTGACTTCCCACATCGACCGATCCGGGGAGTCCCTGAAGCCCCGGGCCGACCACGCTCCGCGGTCGGAGCACGGTCCGTCGCGCCGGGATCGGAGGTCTTCGGACAGGAGTTGCATCGATGGCGCCGACTCGCGGACGACGCCCTTCCATCGACGCTTTCGGCTTGGCCTTTGTTCCCGGCACGCCGTACCCTGCGCCGCATGTCACCCCTCGACGCGTTGGGCTTCGCGCCCATGGCCTCGGACATGGCACGCGTCGAGGCCACGCTCGGGGGCTCCGTGCGCGCCGAGGATCCGTACCTCTCGGATGTGGCCGGCCACCTCGTGAGCGCCGGCGGCAAGCGCCTCCGACCCGCCCTGGCCATCTGCGCCGCCTATGCCGCCAAGGGGGTCGGCCCCGTCGCCGACGACGCCGTCACCGGCGGCGTGTCGGTCGAGCTCGTCCACCTCGGCTCGCTCTACCACGACGACGTGATCGACGAGGCCGAGACCCGACGCGGCGTGCCGAGCGTCAACGCGCGGTGGTCGAACATCGTCGCGATCCTCGCCGGCGACTACCTGCTCGCTCGGGCGTCGTCGCTCGCGGCCTCGCTGGGCGCCGACGTCGCCGCCCTGCTCGCCGCGACGATCGGGGAGCTGTGCCGCGGGCAGGTCCTCGAGCTCCAGCACCTCTTCGATGTCGACCGCTCGGTCGCGACCTACACCGACGCGATCTCGGGCAAGACCGCGGCCCTCTTCGCGACGGCGTGTCGCGTCGGCGGGATGGTGTCGGCCGTCGACGACCCCACGCTCGAGGCGCTCACCGCGTTCGGGCAGCACCTCGGCATGTGCTTCCAGATCGTCGACGACGTCCTCGACGTCACCGGCACCGACGAGACGCTCGGCAAGCCGGCCGGCAACGACATGCTCGAAGGCGTGTACACGCTCCCCGTGATCCACGCGCTCGCCGAGTCCGCGGAGCTGCGCGACCTGCTCGGTCGCAAGGTCGGCCGGGAGGCGTTGCCACGCGCTCGCGAGCTCGTCACCACCGGCGATGCCGTCGATCGGTCGATCGAGACGGCACGGGAACACGCGGCGAACGCGTCGGCCGTGCTGCGGTCGACGTCCGCGCTCGACACCGAGGTCACCGACGGCCTCACCCGTCTCGTCGACACACTCGTCACCCGCGAGTTCTGACCCAGGCTCGGCCCCAACCTGCGCCACAAACCCGCGAACTGCGCGGGTTTGTGGCGCAAGAACGGTGCGACGTCAGGCGCGGGGACGGTGGGGGATGCCGCAGGCCAGCAGGAACCCCGCGAGCAGCAGCACGAGGTCCACGAGGGGACTGAACCGGGTGCCGAGGAACGCGCTCCCCCCGGCCCGGGTCGCGTGGTCGAAGCCGGTCAAGGCGAAGCCGGCGAGCCCGCGCACCGCGACGACCATGCCGAGCGCCCGCACCCAAGCACGACCGCGCTCGCTCGCCGTCATCGCCGGGGCGCGCTCCGCGCCGACGAAGAGCACCACGAGGACCCCGAGCACGGCCACGCACGCGAGGAACCACGGGACCTTCAGGAACCACCAGTCGACGGAGCCGATCGCCGGCAACCAGTCCGCGGCGTACAGCCCGGCACCGACGACGGCCGCCGCGGTCAGGTGCCACAGGAAGATCGTCATGATCGCCGCGTTCACCGCGACAGTCGCGGTCCAGAGCCAACGACGATCGAGCGCGCGGCGCACGGCCGGACAGATCGCGGTGACCACCCCGACCTGCACCACGGTCAGGAGCAGGATGCAGACGGTCGGCGGGCTCATGTTGGACACGCGGGCGCCCGGCAGCCCGACCATCGACACGGGGTACGGACCGGCGGTCGTCAGCACCACGAGGACCGCGAACGCGCTGGCCGCGACGCCGAGCGCGACGACCCGCGGGATCGCGTCCCACGAGGCGCTCAGGTGGAATCCGATCTCCTGGGCGAACGCGAAGACCAACAGGTAGTTGACGACCGCGAGCCCGGGGGCGACGTCGGAGAACCGTACGACGTCGAACCCGACGACGAGCAGCGGTAGCACGACGAGCAGCACCGAGGGCGCGCGCCGGTGGATCGCGAGCTGGGTCGGCGCGACCAGCGTGACGAGCAGGTAGACCGCGAGGAACCAGAGCGGCTGCGCGGCGATCCGCGCGATCGCGTGCGTGAGATGTGAGTCGACACCCACCGCCGCGAGGAGCGCAGCCGCCCCGAGCCACACGACGACGAACACGATCGTCGGACGCAGCAGGCGCTCGCTCCGGTTGGCGAGGAACGCGCCCACCTCGAACGGCCGACGCGCCTCGATGGCCCGGCGGGTGGAGAACCCGCCGACCACGAAGAAGAGACCCATCACCTGGAAGACCCACGTCGCCGGACGCAGGGCCGAGGTGGTGGAGAGCACGTTGCCGACCGCGATCCCGTCCGGTGCGCGCACGATCGTGGCGATCAACCAATGGCCGGCGACGACCGCGAGGATCGCGACGGCCCGGAAGAAGTCGACGGACCGATCACGCGACGGCGGCGTCGCGTCGACGAGCCGGCGGACCGTTCGCGTCAGATCGCGCAACGCCACCGAGCCAGCTGAGCACAACGCACCGGCCCGACCGGCCATCCCTGCGGATGCGGGTCAGGCGGCGGCACGGTCGTAGCGTCGCCCGCGATTCCTGCGTCGGTTGCGCTGCGATGGGCCGCACAACCGACGCAGGTACGGCACCGAGCCCAACAGGAGGGCGACGACATGGCGTCGATCCCGGGTCCACACGGCACCGCGGCGCTGCGGGCGGCAAAGGCGGTGCTCGACCAGCCGATGCCGGCGATCGAGGCCCTCGCCGCCGAGCACGGACGGACCTTCGCGCTGCACCTCGGGCCCACCGCGATCGTGGTGGTCGGCGACCGCGAGCTGGTCAAGGTCGTCCTGACCGGCCCGCAGGAGCGCTACCGGTGGGGACCGATGTTCCGCATCCCCCTCGGGGTGTTCGTCGGCCGGACCTCGATGCTCGTGAGCGACGGCGACGACCACGCCCGCCGGCGCGCGCTCGTCCAGCCGGCGTTCGCCCTCCGACGGCTGCAGTCGTGGCGCCAGGTCGTGCTCGCCGAGTACGACCGCATGATCGACGCGCTGCCGCTCGACGAGGTGGTGGACCTCGCGCCGCGGATCCAGACCGCGGTCCGCCGCATCGTCGTGCGCGTGCTCTTCGGCGAGGAGCTCGACGCCGACGACGTCGGCCACCGCCTCGCCGATGCCGCCGTCTACATCAACCGACCGATGGCGAAGCAGATCCCGCATCCGTTCCCGCTGGGCGCGCGCGAGCGCGCCCGCGCGTCGCGACGTTCGTTCGACGCGGTGCTCGACGGCGAGATCGAGCGCCGCGAACGGGCTGGACCCGCCGACCGCGACGACGTGCTCGACGTGCTGCTGGCGACCGACGGGCTCACGCGCCGCGAGCTGCGGGACCAGGTCGTGTCGCTCATCGGCGCGGGCTACGACACCACCACCGC
>CAZXCB010000285.1:0-3905 GCA_964639075.1 uncultured Bifidobacteriaceae bacterium | reverse complement strand
CTTCATCGGCGGCAACCTCCTGCGCGGCGCGACCCCGAGCGGGCACGCGTGGCTCGCGCGCCCGCGGTGACCGCGCGCCGGTGACCGTCCGCGCGACCTACCGGCACCCGGGCGCGGCCCGGTACCGCGCCGCGGGCGGACCGTGGGACGTCGCCCCGCTCCCCGCCGTCGGGGGAGACGCGCCCGGGGTCGCGGGCGGTCTGCGCCGCGCCGGCGTGCGCCACGGCGACGTCGTCGCGTGGCAGGCACCGAACTGGCCCGAGGTCGCGGAGCTCTGCCGCGCGTGTTGGCAGCTCGGCGCGGTCGCGGCTCCGATCCACCACCTCGCCGGGGTGGCCGAGGTGGACCGGCTGGTCGGTCGCCTCGCGCCGAAGGTCTTCCTCGCGCGGGACGAGGTACGCGATCGGATCCGGGCCCTCCGATCCGGCCGCCCGTACGCCGCGCACCACGCGCGCGGCAGCGACGCGGCCGTCGTGATCTGGACGGGCGGCTCCGAGGGTGAGCCGAAGGGGGTCGTGCACACCCATCGCGGCCTCGCGCACAAGGCGGTCACGATGGTGCGGGTCCACGGCCTGCACGCCGACGACGCGGTCCTCATGCCCGCACCACTCGCGCACATCTCCGGCCTGCTCAACGGCGTGTTGGTGTCGGGCGCGGCCGGCATGCGCACCGTCCTGATGGAGCGCTGGGACCCGGAGGAGGCGCTCGGGATCATCGAACGCGAGCGGATCACGTTCATGATCGGCCCACCGACGTTCTTCGTCGGCCTGATGGGCGCGCCGGGCTTCTCCCGCGCGCGCGTCGAGTCGCTCCGCATCGTGTCGTCGGGCGGTGCCGGCGTGACCCCCGCGTTCGTGCTCGAGGCGGCCGACGCGCTCGGCGCGACTGTGAAGCGCGCTTACGGCTCGACCGAGGCGCCGACCCTCACCACGTCGTTCGCGGGCGACCCGCCGGCGCGCGCGTCACACACGGACGGCCGCGTCGTCGGCGCCGCCGATCTGCGCATCGGAGCCGACGGTGAGCTGCTCGTCCGCGGCCCGGAGCTGTTCGCCGGCTACCTCGACGCGACCCAGACGCGCGACGCGGTCACGCGCGGTTGGTTCCACACCGGCGACCTCGCGTCGCTCGACGACGGGTGGCTCACGATCACGGGCCGCAAGAAGGACGTGATCATCCGCGGCGGCGAGAACATCGCCGCGGCCGCGGTCGAGCGGGTCGTCGACGCGCACGCACTCGTCCGCGAGGCGGCCGCGGTCGGCGAGCCGGACGAGCGTCTCGGCGAGCGCGTGTGCGTCTTCGTCCTCGGTGACGCCGGCTTCGACCTCGCCGAGTGCCGACGGTGGTTCGCGGCGCAGGGCGTCGCCCGGTTCAAGACACCGGAACGGGTCGAGCACGTGGACGCGATGCCGACGCTCGCCGCCGGCAAGATCGACCGCGCCGCGCTCCGCGCCCGCCTCCGCGATCAGGCGGGGTCGAAAGCCGACAGGGCGTAGGCGCGGCCGGCGTCGGGGTCCTCGACGGCGATGCGCAGCACCCAGCCCGTCGCGCCCACGCCGACCGCGTCCCAGACGAACCACCTGAGCCCCGCGGCGCGGCGTCCGAGCTCCTCCGGGTCGGGTGGCCACTGCTCGCCCAGACCGACGAGCTCGGCGAGCACCATCCACGTGTCGAGCCGGCCGGCCGCGGCGCCCCGCCGGCGACCGTGCGCGCCACCCCCGGCACCGGCCCAGCCGAGCCACGCGAGCGCCTCGGTCATCGGGACCGGCGCCAGCCGGACCTCGGGACCGTCGACCACGCCGATCGCGGTCCGCACGTCGCCCTCGACCGCGACCGCGGTCGCCTCACCGTCGGCGGTCCACGGGTGCACGACGTCACGCAGCGTGCGCACCACGGCCGAACCCGCCATCGACGTCGCGCCCGCGACGACCTCGACGGGCGTGCCACTCGGCGTCGGTGGTGGCGACGGGAACGACGCGTCGTGGGATCGGTACTCGGCGAGGGGGTACGCGGGCTCCCAGTCGCACAGCACGAGCGGGATCTCGAGTGGATCGGGCCCGGGAACACCTGCCTCGGTCAGGTCCTCGCCGCGCAGCACGCGCTCGTGCGCGCACATCGCTGCGGTCGGGGTCCCGGGCGCGAACGGCGCGAGATCGGCCCACTCGTGGCGGGCCGCTGCGACCTCGGCGAGCGGACCGAGTCCGAACTGGCCCGCGACGTCGGTGAGCATCTTCGCGGCGAACTCGCCCGGCGCCTCCAGCGCGAGCCGGTACTCCGCGTGGTTCGCCGCGGGCCAGAGCTGCTTGCCGCGCTCGACCGCGCGCCGGCACCGGTCGCGGAGCTCGATCAGCTCGGGCCACTCACTCGCGTCGACGAGGCGGTCGGTCGCCCGTAGCAGCTCGTCGACGTCACCGAGCTCGACGAGGTCGGCGAGGTCCTCAGCCACGACGCGCGCCGCTCACAGCACGCTCACGCCCGCGTCGACCTTCGCCCGCAGCATGGCGCCGAGCCGGCCGCGGTGCCACGCCGCGTCGCCGAAACCGACCTGGTCGAGCTGGGCGCGCTTGAGGAACAGGTGCAGGTCGTGCTCCCAGGTGAAGCCGATGCCGCCGTGCACCTGCAACGCGCTTGCCATCACGCGCTTCGACGCGTCGCCGGCCCAGATCTTCGCGGTCGACGAGGCGATGGCCGCGTCCGCGTCGTCGACCGAGAGCGTCCACGCCGCCCAGTAGGCGGCCGAGCGGATCCCCTCGACGTCGACGAGCATGTCGGCGCACCGGTGCTTCACGGCCTGGAACGACCCGATCGGCCGACCGAACTGCACCCGGTCCTTCGCGTACTGCACCGCGAGGTCGAGCGCGGTCTGGCTCGCGCCGAGCAGCTCACAGCTCGTGGCGGCGGCGCAGAGGTCGAGCACGGTCGGGGCGAGATCGGCGCCGCCCAGGCGCGTGACCGGCGCGCCGTCGACGTCCAGCCAGCCGAGCGGGCGGGTGAGGTCCATCGCCGGCTCGGCGTCGGGACGGCCGACGGCGGCGAGGTCGAGCAGGAAGACGCCCGGTCCGTCGCCGGCTTGAGCGACGACGACGGCCACGTCGGCGACGGGCGCGAACGGCATCGGATCGGATCGGCCGGTCAGCCGGTCACCTTCCACGCGGAGTGTCGCGGTCCCCTCGCTCCACGCGATGCACGCCGTGCGCGAGCCGTCGACGAGCGACGCGACGAGGTCACGTGCACCCGCCCGCCGCGCCGCCTCGATGGCGACGGCGGTGGGCAGGAACGGCACCGGCGCGACGTGGGCGCCGGTCTGCTCGAGCAGCACCGCGAGCTCGACGACGCCGAGCCCGAGCCCGCCGTCGGCCTCGGGCACCGTGACACCGAGCCACCCCTGGTCGACCATCTGCCCCCAGAGGTCCCGGTCCCAACCCGCCCCCGAGTCGTGCACCGACCGGACCCGCGCGGTCGAGCACCGGTCGTCGAGCAGCTCCCTGGCGGCGTCGCGCAGGGCCTGCTGGTCGGCCGAGAGATCGAAGTCCATCGGCGGCCGACGCTATCCCAAGCCGAATCGCGCCGGACCGGTCCGGCAGGGCGCATCCGACCGGCCCGATAGATTCGCGGGGACGACGAACCCGATCCCCTCCGAGGAGCGCCCGTGACCGAGCTGCCCGCGACCTTCCGCCACGGCGACCAGGAGGTCGAGCTTCCCGTGGTGCGCGGCACCGAGAACGAGATGGGCGTCGACATCTCCGAGCTCCGCTCGTCGACCGGCTTCATCACGCTGGACTACGGCTACGTCAACACCGGCGCGACCGAGTCCGCGATCACGTTCATCGACGGCGACAAGGGCATCCTGCGGTACCGGGGCATCCCCATCGAGGAACTCGTCGAGCGGGACTCGCCGAGCTTCCTCG
>CAZXCB010000284.1:0-3915 GCA_964639075.1 uncultured Bifidobacteriaceae bacterium | reverse complement strand
CGGCGTCTCGAAGGCGCACGACGCCGCCGAGCTCGACGCCGCGCTGGACCTCGCCCTGTCCTACGACGAGGACGTCCTGGTCGAGGAGTGCATCACGGGACGTGAGATCGAGGTCGCGGTGCTCGGATCGCTCGAGCCCGAGACCTCGGTGCCCGGCGAGGTCGTCCCCGGTGCGGAGTTCTACTCGTACGCGGACAAGTACGAGGACGGGGCGGCGCAGCTGCTCGCCCCCGCACCGCTCGACGTCGCCGAGACGGCCGCGGTGCGGGAGCTCGCGCTCCGCGCGTTCGCCGCGTGCCGATGTGAGGCCATGGCGCGCGTCGACTTCTTCTACGAGCAGGGTGGGCGCGGGTTCCTCGTGAACGAGGTGAACACCATCCCCGGGTTCACACCGATCTCGATGTACCCGCGGCTGTGGGAGGTGAGCGGTCTCCCGTATCCGGAGCTGCTCGACCGCCTCGTCGATCTCGCGCTCGCGCGCCACGCGCGCCGAGCGAGCCGAGCGGGTCGGCAGCGCTCGTAGCGCTGCCGTGCGCGCGGCTACAGGTGCACGACCGGGCAGGTCTGGGTGCGGGTGATGCCGTCGACGGCCTGGATCTTGGACACGACCATGCGGCCGAGCGCGTCGATGTCGGCCGCCTCGGTGCCGACGATCACGTCGTACGGGCCCGTGACGGCCTCGGCGCTGACGACTCCGTCGATCTGACGGATCTCACTGACCACGCTCGCGGCCTTGCCGACCTCGGTCTGGATGAGCAGATACGCAGTCATGGCCATCGTGGGCTCCCTTCGTGCTGGACGCGCCTGCGCCCGCGCTCGCATCGTAGGTGCGTCACGCGCGTACGGGCGCCGAGACTCGCAGGTCCCGTGACGAACGCCCGACCCGCACCTCGAACGCGGCATCCGGGACGACCCAACCGCCGTCCCACTCGGCGAAGCAGCGGTCGTCGAGCTCGAAGGTCACCGTCTCGGTGGCGCCGGCCTCGAGCCGCAGCTTGGCGAACCGTCGCAGCTCCCGCTCGGGTCGTTCGGCAGGTGCGTCGACGCGGTGCACGTACAGCTGGACGACCTCCGTGCCCGCACGAGCGCCCGTGTTCGTCACCGGCACGGTGACCGTGCACCCGGCGACGGCGAGCTCGCCGTACTCGAAGGTCGTGTAGCTGAGGCCGTGACCGAAGCAGAACCGCGGCGTGGTGCCGGCGCGGTCGTAGCCGCGGTAGCCCATGAGCAGCCCGTCGGCGTAGGCGACGCGCCCGTCGGCGCCGGGATAGGTGCTGTGCGCGGGCGCGTCCGCGACCTCGATGGGGAACGTGGTCGGCAGGCGACCGCCCGGCTCGGCGTCGCCGAGCAGGACGTCGGCGAGCGCGTGACCCCACTCCTCGCCGGGGAGCCAGCACTGCAGGAGCGCCGGCACCGCGTCGGCCCAGTCCATCGCGACGGGCGAGCCGGCGTTCACGCACACGATCGTCCGAGGGTTCGCCGCCGCGACCGCACGGACGAGTGCGTCCTGCTCGCCGGGGAGCGACAGGTCGGGGCGGTCGCGGCCCTCGGTGTCGAGCGTCGGCCCGGTGCCGACGACGACGATCGCGACGTCGGCCGCCGCAGCAGCCGCGACTGCGTCGGAGAGTGCGGTCGTGGGCGTCGGTGGGCGCGCCCCGACCTCCAGGCCGCTGATCATCGCGGCGGATCCGCCGGAGAACTCGATGACCAGCTCGTAGTCGGAGCCGGCGACGAGCTCGCGGTCGGACCGGATCTCCTCGCTCCCGAACCCGAAGAACGAGGAGCCCCGCTCGCGCTCGCCCCACGCGTCGAGGAGCAGCTCGCCGTCCAGCAGGACGCGGCACGCGCCGGTCGTGGTGAGCCCGAAGGTCCAGTCGCCGCTCTCCTCGACCCGTACCCGCCCGGTGAGGCGGGCCGAGAAGCTCGTCGCGTCGATCGAATCGTGGATCTCACCGAGCCACATCGCGCGTGCGGTGCGGAGGTGCGCGGTGATGACCGACTCGCCCTCGAAGTCGGGGCCGGCGAAGACGTCGAGCGTGAGCCGACCGGTGAGCTCGCCGATGCCGAGCACCGGGATCGTGGTCGTGGCGGCCGGGCCCCGGGCGAACGTGATCGGCGGGTCGTCGCCGAGGGCCTCGGCGAGGCCGGCGCGCGGGGTCACGACCGGGTGCGGGTCGAGCGCGGCACTGCCCCCGCCCATGACCCACGCGCGGTCGGCCGCGGTCCCGATGAGCGCGACCGATCCGATCGCGGCGCGGTCGAGGGGGAGCAGGCCGCCCTCGTTGCGCAGCAGCACGAAGCTCGCAGCCGCGGCCTCTCGGATGAGCTCCCGGTGCGCGGGATCGTCGACCGAGCCCGGTGAGCCCCCGCCGTCGCCCGCGTTCGCACCGGTGCGATCACCGAGCAGATGCAGCCGCTCGACCATCCGTTCGACCGTCGCCCGCTCGACCTCGCCGTGCTCGACCGCCTTCGTGAGCGATCGGCCGAACCACTGCGGCGGTCCGGGCATCTCGAGGTCCAGCCCGGCGTTGGCGGCGGGCGCGGTGCTGTGGGTCCCGAACCAGTCGGAGATCACGAACCCGTCGAAGCCCCAGTCGTCGCGCAGGACCGTGGTGAGAAGCCATGGGTGCTCGCTGCAGTAGGTGCCGTTCAGCTTGTTGTAGGCCGACATGACGCCCCAGGCGCCCGCCTCGACGACCGCGGCCTCGAACGGGACGAGGTAGAGCTCCCGCAGCACGGCCTCGGCGACGTCGGAGCTGATCGTCATGCGCTCGAACTCCGAGTCGTTCGCGACGAGGTGCTTCACCGTGACGCCCACCCCGGTCGACTGCACTCCGGAGACGAACCCGACCGCGAGGCGCGCCGTGAGGTACGGGTCCTCCGAGTAGCACTCGAAGTTCCGTCCCGCGAGGGGGTGGCGGTGCAGGTTCACCGTCGGGGCGAGCAGCACGTGGGCGCCCTTGGTGCGCGCCTCCTCGCCGATCGCCGCGCCGACCCGTTCGACGAGCTCGGGGTCCCACGTTGCACCGAGCGCGGTGCCGCACGGGAACGCGGCGCTCGGCACCCCGGTGAAGCTCGGTCCGCGTGCTCCGTTCGGGCCGTCGGTCACGCGCAGCGGGGCGAGGCCGGCTCCGGGGATCCCCGGCGTGTTCCACAGGTCGATCCCCGCGACCGCGGCGGTCAGATCCTCGAGCTCGACGTCACCCCAGCGTGTCATGGGCCGGAGTCTGGCCCACGGAGCGCGGTCGGCGTCAGCTCGGGCGGCGCTCGAGCTCCGGCTCAGGCGAGGCGAGCTTCGAGGGCGTCGAGCTCGGCGGCGAGCGTCGGGGGGAGGTGGGACCCGAACGACTCGAAGTGCTCGCGCGCGCTCGCGCACTCCTGCTTCCATTGGTCGACGTCCACGGCGAGGGCCTGCCCGATCCGGCCGGCGTCCTCGTCGAGGCCCGTGAGGTCGAGATGCTCGACTGCGGGGACGACGCCGATCGGCGTGTCGACACCGCCCGCCGTGCCCTCGAGCCGGCCGACGATCCACGCGAGCACCCGCGAGTTCTCGCCGTAGCCCGGCCACAGGAACTTCCCGTCGGCGTCCTTGCGGAACCAGTTGACGCCGTAGACGCGCGGCAACTTGGACTCGTCGGTGTGGTCGGTCATCGACAGCCAGTGCGCGAAGTAGTCGCCCATGTGGTAGCCGCAGAACGGCAGCATCGCGAACGGATCGTGGCGCAGCTCGCCGAGCGCGCCGAACGCGGCCGCGGTCTTCTCCGAACCCATGGTCGCACCCACGAACACTCCGTGGCGCCAGTCGCGCGACTCGTAGACGAGCGGCACCGTGGTGGCTCGCCGGCCACCGAAGAGCACCGCGGAGATCGGGACGCCTGCAGGGTCCTCCCACTCGTCCGCGATGACGGGACACTG
>CAZXCB010000283.1:0-3917 GCA_964639075.1 uncultured Bifidobacteriaceae bacterium | reverse complement strand
GTCGGTGGTCGCAACAACGTCGGCCCCACTCGCATCGAGGTCGACTCGATCGAGGTGATTCCTTTCTCGGCTGTGACCGACGCCGACGCTCGGCGCGCCGGGTCCACCGATCGCGAGGCCTTGCGCGCCTTGATCGCTCACGCCGGACCAGTCGCCGACCACACTGTCGTGCACAGGATCGAGTTCCATCGTGTCGGCGATCGAGAGGTTGCCGGGCACATGCCGGTCAACGAAGACACGATTGCGGCCGCGCTCGGGCGCCTCGACCGACTGGATCGAACGTCGGCGCGCGGGCCATGGACACGGCGCGTACTTGCGCTGATCGAGGAGCATCCCGGAGTGGTGTCGACCGATTTGGCCGAGGCGGTCGATCGGCCGCGGCCCGAGTTCAAGCAGGACGTCCGCAAGTTGAAGGCGATCGGGCTGACGGAGAGCCTCGAGGTCGGATACCGACTCAGCGCGTTGGGACGCGCCGTGCTCGACCGAGGTTGAGTCAGGCGTTGGGGCCGGGTGGCGAACCCGGTTCGGCCTCGGGGTCGCCCGCCGCCGGCCCAGCCGTCATCTCCGCGAGTCCGCTGACGAGGGATAAGAGTCCCTGCGCCTCGGCCGGCAGGAAGATCTTCGTCGCGCGTCCGTTGGCTACCACGCGTAGCGCGTCGAGGTACTTGAGCGTGAGCAGATCGGGCGTGGGGTCGCCATCGTGAATCGCCTGGAACACGTTGCGGATCGCGTCGGCTTCGCCCTCGGCGACGCGGATCTGGCGCAGCCGTTCGGCGTCGGCGAGACGCTCGATTGCTTCGGCGCGGCCCTGCGCATCGAGGATCGCGGCCTGCTTCTCGCCCTCGGCGCGAGTGATAGCCGCCTCACGTGCGCCCTGTGCTTCGGTGACGGTGGCCCGGCGGTGGCGCTCGGCCCGCATCTGGTTGTGCATCGAGTCGACCACGTCGGGCGGCGGGTCGATGCGCTGGATCTCGACCCGCACCACTCGGACGCCCCACTTGTCGGTGGCGTCGTCCAGGATCTGGCGGAGGTTCAGGTTGATGGAGTCCCGGCTGGTGAGCGCCTCGTCGAGCTGCATCTCGCCCACGAGGTTGCGCAGGTTGGTCTGCGCCAGCTTCGTGATCGCGAGGATGAAGTTCCCGACGTTGTAGATCAGCCGCTGCGGATCGGTTGGCTCGTAGTAGATCACCGCGTCGACCGAGACGACCACGTTGTCCTTGGTGATCACCTCCTGCGGCGGCACGTCGATCACCTGCTCGCGCATGTCGACGAGTCGCACCGACTGGATGAACGGGATGATGAGCTGCAGGCCGGGGTTCACCGTGGTCTTGAACTTGCCGAGCTGCTCGATCACGCCGCGCTGGTAGGGCCGCACGATCCGGACGCCGGACGCGACGTAGACGAAGAGGAAGAGGGCGATGACGATCAGGAGGACGACCGCGGGGTTCATGTTGCATGCTCCTTCGTGGGGCTGACGATGACCCGGGTTCCCTCGACGTCGTCGATCCGGACCCGCACGCCCGCTGCGATGGCGCTTCTGTCGGCGGACTCCGCTCGCCACTGCTCCCGGTCGACGCGCACGAGCCCGAGCTCGCCCGGCTCGATCTCCTCGAGCACGACCGCCTCACGACCGATGAGGCGCCTCGACCCGATGCCGTCGGAACCGCCGTGGCGGTCGAGCCGGCGCGCGAGCGCCTCGCGCGCGATCAGCGTGGCGATCGAGATGGCGACGAAGGCCGCCCACTCGCCGGCCACGCCCACATCCCCGAACGCGAGCGCAGCGGCGATCACGGCCCCGACGGCGAACGGCGCGAGGAAGAACGCGCCGGGGGTCGCCATCTCGCCGACACCGAAGACCACCGCTGCTCCCAGCCAGATCCAACGCCACTGCTCCGGATCGTCCATGCCAGCAGGCTAGTGACACGGCCATGCCGATCGAGGGCCGTGCGTCGGTAGGGTGACCCGATGGCCGAGCCGCTGAGCCTCCTGTCCATCCACGCCCACCCCGACGACGAGTCCTCGAAGGGCGCCGGCACCGTCGCGAAGTACCACGCCGCGGGCGTGCGAACGTGCCTCGTGTGCTGCACCGGAGGCGAGGAGGGCGACATCCTCAACCCCGCGATGGAGCGCGACGAGGTCCGCGAGAACCTGGCTGCCGTGCGCCGCGCGGAGCTCGACCGCGCGGCTGCGATCATCGGCTACGACGAGGTGGTGATGCTCGGCTATCGCGACTCGGGCATGCCCGACAGCGAGGCCAACGCCCGCCCGGACTGCTTCGCCAACGCGGATCTCGACGAAACGGTGGGCCGCCTCGTCGCGGTGCTGCGCCGCGCGCGACCGCAGGTGGTGCTCACCTACGGCGACGAGCAGGGCGGGTACCCACACCCCGATCACCTGCGGGTGCACGACATCACGGCGCCTGCGGTGGCACGGGCCGCAGATCCCTCGTGGTACCCGGACGCGGGCGACCCCTGGGAGGTGGGCAAGGTGTACTACTCGGTGTGGGCCAAGCGCCGGATCGAGCTCATGCACGCGAAGTACCTCGAGCTCGGGCTGGAGTCGCCGTACAGCTCTGAGTGGTTCGACCGGCCCTGGCAGGACGACCGCATCACGACGACGGTCGACATCGAGGGCTTTGCGTCGGTCCGCTTCGACGCGCTGCTGGCGCACGAGACGCAGATCGACCCGGCGTCACCGTTCTGGTTCGGCCTGCCGCGGGACGTCGCCGAGGGGATCCACCCCTATGACGACTACATCCTCGCGTCGAGCACGGTCGAGGTCGACGTCCCGGAGACGGACCTGTTCGCCGGCGTGCGATCGTCTGCGTCGGTCAGCTAGCGCTCGACGACCGTCAGGGTCGCGGTGTGGGCCGGCATCGCGACGTCGACGACGCGGATCCGGCCCGGTTCGGTGAGCACGAGCGTGGTCTCATCGCCGGGACCCAGCCGACCGGTGTCGAAGCGCTCATCCGCGGTGAAGGAGTGCGGCTGGGACCCGCGGTTGACCAGGAGCACCACGTCGCCCGCGCGCACGGTGAGCTCGCTGGGCGAGAAGCCTCGCTCGTCCACGGTGATCGTGTGATCGGTCGCGAAGTCGATGCGCCCCAGATCCGCGGCCGTCGGTGAGCTCGGCTTGGACGAACCACATCCTGCGAGCAGCAGTGCGGCCGCGATCGCGAACGCCCCGCGAGCCCTCATCCGGCGCGCTGCAGGTCGCGGATCGGTCGGTACCCGATCCTGCGCACATCGGCCCGCTCGAGCGCGTCCCGCAGCGAGTGGTCGACCGCGACCAGCCGGTGATCGTCGACGCGGGCGGCCCAGTCGTCGGTGACGTCCCGCAGCTCGGGCGTGTCGGCCGCCGGGTGTACGTAGACCTCGGTGACCCCCGGCCGCAGCTCGTCGATGACGCGCTCGATGGTGCGGCGGGATCCGACGCCGCGGACGTGGACGAAGTGGTCGGGGAACAGGACGCCCTCCTCGGCGGCGAGCCGGCGGAACGGGAAGCCGATCGACCGTTCGCTCGACGCGCCCGAGAGCCGCAGCGGCAGGGCGAACTCCACGGCCAGATCGAGGTAGACGTCGAAGAACTCCGGCCGGAGCTGGAGCGTGCCCATGTGGCTGTCGAGGTGGCTGACGTCGAACCCCCACAGGATGGCGCGCTCGATCTGCGCCCGGAGCTCGCGGCGCACCTCGTCGAGGTCGGCGTGGTCCCAGACGTCGCTCACCGTGCGGGGGAAGCCGCCGTCGCCGTCGAGGAGCGACGGCGCGTGCGTGATGGGTCCCCACCGATACCGGTCGTGCTCCGAGTTGAGCGTGAGGTGCACGCCGACGTCGTCTCCCCGGTACCGGGACGCGGCGTCGCGGGCCCACGGGCACGGCACCATCAACGTCGCGCTCGTCGCGACGCCCTCGCGCAGC
>CAZXCB010000282.1:0-3928 GCA_964639075.1 uncultured Bifidobacteriaceae bacterium | reverse complement strand
AACGGTCGCGGGCGCGGCGACGCCGGCCGCGCCGAGCGGGGCTTGATCAGCCGGCGCCGATCCCGCCGCCGCCTCCTCCGCCGCCACCCCCACCGGAGAACCCGCCACCACCACCGGACCCGCTCGACGCCGGGGTGAATGCCGCCGTCGATGCCGCGATGCCGCTGCCGAAGTCGCCGATGCTCGAGAACGAGCCGACCCCGGGGTGATAGCCGACGTACCAGGGCGCGAACGTCGCCTGTTGCTCGGCCGGGATGCGCGCCGCGAGCCCTTGGGCGAGCTCCTCACTCACACCGAGCGCCGCGCCGTACACGAGGTAGCGCTCCCAGAGCACGAGGTGGCCGACCGGCGCGTCGGCGAGCTGGGAGAAGTCGCGCAGGTAGCTCTGGACGCCCTTCCACTGGAGATAGCGCTGCTGGCCGAGCGGGCTGCGCTGACGCAGGAGGGGAGTGAGCGCGAGCTGCACCGCGGCCCAGGCGAGCGCGACCCCGCCGAGCAGCCAGAGCCGCAGGCCGAGCGCACCGGCGCCGACGAGGCCCACCACGAGTGCCGTCCCGATGTTGAGCAGGAACGGCTTCGAGCGGTTCCCGTTGATGTACTTGCGGTTGCGCAGGCTCGTCCCGACGTCGGCCTTGAACGAGTTCCACCGCCCGAGCGCCTCCGACTGGTGGGCGCGGGCCTCCTTGGAGATCTCGGACTGCAGCACGGTCGTGCCGGAGGAGAACACCTGCGCGAGCGCGGTGTGCTCGAACGCCTTGAGCGGGCCGGTGTCGGCGTCGGTCTGGGTGAGCTCGAAGTCCGTGCGGTCCGGGAGCAGGGCGCGGTCGACCCGCACCTCCTTGACCGTCAGGAAGCCGCGCTGCGCGAGGTCCAGCACGGTCGCCGAGAACGCGGGTGCGCCGACCGCGCCCCAGTGCAGGAGCGCGCTGACGACCGCGGGCGGGTCTTCGGGCAGGTCACGCACGTACTCGCCCACCGGCTCGGGCGGCTCCGGCTCCCGGCCGAAGCGGCGCCACAGCAGGAGGAACACGCCCGCGCCGAGGAGCGTGACGAGGGGCGCGAGCACCGTGAGCGCGGACCGGGCGTCGCGCTCGCGCGCGGCCGTGTCGGCGGCCTCGCGCCGGTCGTCGTTCGCGGCCTTGGCCCACGCGGTCTCCTCGGCCAGCATCGTCGGCAGGCGCGGACCGGACGTCACCGGCAGCTGGGGCATGCGCGGAGTCGGGATCGCGACCCGGCCCTCGACGAACGTCCCCCTGGGGACGTCGGGGGCGCGCCAGCGGACCGTGTCGGGACCGACGCGCACGGTGCCGGTGAGCGGCCCGTGCCCCCACGCGCGCAGCTCGCCGTCGCCGGGCGGGACGGTGAGGTTCGCGGTGACGAGCCCGATCGTCGGGTGATCCTCGCCGACCCATTTCCAGTAGAGCTCCGCGACGTCGGGGCCGGCGGAGGCCGCGCCGCGCACCGTGTACGCGACGTCGAAGGTCCGTTGCTCGTCCTGCGCGTCGAAGTAGAAGGTCAGGTTGTAGGGCGCACCCGTGCTCTGGATCGTCTCGCCGCGCTCGGTGACGACCATGTCGGTGATCTGGTAGTTGCCGACGGGGATCGGCCGCGTGCCGTAGTGGAACTGCCCCGTGAAGTCGTACGTGATGTGCTCGACGATCGCCATCGAGCCGTCGGGTGCCAGCCGCGCGTCGACCGCGACGCGCGGGACGGAGAAGGACTTCTCCGGGATGAGGACCTTGGCCGCGACGACGCCGCCGACGAACAGCACCACGAACAGCGCCGTGCCCGCGATGCGGAACGCGCGCTTCACCCCGGGGGTGTGGCGCCGCCCGCCAGCTCGTTCGTCACCTCGACGAACGCGAGCCGCAGCTGTGACAGCACCTGGCGCAGCGGCTCGTCGTTCGGCGCGAGCCGCTCGGCGAGGCCCTCGACGAGGGTGCCGAGCGCGTCGATGGCGAGCGCGGCCTGGCCGAGGGATTCGGACCGCTCGCCGGCGATGCCGAGGTGCAGGACGGCGATCTCCTGGAGCTGCACCGCGAACTGGGCGACGATCATCTCGACCGGCGTCGCGGCCAGGCGGGCGAGCATCTCCCGCATCTGCTCGGGATCGATGTCCTCGCCCAGGTCGTCGGGGCCCGGGGGCGGTCCGCCGCCGGGGGGCTGGCCGGCACCCGGTGCGCCGGCTCCGGGCCGCTCGGGTTCGACGGGCTGTTCACCGTATGGAGTCCAGAGGCTGCTCATGTGCCTGGTATGGTGCCACGACAATCCAGTTGGGAAGTGGGACGGTCCCCGGGTGCTCCCGGCGGTCGGCCCCACCCGGCCGACCCGGATGCCGGCGCCGAGGGCGCGGGCATCGGTGATCGAGTCCGGGTCGTCCTTCGATTCGGTCGGCGGCGCTCTGCCCGTGGCCGCGCGGCGGAGCTTCCTCGTGAACAGCCGCCGGCGCACCCGGCGGGTCCCGAGTCGAAGAGGTGATGCCAACATCGCTGCTGTAGATGAAGCCCGGATCAACGATCGCATCCGCGCCCGCGAGGTGCTCCTGATCGGTGAGGACGGGTCCAAGCTCGGCGTCAAGCCGTTGCCCCAGGCTCTCGCCATCGCACGCGAGGCGGAGCTGGACCTGGTCGAGGTCGGTCCCGGCAAGGACGACCGCCCACCCGTGTGCCGGATCATGGACTACCGGCGGTGGCAGTACGAGCAGCAGCAGCGACGCAAGGAGTCGCGCAAGAAGGCGACCAACGTCGTCATCAAGGAGATGAAGTACCGCCCGAAGATCGACGTGCACGACTACACGACCAAGACCCGGAAGGTGCAGCAGTTCCTCGGCGAGGGACACAAGGTCAAGGTCACGATCATGTTCCGGGGACGCGAGATGGCCCACCCGGAGCTCGGGCGCAAGATCCTGGACCAACTCGCGCTCGACGTCGCCGAGATCGCCGCGGTCGAGTCGGCCCCCCGCCAGGACGGGCGCAACATGACCATGGTGCTGCACCCCACGAAGAAGCCCAAGACCACGAAGAAGTCCGAGGACCGGCCGACGCCCGCGCCGGTGGACGCCACCCCCGAGGCAGCAGGAGCCTGAGATGCCCAAGGTCAAGACCCACCGAGGCGCCGCCAAGCGGTTCAAGGTGACCGGCAGCGGCAAGATCCGTCGTCGCAAGGCGTACCGGGACCATCTGCTCGAGCACAAGTCGAGGAAGCGCAAGCGGCGTCTCGGTCGCGGCGCCGAGGTGACCGGCGGCGACAAGCAGCACGTCGAGCGCCTCCTGGGCCGGCGCTGACCACCGGCATCCCATCCGCGATGCGCCGCCGCGATGCGCGGCCGCGCCCGACGAAGGAGTTCACCCATGGCACGCGTGAAGCGGGCAGTCCAGAGCAAGAAGCACCGCCGGGCGATCCTCGAGCGCGCCGAGGGGTACTCGGGCTCGCGCAGCCGTCACCTGCGGGCCGCGAACGAGCAGGTCCTGCACTCGGGCCAGTACGCGTTCCGCGACCGGCGGGCGCGCAAGGGCGAGTTCCGCAAGCTCTGGATCATGCGCATCAACGCCGCGTGCCGTGAGGACGGCATCAGCTACTCGCGCTTCATCGCCGGCCTCAAGGCCGCCGAGATCGAGGTCGACCGCAAGGTGCTGGCCGACCTCGCCGTGCGCGACCGCGAGGCCTTCGGTGCGCTCGTGTCGGCCGCGCGCGAGGCGCTCGACGCCGCGTAGCGACCGTCGTCGTGGTCGCACCCGACGCGCTCGGCCACCGTCATCCCGAGGCTCGCCGCCTCCGCGAGCTGCTCCGGGATCCCGCCGCCCGCCGCGCCGACGGTCGGTTCGTCCTCGAAGGCCCGCGTCTCGTCACGGACGCGCTCGAGCGCGGCGCGACGCTCGACGCCGTCTACCTCTCGATCGGGGCGCGGCGCGCGTTCGCGCCGCTGGTC
>CAZXCB010000281.1:0-3935 GCA_964639075.1 uncultured Bifidobacteriaceae bacterium | reverse complement strand
CCACCGTCGCGGGCCGGCGCCGCGGCGCCGTCGCGATTCCGCGCGCCCGGCGCCTGAGGACACGTCGTGATCCGCCTCCGCCGCGCGCCGCGGCCCGCGCGCAACCCCGACGCGCAGATGACGATGGTCGAGCACCTGGGCGAGCTGCGGACCCGCATCATGATCTCCCTCGCGGCGGTGCTCGCCGGCGCGGCGGTCACGTTCTTCCTCTACGAGCCGATCTCGGAGTTCCTGCTCGGCTTCTACCGGGACTCGGTCGGCGACCAGAAGACGACCTTCATCTTCATCGGGCCGGCGGACGCGTTCCTCACGCGGATCAAGGTCGCGACCTACGGCGGCATCGTGCTCGCGCTGCCGGTCTGGCTCTTCGAGCTGTGGCGCTTCGTCACCCCGGGCCTCCACCCGAAGGAGAAGAAGTACGCGGTGCCGTTCGTCGTCTCCGCGATCGTGCTGTTCGCGCTCGGCGGATTCGTCGCGTTCCTCACGCTCGAGCCGGCCCTGAACTTCCTGCTCAACATCGGCGGCTCCGCGCAGCAACCGCTGCTCACCTACGACAAGTACCTCACGCTGGTCTCGCTGATGGTCCTGGCGTTCGGGCTGAGCTTCGAGTTCCCGGTCGTGCTGGTGTTCCTGCTCATCGCCCGGGTGATCACGACCGTGCAGCTGCGCCGCGCCCGGCGCTGGACGATCGTCGGCATCGTGATCTTCGCCGCGGTCATCACGCCGAGCCAGGATCCCTACTCGCTGTTCTTCATGGTGCTCCCGCTGTACCTGTTCTACGAGGCGTCGATCCTCATCGGTAGGATCCTCCGCCGATGAGCGAGCCGCACGAGGACAGCAGATGAGCAACCGGCGACGGCCGGAGCGTCGGGACGCGCACGGTGCGCCCGTGCGATCCCGCAACGAGATCCTGATCGCGATCGGCACGGCGGTGGGCGTCGTGGTGGTCACGGCGCTGCTGCTCGTCTGGCAGCAGAACGACCCGCCGCCGAGCTCGGCTCCGCTCGTCCCGTCCACCACCGCCGAGCCGACAGGCAGCTCCTCGTCGACGGCGTCGTCCTCGACGTCCTCGACCTCGACGTCGTCAACGTCCGTGACCACGGCGACCTCGACGTCGACGAGCACGACGACGCCGTGACCGGGTCGCGCCCGGCCTTCGAGGCCGGGCTCGGCGTCGACCTCGACCCGTTCCAACGCCGCGCGTTCGACGCGCTCGACGACGGCGCGTCGGTGCTCGTCGCGGCACCGACGGGCGCCGGCAAGACGCTCGTCGCCGAGTACGCGGTCCACCGCGCCCTCGAGTCCGGCGGCAAGGTCTTCTACACGACCCCGTTGAAGGCGTTGTCCAACCAGAAGTACGGGGACTTCGTCCACCGCTACGGCCCGGAGCGCATCGGGCTGCTCACCGGCGACAACGCGGTGAACGGCGAGGCACCCGTCGTCGTGATGACGACCGAGGTGCTGCGGAACATGATCTACGCGAGCTCGCCGACGCTCGCGAACCTGCAGTACGTCGTGCTCGACGAGGTCCACTACCTCCAGAACCGGTACCGCGGTGCGGTGTGGGAAGAGGTCATCATCCACCTGGCACCCGAGGTGGACCTGGTCTGCCTGTCGGCGACCGTGTCGAACGCGGAGGAGTTCGCCGACTGGATCGCGACGGTGCGCGGCCACACGACGGCGATCATCGAGGAGCGCCGACCGGTCGAGCTCACGAACCTCTACGCCGTGTCCGACCGCGCGACGGGCGAGATCGACATCCTGCCGACGTTCGTGGCGGGACCGACCGGCGAGGTGCGCCCGAACCCCGAGGCGGCCCGGCTCGATGCGCAGGGGAGTGGCCCGCGCGGCACCAACGTGCGGGGACGTGGACGACCGCGGAGCCGGCTCGCCGCACCCCGCCGCTCCGATCTCGTGGCGACGCTGCGCGACCAGACGATGCTGCCGGCCATCTACTTCATCTTCAGCCGCGCCGCCTGCGACGACGCGGTGCGCCAGTGCCTCGACGCGGGACTGCGCCTCACGAGCGGCGACGACCGACGCGCGCTCCGCGCCATCGCCGACGCGCACACGGAGTCCCTCACCGACGACGATCTCGCCGCGCTCGCCTACCCGGAGTGGATCAGCGGGTTCGAGGTGGGCATCGCCGCCCATCATGCCGGCCTGGTCCCACCGCTCAAGGAAGCGGTGGAGGAGGCGTTCGCAGCGGGACTGGTCCGCGTCGTGTTCGCGACCGAGACGTTGTCGCTCGGGATCAACATGCCGGCACGGACCGTGGTCATCGAGAAGCTGTCGAAGTTCACCGGCGAGCAGCACGAGCCGCTCACGCCCGGGGAGTACACGCAGCTCACCGGCCGGGCCGGCCGCCGCGGGATCGACCCGGTCGGCTACGCCGTCGTGTGCTGGAACCCGTTCGTGCCGTTCGACCAGGCGGCCGGGCTCGCGTCCCGACGCACGTCGGCGCTGACCTCGTCGTTCCGGCCCACGTACAACATGGCGACGAACCTCGTCGCCCGCCACACGCCCGAGGTCGCACACCGACTCCTGAACCTCTCGTTCGCGCAGTACCACGCCGACCGAGACGTCGTCGCGCTCGAGCGCCAGCTCGAACGCACCGAGACGCTCGTGTCCGCCCGCGCCGAGGCGGCCACCTGCGAGCGGGGTGACCTCGCCGAGTACCGCGCGCTCCGCCGGCTGGTGGCGCGCGCGCGGCGAGATCCCGAGCGAGGCCGCGCGACCAGCGTGGCGCTGGATCGTCTCCGACCCGGCGACGTGGTGGCGACGCGCCGCGGGGGCGGCCGCGCCGTCGTGCTCAAGCACGAGAGCGGTCGCAGTGGCGGGCGGCTCATGATGCTCG
This sequence comes from uncultured Bifidobacteriaceae bacterium, assembly GCA_964639075.1. Taxonomy (GTDB): domain Bacteria; phylum Actinomycetota; class Acidimicrobiia; order IMCC26256; family JAENVU01; genus JAENVU01. The sequence goes on along the minus strand of CAZXCB010000281.1, from coordinate 1,078 downwards.
GCACCAACCGTGAGGTCTTCCGGCTCGGCCCGGGTGACTTCCGCCGGAGACCGGTCGCGCTGGCCCACGTCGATCTCCCGGTGCCGTTCGCGCCGCGCAGTCTCACGTTCCGTCGGGCCGCCGCCGAGCTGCTCCGGCGCGCGGAGCTGCGCGAGCCCCCGACCGAACCCGGCGGCGCGGACGACGCCGGTGACCTCGCGGAGGCCGCGCTCGCGACGCATCCGGTGGCTTCGTGTCCTCGGCTGGGATCCCACATCGAGGCCGCGACCGCACTCGATCGACTGACGCGCGACGCGGCACGGCTCCGCCGCCGAGTGCGCAACCGGTCCGAGAGCCTCGCCCGGCAGTTCGACCGCGTGCTGCGCGTCCTCGAGTCGTGGGAGTACGTCGACGGGTGGTCGCTCACCCCGGCGGGCGAGCTCCTGAGCCGGATCTACTCCGAATCCGACCTGCTCGTCGCCGAGGCGCTGCGCACGGGACTGCTCGACGGCGTCGCGCCCGCGGAGATGGCGGCCCTCGTGTCGTGCTTCACGTTCGAGCGGCGCGGCCCGGACGCCGAGCATCGCGCCCCGCCGCCGGTCTGGCCGACGAGTCGCGTCGCACAACGATCTCGGGACCTGCGGACGCTCGCGCGCCGGCTCCGCACCGACGAGGACGACGCCGGACTGCCCGAGACCCGACCGCCCGATCCGGGGCTCGCGGACGCGCTCCACGCGTGGGCGAGCGGCGACGCGCTCGCCGACGTCCTCGACGAGGAGGACGAGCTCACGGGCGGCGACTTCGTCCGGCACGTGAAGCAGGTCGTCGACCTGCTCCGCCAGATCGCGATCGCCGCGCCGAACGAGGAGACCCGCGCGGGCGCGGCCACCGCCGCGGACGCGTGCTTCCGCGGCGTCGTCGCGGCGTCGAGCGTGGTGGCCGGGTGATCAAGCCGGGGGAGCCGTGGGGCGGCGCGTCCGACGCGGCGCCGGACGCGGTGGTCGAAGGCGACGATCGCGCCCTCGCCGACTTCCTCGAGCGCACGGGCGCCGAGCCGCCCGTGCCCCTGGTGCGCTTCCTCGCGCGCGACTCCGCCCTC
>CAZXCB010000280.1:0-3960 GCA_964639075.1 uncultured Bifidobacteriaceae bacterium | reverse complement strand
CGTGGGACAACGCGAAGAAGTACATCGAGGACGGCAACGAGGGCGGCAAGGGCTCGGAGGCGCACAAGGCCGCGGTCATCGGCGACACGGTCGGCGACCCGTTCAAGGACACCGCCGGTCCGGCGCTCAACCCGCTGATCAAGGTGATGAACCTGGTCTCGCTGCTGATGCTCCCGGCGATCATCAGCCTGCGCAACGACGACATCCGGTTCGTCGTGGCGGGCGTCGCGCTGCTCGTGCTGATCGGAGCAGTCGCGTTCTCCAAGCGCAAGGGCGGCGGCTTCGCCGAGGAGTCCGAGATGTTCGTGGCGGCCGAGGCCGAGACGGGGGTCACCGGCGGGGCGTACTGACGCCGCCGCCCGGCGAGCCTCGGGAACTGTCAAGAGCGACCGCTCACGCGTCAGATTCGCGTCAAGACCCTTTCTTCGCCTCCGATCGGGGCGTACGAAGGAGGCATGACGCAGCGGGTGTCGGTGCCGGGTCGAGTGGCGGCGGGGTTGCTCCCCATCGTCGTCGCCGCGGCGCTCGTGCCCGCCCGCCGCCAGCTCGACCGGGCGACCCTCGTCCTGATCCTCGTCCTCGTGGTCGTCTCGGTCGCGGCGACCGGCGACCGGATCGCCGCGGTGATCGCGGCGGTCGTCGCCGCCGCGTCGTTCGACTTCTTCCTCACCCGCCCCTACCTGTCGTTGCGGATGACGGCAGCCGACGACCTCGAGACCGCCACGATGCTGCTCGTGATCGGGCTCGCTGTCGGCCAGCTCGCGATCTCGGGCCATCGGCGACGGGGTGACGCGTCGCGCGCGCGCGACGAGCTGCACCGCTTGGAGCTCGTGGCCGATCGCATCGCGAAGGAACCCGAGATGCTCGGCCTCATCGAGATGGTCGAGGGCCAGATCGCCCAGGTGCTCGATCTCGCGAGCTGCCGGTTCTCGTTGGCGCGCCCGCCGGAGCCCGAGCTCCGGCCGGACGGCACCATCGACAGCACGACGAAGGTGCTCGCGGACGGCGAGTTCGTCCTGCCACCGGAGGGGGTCGCGGTGCTCGTCGAGAACGGCGGAGTGTCGCTCGGCTGGTTGCGGCTCGTACCGGGTCGGCGGGTCGGCGTGTCGATCGAGACGCGCAAGGTCGCGATCGCGCTCGCGCAGCAGCTCGGCGCCGCGCTGGCTCGGTCGCGTGACTGGGATACCGGCACCGCGAGCGCGTAGTCGCCCGCGCCGCTCATCGAGGAGACCTCATGGCCGACATCGTGTTCGTCGTCGTGGTGATCATCGGGTTCTTCGCCCTGTGCGCCGCGTTCGTCGCGGGATGCGATCGCATCGTCCGCAGCGGCGACGACAGGTCGCAACCGGTGTCCTCGACGGAGGTGATGCCATGAGCGACGTCCCAACGTGGAGTGGCTCGGTCGCAATCGGACGGAGCGGGGTCCCAACGGCCCGGCCCGCAGGGCCAGGAGTGGAACAGGCGTGAGCATCGAGAACGTGGTCGGTCTCGTCCTCGCCGCGGCGCTCGCCGTGTACCTCGTCGCCGCGCTCCTCGTCCCGGAGAAGTTCTAGCGATGAGCGGAGCGGGGCCCGAACGGCCCGGCCCGCAGGGCCAGGAGTGGAAGAGATGAGCGGAGCGGGGCCCGAACGGCCCGGCCCGCAGGGCCAGGAGTGGAAGAGATGAGCGGAGCCGCGTGGGGGCAACTCGCCCTGCTGGTCGTCGTGCTCGCGGTCTCGATCCCGCTGCTCGGCGGGTACATGGCCAAGGTGTACCTGCAGGGCCCCGCGCCGGGCGACCGCGTGTTCCTGCCGGTCGAGCGGCTCGTCTACCGGCTCTGTCGCGTCGACCCCGACCGCGAGCAGCGGTGGACGGTGTACGCGTTCTCGGTCCTGGCGTTCAGCGTGGTGGGGCTGGTGCTGCTCTACGCGATGCAGCGCCTGCAGACGGTGCTGCCCTTCAACCCCACGCACGCACCGAAGGTCGGTGAGGCGCTCTCGTTCAACACGGCGGTGAGCTTCGTCACCAACACGAACTGGCAGAGCTACGCCCCCGAGTCGACGCTGAGCGACTTCACCCAGATGATCGGCTTGGCGGTGCAGAACTTCGTGTCGGCCGCGGCCGGCATGGCGGTCATGGCCGCGCTGATCCGCGGGCTGGCGCGTCGGCGCGCCGACACCGTCGGCAACTTCTGGGTCGACCTCACACGGACCACGCTGCGGATCCTGATCCCGATCGCGTTCGTGGGTGCGCTGGTCTACGTCGCCACCGGGGTCGTCCAGAACCTGCACGGCTTCGACGTGATCAAGACGCTCGAAGGCCGGTCGCAGGTGATCCCGGGAGGACCGTCGGCCAGCCAGGAAGCCATCAAGATGTTGGGGACGAACGGCGGTGGCTTCTTCAACGTGAACTCCGCGCACCCGTTCTCGAACCCGAACGGGTTCTCGGACCTGTTCGGTCTCTTCTTCATCCTGCTCATCCCGGTTTCGCTGACCTACACCTACGGAAGGATGGTCGGCGAGCAGCGCCAGGGCTGGGTGCTGCTCGCGGTGATGGTCGTGATCTGGGCGCTCGTCGTCGGGCTCACGACCATGTTCGAGCTGAACGGCAACCCGAAGCTCACTGCGGCGGGCGTGAACCAGGCGACCACGACGAGTCAACCGGGCGGGAACCTTGAGGGCAAGGACGTCCGGTTCGGGACGCCGGCCTCGGCGGCGTGGTGCGCGTCGACGACCGGGACCTCGAACGGATCCGTCAACTCGATGCACGACAGCTACACGCCGCTCGGCGGGATGATGTGCATGATCCACATGAAGCTCGGCGAGATCAGCCCGGGCGGGGTCGGGGTCGGACTGAACGGCATGCTCGTGCTCGCGCTCCTCGCGGTGTTCATCGCGGGCCTGATGGTCGGTCGCACTCCCGAGTACCTCGGGAAGAAGATCCAGGCGACCGAGGTCAAGCTGGTCGTCCTCTACCTCCTCGCGATGCCGGCGGCCGTCCTGGTCGGCACCGCCATCGCGATCGTCACGCCGAGCGTGCTCGACGTCTCGATCGGGAATCCGGGTCCGCACGGCTTCTCGGAGGTCCTCTACGCCTTCACGTCGGCCGGGAACAACAATGGCTCCGCGTTCGCCGGCATCACCGCGAATACGCAGTTCATGAACACCGCGCTCGGCATCGCCATGCTGATCGGTCGCTACTTCCTCATCATCCCGACCCTGGCGCTCGCCGGCGCCCTCGCCCGGAAGGACAAGGTCCCGGCATCGGCCGGGACCTTCCCGACCGACACCCCGCTGTTCGCGGGCCTGCTGCTCGGTGTGATCGTCGTGGTCGCCGGCCTGACGTTCTTCCCTGCGCTCGCGCTCGGCCCCATCGTCGAGCAGCTCGGCATCTGAGGAGGGTCCCCGAATGACGACGACTCCCACACCGACCCTCCCGCCGGGCGAGACGAAGGCGGAGCGCGTGCGCGCGACGACGTCGATGTTCGACCCGACGATCATGCGGCGCGCCGTCGCCGACAGCTTCGTCAAGCTCAACCCGCGCCGCTTGATGCGGAACCCGGTCATGTTCGTCGTCGAGGTCGGGAGTGTGCTCACGACGGTCCTCTTCGTCACGAACCTCGACTCCGCGAGCACCGACGAGAACGTGTTCGCGGCCCTCGTCGCGGCATTCCTCTGGTTCACGGTGCTGTTCGCCAACTTCGCCGAGGCGATGGCCGAGGGACGGGGCAAGGCCCAAGCCGACACCCTGCGCAAGACGCGCTCGGAGACGATGGCGAACCGGCGATTGGCCGACGGCTCGCTCGAGCAGGTTCCGGGGACCGAGCTCGACCTCGGCGACGAGGTCGTCGTGGTGGCCGGCGAGGTCATCCCGAGCGACGGTGACGTGATCGAAGGCATCGCGAGCATCGACGAGTCGGCGATCACCGGCGAGTCCGCCCCGGTGATCCGGGAGGCGGGCGGCGACCGCTCCGCCGTGACG
>CAZXCB010000279.1:0-3976 GCA_964639075.1 uncultured Bifidobacteriaceae bacterium | reverse complement strand
CGCGCTGTGGCCCGGCTCGTATGCACTCGGCGCGGCGGCGGCACTGTCGCTCATCCCGGCCTGGCTGTCGTTCCGCTTCGTCGAGAATCCGATCCGGTTCGACCAACGGCTCAACATCCGCCGTTCCTACGTGCTGGGCGCCGGCGCGATCGCCCTCGGTCTCACGGGATGCGCAGCCCTCATCGTCGGGAACGGATGGGTCGAGGGCACGCGCGGCTACGCGTCGGTGCAGCGGACTTTCGTGCGGGAAGATCGCTGGGCCGGCGCCTGTCCCGGCGGACGATCGCAGGTCGACCTCGCGGGCGCCGGCGCGCTGCGGGCACGCTGCACGTGGCCGGCGCGCGACGCAGTGACCACGCTCGCGCTGCTCGGCGACTCCAATGCTCGTCACATCGTCCCCCCGGTCGTGGCGGCGGCCCGTTCGTTGCAGGCCTCGGTCTACGTGGCGATCGACGCCGGCTGCCCCTTCGTCGACGTGAGGATCCGCATCGCCGGGGTCCCGCGTGCGGACTGCCGTCGGTTCGTGAACCAGTCGATGAACGAGCTCGAACGCCTCCACCCTCCCGTGGTCGTGCTGGGGTCATCGACGAATCGGTACGTCAACGAGTCCAAGTACACGCTGCAGGTCCCCGGTTCGCCGATCGCGCACTCGCGCAGCGCCAAGCTCGTCGCATGGAGCGCCGGAGTCCGGCACACGGTCGAGGCGCTCGCCGACATGGGGATCCGTGCCATCGTGGTCCATCCCGTGCCCAAGTATCCGGGCTGGGACCTCCGCGGCTGCGCCGCGGGCCACGTCGTCTTCGACGAGTTCGCCTGCGGGACGTCGATGAGCCGGGGAACGGCCGAGGCGCAGGCCGCGGACATCGACCGGAGCGAGGATGCGGCCGTCGCCGGGATCCCCCAAGCCCGCGCCGTCGGATTCATCCCGCAGGTGTGCACGCCGACGATCTGTTCGACCGACCTTCGGAGCGTCTGGCTCTACACCGACGGCGACCATCTCAGCGTCACCGGCGCCCTCCGCCTGACGCCGCGCTTCACCCGGCTGTTCCGGACCGCGCTGAAGGACGCGGGCGACTGAAGCGCGTGGCCGGACCGTGCGCAGTGATCACGCGGCCAGCGCCGCGGGCGTCAGGACACCGGCGAGGAGCTGCTCACGGACCACGGCGCGCCGTTCCCCCGGATCGTCGAGGTCCCACCGTCCGGGCGACGAGATGAGCGACAGGATCATGCGCGCCACGAACTCGGCCGCCTCCGGGAGGTCGACGCCGTCGAGCACGCGCCCGGCCTGCGCCTCGCGCTCGAGGTACGGCAGGAGGAACCCCGTGATGAACGCGAGCGGCCGTTCCTGCTCGGTGGTCATGAGCGGCAGCAGCCGCTCGGGCTCGGTGACGAGGACCTTCTGGAGCACCTCGTGCTCCCGCACCGCGGTGTGGGCGAACGCGAGCCCGGTCTCCACGAGCGACGCGAAGTCGGGCGCCCCCGCGACGGCCTCGGCGAGCCGGCCGAAGAATCGGCCCATCTCCCACCCGACCGCCTCGCGGAGCAGCTGGTCCTTGCCGCCGGGGAACGCGCGGTAGACGGTCGCGCGCGACACCCCCGCCTGCTTCGCGACGTCCTCGACGGTCGTCTTCGCGAGCCCGTACCGCGCGACGCACGCGTACGCAGCCGTCAGCAGGCGCTCCCGGAGCTCGGGATCCGGTCCGTTGCTCACCGCGGCGTGCTCACCCCTCGAGCAGGGCGTCCAGGCCGACGGTCAGACCGTCGAGGTCGCCGACGCGCCGAACGCCGAGCAGGACTCCGGGCATGAACGAGGAACGGTCGAAGGTGTCGTGGCGGACCGTGAGCGTCTGACCGGTCGTACCGAGGATCACCTCCTGGCTCGCGATCATGCCGCGCATGCGTACGGCGTGGATCCGGATCGCGTCCTCGACGAGCCCGCCGCGCGCGCCTTCGGCGACGACGGTGCTGGTCGGGTCGGTGGCCCATTCCGCGGATGCGGCCGCCATCCGCCTCGCGGTGCTCATGGCGGTGCCCGACGGGGCGTCGATCTTGTTGTCATGGTGCAGCTCGATGATCTCCGCGGTGTCGAACCACGGTGCGGCGAGCTCGGCGAAGCGCATCATGAGCACCGCGCCGATCGCGAAGTTCGGGGCGACGAGCGCGTTCGCGCGCGAATGGGTGAAGAGCTCGGCGAACTCGTCGAGATCGTCGGTCGAGAAGCCCGTGGTGCCGACGACCGCGTGGACGTCGTGCGCCGCGCACCACCGCAGGTTCTCCCGAGCCGCGGCCAGCACCGTGAAGTCGACGACGACCTCTGCTCCGGCGTCGAGCAGCGCGGCGGGCGCGGCGCACACGGAGAGCTCGGTGCCCGCGACCGCCACGCCGGGACGGTCCGGGTCGACCGCGGCGACGAGCTCGAGGTCGGGCGCCGCACGCACCGCGTCGCAGACGGTGACACCCATTCGCCCGGCCGCGCCGAACACTCCGACTCGGATCATGGCGGCACCCTACCGGCACCGACCCGCCGATCCGTGTGGGATCGGGGCCGACGTCAGGCCGCGGCGAGGACGTCGGCGGCGCGCAGGGGGCCGACGACCGAGAGGACCTGCTCGTCGGTCGCGAACACGCGATCGATCACGCGGCGGAGGTCGGCGAGCGTGACCGCCTCGACCTCGGCGACCATCTCGTCGACGCTCGGCACCTCACCGAGGGTGAGCAGTCCGCGCCCGAGCCGGTGCATCCGGCTCGAGCTGGTCTCGAGCGCGAGCGTGGTCGAGCCCTTGAGGTGTCCCTTCGCCGCGCCGAGCTCGGACTCGGGGACTCCGTCGGTCACGAGCCGGTCGAGCTCGGCGAGGATCACGGTGCGGGTCTCGGCCAGCCGGTCGGGCGCGGTGCCGGCATAGACCGAGAACGACCCGATCGACGCGTACGCGGCCCGGTAGGAGTACACGGAGTACGCGAGCCCACGGCGCTCGCGCACCTCCTGGAAGAGCCGGCTCGACATCCCGCCGCCCAGCAGCTGGTTCAGCACCGAGAGCGCGTACCGGTCGGGGTCGTCGCGCGCGATCGAACGGAGCGAGAGCACGAGGTGCGCCTGCTCGGTGTCGCGCCGCTCCCCCGTGACCGCGACCGGTGCGCGGTGCGCGTACTCCATGCGCGCCGGGCGCGCGGCACCGTCCCTCGGGATGCGGTGCGCGACCCGCTCGACCACCATGTCGTGGCTGAGGTTGCCGGCCGCCGCGATGACGACGTTGCTCGGGTGGTAGTGCGCCGCGTGGTACTCCGCGATCGCGTCGCGACTCATGGCGCCGATCGTGTCGCGCGTGCCGAGGACCGAACGACCGAGCGGGTGCTCCGGGAACAGCGCCGCGTTCGCGAGCTCGTGCACGACGTCGTCGGGCGTGTCGTCACGCATCCCGATCTCCTCGAGGATGACGCGACGCTCGCACTCGACCTCGTCGGGCCGGAACGCCGGGTGCCAGACGACGTCGGCGAGGATGTCGAGGGCGAGGCCGAGGTGCTCGTCGGGCACGCGCACGTAGAACGCCGTGTACTCCTGGGTGGTGAAGGCGTTCATGTCGCCGCCGACCGACTCCACCGCGCGGGCGATCTCGGCGGCGCTCCGCGCGTCGGTGCCCTTGAACAGCAGGTGCTCGAGGAAGTGGCTCGCACCAAGCTGATGATCCGCCTCGTCGACCGCACCCGAGCCGACCCAGAACCCGACCGCGACCGAGCGCAGGTCCGGCATCGCCTCGGTCACCACCCGCGCGTCCCCGACCGCGCCGATCTCCACGCCGTCGGGCGCACCGCGGTCGTCGATACGCCCGATGAGGGCGGTTTCGTCGTGATCCAGGGGTCCCGAAGGCCCCTCTGCAACTCCGCCCGCTGCATGCATGGGAGCCGTATCGACGCGCTCAGTGGTCGCCCTGAGCCCCTTCTGCCCCCAACGCCCCCGAATGGGTCAGCGGTCACGCTC
>CAZXCB010000278.1:0-4020 GCA_964639075.1 uncultured Bifidobacteriaceae bacterium | reverse complement strand
TCGGCGCCAAGAACGAGAAGTCGAAGCTGCTGCGGTTCCACACCCAGACCGCCGGCTCGATGCTCACCGCGCAGCAGCCGGAGAACAACGTCGTGCGCGTCGCACTCCAGGCGATGGCCGCCGCGCTCGGTGGGACGCAGAGCCTCCACACCAACGGCTTCGACGAGGCGCTCGGCCTCCCCACCGAGCGTGCCGCGAAGATCGCGCTGCGCACCCAGCAGATCGTCGCGTACGAGACGGGCATGACCGAGACGGTCGATCCGCTCGCCGGCTCGTACTTCGTCGAGTCGCTCACGAACGAGGTCGAGGCCGCGGCGTGGCGCTACATCGAGCGCATCGACGACCTCGGCGGGGCGGTCGCCGCGATCGAGGCCGGGTTCATGCAGGACGAGATCGAGAAGGCCGCGTTCGAGTGGGCCAAGGCCGTCGACGACGGCGAGAAGGTCATCGTCGGGCTGAACAAGTTCGCCGACGACGAGGTCGAGGACTCGGACGTCTTCCCGATCGACCCCGAGCTCGAGCGCCAACAGGCCGAGCGGGTACAGGCCGTGCGCGCCCGGAGGGACCAGGCGGCGGTGGATGCCGCGCTGGAGGACGTGCGGGCCGCGGCCCGGGGCACCCAGAACCTGCTCGTCCCGATGAAGGAGGCGCTGCGCGCCTACGCCACGCTCGGCGAGGTCTCCGACGTGCTGCGCGACGAGTTCGGCGTCTACCAGCCGGCGCGATGAGCTATTCGGTGATCCGGGCGTTGTAACGGCGCTGCGCCAGCGTCCAGCCCGCCGCGACGAGCACGACCGTGTAGATCCACGCCGCGAGGACCGGGTGGTCCATCGGCCAGACGTGGTGGGTCACCGGCGTGACCGGATTTCCGAAGAGCTCGCGTGTCGCGGCGATGTAGACGCTCACCGGGTTCAGGCTCGCGAACCATTGCAGCACCGTGGGCATCGACTGGATCGGCACGAACGCGTTCGAGACGAACGTGAGCGGGAAGATGAGCACGAAGCCGATGCCCATCACCGCGTCGGGCGACCGCACGAACACGCCGAGCCAGATGCCGAACCACACGATGGCGGTCGCGAACGCGAGGAGCAGCAGCGCGCCCTCGGTGATCTCGAGGAACCCGCTGTGCGTCCGCCAGCCGACGATCAGGCCGGTGACGAGCAGGACCACGATCGTGAGGACCGCTCCGGCCATCTCCGCGAGGTAGTGCCCGAGCAGGTACGCGGGCCGGGCGACCGGGAGCGACCGGAACCGGTCGATCACACCCTCCTGGAAGTCGGTCGCGACCGACATCGCAGGCCCCATCATGGCGAAGGCGAGGGTCTGGATGAGGATCCCACCCATCAGGTACTCCTGATAGGTGCCGCCCTCCACCTTGATCGCGCCGCCGAACACGTAGGCGAACAGCAGCACGAACATGAGCGGCTGGATGGTGACGTTGGTGAGCTTCTCGGGCACCTGCCGGATGTGCTCGAGGTTGCGGCGACCGAGGACGGCCGCGTCGGCCAACACGTGCTTGCTCACGACTTCTCTCCCGCGCCGACCGGTTCGGGGTGCGCATCCGGCGCGGGCTCGGCGACGGGCCGGGAGCCGGTGAGGGTGAGGAACACGTCGTCGAGCGTCACCTCTCTCCGGGTCACGTCGACGGCGTCGATGCCGGCACCGTCGAGCACCCGCAGGACCTCGATGCTGCGCACGCCCTCTCGGATCGGCAACGTGACGACGTGCGCCTCGCGGTCGATCGCCGGCGCGCGATCGCAGAAGCCGGCGACGGCCCCCACCGCGACGTCGAGGTCGTCGGTGGCCGTGAGCGTCACGTCGAGGCGGTTGCCGCCGACCTGGGCCTTGAGCTCCGCCGGGGTACCGTGCGCGACGGTGTTGCCGTGGTCGAGCACCACGATGTCGTCCGCCATGCGGTCGGCTTCCTCGAGGTACTGGGTCGTGAGGAGCACCGTGGTGCCGCCGCGCACGAGGTCGCCGAGCATGTCCCAGAGGTGGTTGCGGCTCACCGGGTCCAACCCCGTGGTCGGCTCGTCCAGGAACAGCACCGACGGATCGCCCATGAGGCTTGCCGCGAGATCGAGGCGCCGGCGCATGCCCCCCGAGTAGTTCTTCACGAGCGTGGTCGCGAACTCGGTGAGGTCGAGCTGGGCGAGCAGCTCGTCGGCGCGCGTCGTCGCCGTGGCCTTCGGCATGCCGCGCAGCCGCCCGATCACCTCGAGGTTGAGTCGCGCGGTCATGAGGTCGTCGACGGTCGCCTGCTGCGAGGCGACGCCGATCTCCTCCCGCACCTTCTCGGGATGCTCGACGACGTCGTAGCCGGCGACGCGCGCCGCGCCCTCGGTGGGGAGGGCGAGGGTGGTCAGGATGCGGATGGCGGTCGTCTTGCCCGCGCCGTTGTGGCCGAGCAGCCCCAGAACCGTGCCCGGCGCGACGTCGAGGTGCAGGTCGCGCAGGGCCCAGAGGTCGCCGAAGCGCTTGCCCAGGCCGGTCGTGGTGACACCGCCGCCCGTGGCCGCCGGGGGGACGACGGCCGGGGTCGGGTGAGTTTCGTACATGGTACGAAACCTAGCAGTACACTGTACGACGTGCAACGGCGACCGACGTCACACGGCGCCCGCGGTGCCGGGGAGGCCGACGCGAAGACCGAGCGCGCGCTGGCCAAGGCCGACGCGAAGACCGAGCGCGCGCTCGCCAAGGTCGACGAGAAGATCGAAGCGAAGACCGCGCGTGTCGCGGCGAAGGTCGACGCGAAGATCGAAGCGAAGGCGGCGAAGCTCGCGCAGCACGCCGCGCGGGGTGCCGCCGTGCTCGACCGCGTCGCCGCGCACCTCGACGCGGTCGACCTCTGGACCCGTTCCGAGCCGGGCGCGCGCAAGGCGCGGCTCGGGCGGAGCGAGATCGCCGCGGCCGGGATCCACATCGCGGACGCCGACGGGCTCGACGCGTTGTCGATGCGGCGTCTCGCAGCCGATCTCGACGTCGGCACGATGACCCTGTACCACTACGTCCACACCAAGGACGAGCTGCTGGCGCTGATGGTGGACACCTTCCTCGCCGAGGTCGTGCTCCCGGCGGGCGTCGAGCCGCTCGCCGGGTGGCGCGAGTCGCTCAGCGTGATCGCTCGCCGGACCCGGGACGCGGTGCGCCGCCACCCGTGGGTGCTCGACCTGGGCGGCGACCCGACCATCGGTCCAAACGCGATGCGCCACATCGACCAGTCCTGGCAGGCGCTCGCCGGCCTCGACGCCGACCTCGACACGAAGCTCGACCTCATCACTGCGGTGGACGAGTACGTGCTCGGCTACTGCCGGATGGAGCACTCGGGGTTCACGGAGGGCGGGGAGGAGACGCTCGCCTACATGGAGGAGCTCATCGCCGAGGGCGGGTATCCCGCGCTCGCCGCGCTCACCGCGGCGGACGGTCTCTCCGCGACGTGGTCACGCATGCGCGCACACGCCACCGACGAGCAGCGCTTCGATCGCAACCTCGCCCGCCTGCTCGCGGGCTTCGCCGCGGAGCAGGGCTGAACCCGCTCAGCTCGCCCGCACGAGTTCCCGGGCGCGCTCGACCGTGGCCGTGATCTCGGCGAGGCGACGGCGGGCCTCGGCGACACCGGAGCGACCGACCTCACGGGTGTGGGCGTCGAGCCGCGTGGACGGCACGGTGGCGCGTCGCTCGGGCCGGGTGGCGGGACGCGGCCGGGGAGTCCGCTTCGGGAGCTCTCCGCCGCTCAGGAGTCGCAACTGCGTGGTCACGACCGGAGTGTCGCACGGGGGTGTGACAGCCATTGACGAACCTCCGCCGTTCGTGAATGCCACTGGTGTGATTACCCCCTCCAACGCCCGGATGGCGAGCCGGAGTTCCGAGCCGCTCGTCACAATCCGGCCGATCGCCACCGAGCGTGGCGAGTCGGCACCGAGGGGGCTCGTTCGTAGACTTCCGGGCATGTCCGAGCGCCCGGTGTACCTCGATCACGCGGCCAGCACCCCCATGCGGCCCGAGGCGATCGCCGCGATG
>CAZXCB010000277.1:0-4047 GCA_964639075.1 uncultured Bifidobacteriaceae bacterium | reverse complement strand
GCCGTCATCTCGCCGACGGCCGGGGCGACGACGGGTTCGATCCCCCACCGCGCGACGAGCGGCGCGGCCGTCTCGCGCGTGCGTTGCAGCGGCGAGACGACCACGGGCAGCGGGCCGGTCGGGCCGAGCGCGTCGGCGAGCGCGCGTGCCTGCTCGACACCGACGTCGTCGAGACCGGGGTCGGGATCGTGACCCCAGGCGCCACCCGGGCGCCCGTGACGCACGAGGGTGATGCGCGCGATCACAGGGGCGCGTCCGGATCCGCGGAGCCGTACCCGGGACTCCCGGCCTCCGCCCACTCCGCGACGAACGCGAAGAACCGCTCGCCGAACGGATCCTCACCGCGCAAGGGCATCGTGCCGCGCCGGATCGTCCAGTCCATCGGCGCGAGCTCGGCGGCCCGCTCGAAGTGCAGCTCCGCGCGCTCGGGCGCGCCGGAGCGCGTGAGGAAGGCGCCGACCCGGCGCTCCAGGCGGGCGAGCTGCTCGTCGTCGGTCGGGAGCACGACTTGCTCCCGCGGCGCCTTGGCCGGGATCGCGCCGGTGCGGACCCACGCGCGGAGCTGATCGTGGTGCACCGACGAGTCGATGTGGGTGAAGTCGCGGAACATGTCGTCGGCCGGCGCGATCACCGGTGCCCGCACGATCCGATCGTCCTCGTCGATCCAGACCACGCTCGGGATGTTCACGATGCCGTAGAGCTCGGCGAGCAGGTGCTCCCGATCCAGCAGCAGCGGGAACGCGGGGCGCGGGTCCGCGGCGTGCACCCACTCCACGGCCGCGGCGACCGAGTCGTCGAGCGCGACCGCCACGATCTCGAGACCGTCCGGCGCCAGCTCATCGTGGAGACGCTGCCAGACCGGCAGGTCGTAACGGCAGCCTCACCACGAGGCCCAGGCGAGCAGCAGCCGCTTGCGACCGGAGATCGACGACAGCGTGAACGCGCCACCGTCGAGCGTGGGGAGGGTGAAGTCCGGCGCGACGCCCGCCTCGATCGGACCTCGGCGCTGCGCCGGGGCCTCGCCGAACGCGACGATCCCGGCGACGGCGTCGACGACGGCGGGCCGTCCGAGCGCGCCGGCGAGGTGAGCCGCGTCGAGTGCGTCGTCCACGCGCAGGTCCGGATCGCGGACGGGGACGCACACGTCGTCCTGGCACAGCCCTTCCGGCTTCAGCTCCCAGCCGGTGAGCTCCGTGACCGCATCGCGCGCGAGCAGGACCCGGTCGCCCTCGACGCGACCCGCGGCGCGTCGCGCGCCGTGCTCGGCATCGAGGAACGTGAGGTCGGCCACAGCTCGGACTCTACGGGTACGGTGCACGGCTGTGCGAGGTACGGGGGTGCTCGTCGTGGCCATGACGCTCGTCGTCGCGGCCTGCAGCAGCGGCGGCGGCAACGACGCGTCCGGCGCGGCCACGGTGGGCACCGTGCGCGTCGTGAACCAGAATCTGCTCCACGGCACCGCGTGTCCGGCCGGCAGCAACCGGTGCGACCTCCCTGGACGGGTCGCGTTGTTCCTGCGCCAGCTCGAGCGCGCGAGGTGTCCGGAGATCGTGGCGATCGAGGAAGGGAACGACCGGACGGTCACGGAGCTCCGTAGGGGCCTCGACCGGTGCGGCTACGAACTCGTCTACGACGACACGGACCAGAGTCAGGATCGCGAGATCGTGCTCACGACGTTGCGCGTGCGAGGAAGCGAGCGGCTGCGCCTGGCCGGACCCCTGCGCACGGCGTACCGGGTCCGGCTCGGATCGGACGTCGGGCCCGTCGACCTCGTCGCCACCCACCTCGCGAGCAGCAGCGACGACCGCCCGTGCGACCGCTCCACGTGCCCGCCACCCTGCCGGGTCACGGACTCGGTGAACACGTGTCAGGCCCGCCAGATCGTGCAGACGCTCGCGGAGGATCCGCCATCGGCGCGCACGGTCACGATCGTCACCGGTGACCTCAACGCCGAGCCCGACGAGCCGACGATCGCAGCGCTCACCGACGCCGGTCTCGTCGACACCCACCTCGTGATCGGCAACGCGGAGTGCGACCCCGCGACCGGAGCCGAGTGCACGAGCGGCCGGGTCGACGACTCACTCGTCGACATGACGAACCCGGCGAGCAAGCAGACCGAGCGCATCGACTACGTGTTCCTTCGTCCCATCGAGCGCTGCACCATCGTGCGCCCCACGGGCGTCTTCGCGGCCGCGGGGGGCCCGACGCGCGGCGACGCGCTCGTCTTCCCTGCCGACCACAGCGCGGTGGAGGCAACCGTCCGCTGCCGGACGACTGCGGCCGACCGCAAGGAGGCCGCGGGCCGGCTCGGTGCGGTCTCCACGACCACCGCACCGGCCGCCGAGGTCCCCCAAGCGACCAAGGACGCCGTGACCGCGGCGTTCACCGGGCTGTTCGCACCGAACCCGGACGCCGACGCGCAGCTCTCCCACCTCGAGAACGGCGCCGCGTTGAAGGAATCGTTCCTCGCCCGCAAGGCCCAGGTCGGCGAGCTGGCGAACAAGACGTCCGTGCGCATCGACAGCTTCGACGGGGCGACGGACGACACCGTCGACGTCACCTTCTCCCTGCTGATCGACGGAGCCGTCGTGCTCGACGCGCTGCCGGGCCAGGCGAAGCTCGTCGACGACCGGTGGCTCGTCGCCACCCAGTCCTACTGCCAGGTGGCGACGCTCGGCGTCACCGACATCCCGGAGGCCTGCAATGCTGCACCCTGACCGCACCCGGCTCCGGACCGCGGGCGCAGCGGCCAGATGACGACCCACTTCCGTACGTGTCCGCTGTGCGAGGCGATGTGCGGCCTCGAGATCCAGGTGACCGACGGCGAGGTCACGCGCATCCGCGGCGACCGTGAGGACGTGTGGTCCAAGGGCTACCTCTGCCCGAAGGGCACCGCGCTCGGTCACCTCCATCACGACCCCGACCGGGTCCGCGTGCCGATGATCCGCACCGGTGACCGCTGGGACGAGGTCGAGTGGGACACCGCGTTCGCCCGCTGCGACGAGCTGCTCGCCGGGGTCATCGCGACCCACGGCAAGGACGCCGTCAGCTGCTACATCGGCAACCCGACCGCCCACAACTTCTCGCTCGGCCGCTACGTCGGCCTGTTCATCGGGCTCGCGGCCCTCCCCGTCGTGTACTCCGCCGGCACCGTCGACCAGTGGCCCAAGAACCTCACCAGCGCGCTGATGTACGGCGGCATGTGGTCGATCCCGGCGCCGGACGTGCCCCGCACCGACCACTGGATCGTGATGGGCGGCAACCCTCAGGCGTCGCAGGGATCGCTGCTGGCGTGCGCCGACATCCTCGGCGAGATCGACGGCATCCGGGCGCGCGGCGGGAAGGTCGTCGTGATCGATCCCCGTCGCACCGGCACGGCGGAGCGCGCCGACGAGTGGGTGCCGATCGTGCCCGGCACCGACGCCGCGTTCCTCCTCGCGATGGTCCACGTCCTCTTCGCCGACGGCCTCGTGGACCTCGGTGCGCTCGAGCCGCACGTGCACGGGCTCGCCGCGGTGCGCGCCGCGGCGGCGGAGTTCTCCCCCGAACGCGTCGAGGCGACGTGCCGGGTCCCCGCGGCGACGATCCGGCGGATCACCCGCGAGTACGCCGATGCGCCGAGCGCCGCGCTCTACGGCCGCATCGGCACCTGCAACCAGGAGTTCGGCACGCTCACGTCGTGGCTCGTCGACGTCGTGAACATCCTCACCGGCAACTTCGACCGGCCCGGCGGCCTCATGTTCGCCACACCCATCGCGTGGGGTGTCAACTCACTCCCGAACCCCGAGCTC
Source organism: uncultured Bifidobacteriaceae bacterium (assembly GCA_964639075.1). Classification (GTDB taxonomy): domain Bacteria; phylum Actinomycetota; class Acidimicrobiia; order IMCC26256; family JAENVU01; genus JAENVU01. The sequence continues at coordinate 256 of CAZXCB010000277.1, read as the reverse complement.
GCCGAGGGCGTGCAGATCGGCAAGTGGCGCTCGCGCGTGCGCGGGATCCCCGAGGTGCTCGGTCAGGTGCCGGTGTCCTGCCTCGCCGAGGAGATCGACACCCCCGGACGCGGCCAGATCCGCGCGCTCGTCACCATCGCGGGCAACCCGGTGATCAGTGCGCCCGGTGCGGGCCGCCTCGACGCCGCCCTCGCGCAGCTCGACTGCATGATCAGCATCGACAACGCGCTGAACGAGACCACGCGCCACGCGCACG
>CAZXCB010000276.1:0-4111 GCA_964639075.1 uncultured Bifidobacteriaceae bacterium | reverse complement strand
CACCCGGCGCGGTCATGCGACTGTCGAACGTCCCGCGCGGGTTGTCGACCCAGACGTGGAGCATCTCGGCGCTCCGTGACGTCGGCGCCCCCGCGGCACAGCCGCCGACGGTGTCCGGAGTGCCCGTCGGGATCGCGCCCGACCACGAGCACACCGGTTCCGCGAACACGTGGTAGTGCCACACCGTGGCCGGACCGCCGATCTGCGGGCCGTGTCGCCCCGGCGGTGCGAGGTACATCGCGCCGACGACCGTCGGCTCGCGTCGAGCGGGGTCGACGTCGAAGACCAGCGCTTCCGGCCGGGACGGATCGAGGACGCGCCCGTCGGTGAGGTACGCCCGATCGACCCAGTGATGCGTGTCGACCCGCTCGTAACCGAGGCGTTCCGCCGTCGACACGTGCCGGAGCCGACGCAGGGTCACGAGCGTGCGTCGGTGCAGCCGACGGGCCGCCTTCCGCTCCGCCGCAGTGCCGTGAGCTCCGGTCCGGTACCGGCTGATCGTGAACGTGTCGCAGGAGATCGAACGCACGGTCCGGTGACCGACGCGCGCGGCGCGCGGGATCGGCTCGGTCGGGCACACCGTGGCGCCCCGGTCGTGCTCGTGACCGGGATCGTCGGATCCCGTCGCAGTCGCCCGCGCGACCGATGCCGCATGCGCGGCGAGGTCGCCGCCAACCCCGCCGAGGACGAGCACGAGCGCGCCGACCATGCACGCGGGGCGCAGCGGGCGCTTCCGGCTACTCACGGATCAGCTCCGGGTTCAACGGCGCGAACACACCCAGGCGATTGGTCCAGCGCGGCACGACCCAGGCGTGCAACATCCACAGATCGCGCCCGTCGAGCACGTCGCCACCTGCGGCGCGACACGACTCCAGCGTCTGGTGGCCCTGCGGCTCGAGTCGATCGAGCATGGCGCCGTCGCGGACGCAGATGCCGAAGTGCCGGTGCCAGCGGTCTGCCCGACCCGCGAACCCGGCCGGCGGCGCCTGCGGCGACACGAGGTAGTAGCTGAACGCCACCAACGGTGCCTCCATGGTGCTGCCGTCGTACAGCAGCTGCGCTGGCTGCGCGGCGTCGAAGTGGCACGACACGAGCGACCAGTTCGTGAAGTGCACGCCGTCACCGTCGCCCACGCTGCCGCCGGTCGGCACGTACCCCGCCGCGAGCGCGCGGGCGACGGTGCCGAGGCGTGTCGCGGAGCGCCGCGCCGCGGCGAGCTGCTCGCGTTGCACCCGGGCATCTGCGGGATCGAGCCGGGGCGACGCGCGACGGTCGAGATGAGCATGGTCGGCCGCGGGGATCCGGGGCAGGTCCGCCGGCGTCGTGTCGACTCGCGGCCGGCACGACGCGGCGGACGAATCGGCGTGCGACGAGGACGTCGTGGTGGTCGGCGCGTGCCGCGCGGACGATCCCGACCCGGAGCCGCAGGCGCTCGGTACCACGACCAGGAGCGCGGCGAGCGCGCCGACCGCGACGCGCCGGCCGGGTCCGCCGCGGGACCCGGTCACGGCCGCACCACCGCGACCCCGCGACCCGACGACTGCACCCCGCACAGCGTCCAGAGCGCGAGTCCCGTACCGTGCCAGCTCGATTCGGGCGCGACTCCGGCCGCCCAGCCTCCGTCCGGCCGCTGTGCAGCCACCGTCCGCAGCACGAAGTCGTGCGGCACCGACCCGCCCTCGCCGAGCGCCACGAGCATCGCCGCCTGTTCGAGGCTCAGGTCGTCGACGGCCGGCGCGGCCGCGACGGCGGCGCGCAGCGCGTCCGTGATCCGCCTGCGCGCACCGGCTCCGACCGGTGAACGGCACCCCAGATCCTCGGTGAAGCGGATCGCGAACGCGGCGTGGGTGAGCTCCATGCCACCGGCCGACGCGGCGCGGGTGAGGTCGCGCCCGTACGACGCCGGGTAGGACACGCGATCGCACTCGAGGGCGACGGCCAGCAATCGGTCGGTGCCGACGCTGGCCTCGACCGCCCGACGATCCGCATGCCGGTCCGGCGCCACCAGGCGGATCAGGGGATCGTCGGAGGTGACCTCGGATCCACGTCGCCGGACGAGCGCCGCGACACGGCCCAGCCCGGTGAGATCCCAGTTGCGGCGCAGATAGTCGAACACGCGCAAGGAGTGCGCCTCGACGCTCGTCAGTCGCTCGCCGACGTAGCCCACGCCGCGTACGACGGCCGCACGCAGCTGGGATCGTTCGTCGTCCGAGAAGCTGGACGTGCTCGCCGCCGGGTGCGCGCGCGTCGTGGTCGTCCGCGGCTCCGAGACCACGATCACGCGATTCGGCTCGACGTCACGCAGCTCCGACGTCCGTCCGCTCGGCCACCAGACCCGCACGCGCGCGATCCTGCTCGGCGCAGCACCGAGCCCGAAGTGCGCGACGACGTCGCTCTGGCCGAGGAACCCCGTGGTGCTGCCGACCTCGCGCCGGGCCACGGGTGCACCGGCTCGCGGCTCGACCGTCACCACGGCGCCGAGTCCCTGCCGGTTCGAGCGGCGGCCCACCAGGCGCACCCCGAGCCAGGAGTTCGTCGTCGCGGTCGTGTTCTCGTATAGCAGCGGCGTCCGTGCGTCGCGCACGACCACGAGGTCCTCGCGCCCGTCGCCGTTGTAGTCGAGCACCGCGAGGCCCTTGGCCGGCCCCGGAGCCGTCAGGCCGGCGGCATTCGTGACGTCGGCGAACGCGCCGTCGCCGCGCGACTGCCAGTAGCGCGACGGGCCCGGCCGGTACTGGACCGTCGACGGTTCGAAGTAGTCGATTCCGCTCACCATCGTGAGATCGCGCCGGCCGCGGTTCGTGCCGTCGACGAAGGCGGCGCCCCATCCCCAACCACCGTCGCGCACCCCCGCGGCCGTGGTCGAGTCCGTGAACCGGCGCGCACCCGCGTTGCGGTAGAGCCGGTTCCCCGTCGCGCCGTGCCCGCAGCTGCGATTGGTGCACGTCGCGTCGACATCGAAGATCGACGACACGAAGACGTCCGGACGGCCGTCTCCGTCGTAGTCGTCGACGGTCAGCCCCATACCGTTCTCGTCGGTTCCGACCCCCGCCTCGCGGGTGCCGTCACGGAACGTGCCGTCGCGACGGTTCCAGAACAGGCGACTCGTGCCGTAGTCACCGGCCACGACGAGCTCGGGCCACCCGTCGGCGTCGAGGTCCCGGAAGAGCGCGCCGAAGCCCCAGGACGGCCGCGCGGCGCTCTCCACCGCGACGCGCGCCTCGACCGTGACATCGTCGAAGCGACCCGGATCGCGCGCGCCGCGGTTGTGCAGCAGTCGGTTGTGCGAGGGCTGGGCGTTCCCGGCCAGCTCCGGCAGCCGCCACTCGGTCGTGTACAGGTCGGGCCAGCCGTCACGGTCGTAGTCGCCCACCGCGACGCTGAAGCCGACGTGCACGTCCGGGGTCGCCTGCGCCAGTCCACGTGACCGCGCGTCCTCCACGAAACGACCGCGACCGCGGTTGTGGAACAGGTAGAAGCGACGGCCGCCGAGCGTCGTGACGTAGAGGTCGAGGCGACCGTCGTCGTCGACGTCCACCCATCCCGCGCCGTTGCTCGGCTCGGGCAGGCGCGCGAGCCCGACCCGCCGCGTCACGTTCACGAACCGGCGACCGTCGACGTTCCGGTACAGCCGACCGGGTCCGAGGAGGCTGGTCACGTAGAGGTCGGGGCGGCCGTCGCCGTCGTAGTCGCCGACCGCGACACCACCGGACATCCGCTCGGGCAGGCACTGGTCGTCGGACGTCCGCAGCGTCGGCGCGACCCGGGCACGGGGGACGGCCCGGCGCAGGCGCGGAGCGCTCAGCAGGCAGCGCGGGGGCTCCTCCCGCCGGCCCTGTGGCGCGGTGAGCCCGACCCGGGCGCTGACGTCCACGAACGGCGGCACGACGTCCTCGCCCGCGGGGGTGACGAGCGGACCCGTCGCCGGCGGCGGCACCTTCCGGGCTCGTGCCGACGGTCCGACCGCATCCGCCGGATCGCCCGCGCCGAGCACGACCACCGCGAGCGCGACGACCATCGCGGCACTTCGCCGGAAGCGTGGACGTGTCGCGTCGCGGGGCTGGATCACCGGAGGTCGCGACCTCGACGGCACCGGTGCGCGGGGGTGCCT
>CAZXCB010000275.1:3903-4169 GCA_964639075.1 uncultured Bifidobacteriaceae bacterium | reverse complement strand
GACGTGTCCGTGTCGCGGCCGGAGACGAAGGCGTCGCGGTGCTCGTCGGCCACGCCCGAGAGGTTCAGCTCGAACGTGAAGCCCTGCTCGTAGCGGTACGACCGCTTGACGTCGATCGGGTCGATGCCGTTCAACGACTCCTTCGCCGCCCGGATCACCGTCGGGCTCTTGGCGGCGATGTCGGCGGCGACGGTCATCGCCGCGTCGCGGAGCTCGTCGCGCGGCACGACCTGCAGCACCGAGCCGAAGTGGTGCAGCTCCGCCGA
>CAZXCB010000275.1:0-3893 GCA_964639075.1 uncultured Bifidobacteriaceae bacterium | reverse complement strand
GTGTGTCGGCCTCGTTCGACGCGGGTCTCCTGATGTCCGATCTGGCCACCATGATTGTCCCTTATCTTCTGAATCGGAAGATGGTCTGCCCGAACACCTCCGGCTTGGCTCGCCCGGCCACGCAGCTCTCCACGCGGCACGACGTCGAGCACCGAGCCGCAGTGATGGAGCTCCTGGGCCGTGATCGTGGCCGCGGTGTACACCATCGCCCGCATGCGGTGCTGGGGCACGAGACGCGCGAGGTGGGTCGCCGCGCCGAGGGCGCCGCGGTCCACCTCGGGCAGGCCGAACGTGGCGTCGTCGCTCGCGATCACGATGTCGGCGTTGCCCGCCAAGCCGACGCCGCCGCCGAGGCAGAAGCCGTTGACCGCCGCGATCACCGGCACCGCGCACTCGTACACCGCCGCGAAGGCGGCGAAGCAGCCCCGGTTCGCGCCGATCAGCGCGTCGAAGCCCTCGGTGCTCTGCATCTCCTTGATGTCGACGCCGGCGTTGAACCCCCGACCCTCGGCCCGGAGCACCACGACGCGTACCGCCGGGTCCTCGCCGAGCTCGCGGATCACGCGGGCGAGCTCGAACCAGCCCGCGACCGTCAGCGCGTTGACGGGCGGGTTGTCCATGACCACCTCGGCGATGCCGGCGGCGTCGACGGTCCGGTTGATGGGCATGCGCAGCCTCGGAGTGGAAGGATCGGCCGGGTTTCTGACGGGGCGTCAGATCGGGGAAACTAGCCGGATGAGTGGAGCGAGACTCACCCGCGGCGCGAGCCGATCGACCAGCGCAACGGGGCCCGTCCGGCCCGGCCCGGTCCGACCTCGGCCGTGCCGAGACGGACGGGGCCAGGAGGACACGTGATGAGCGGAGATCTCGACATGTCGGAGCGCGTCGTGCTGGTCACGGGCGGCGCCAGGGGCATCGGACGCGGGATCGCCGAGCGCTTCCTGGACGCCGGCGCCGGAGTCCTCGTCTGCGGCCGCACCGAGCCCGAGGATCTCCCCACGGCCGGTGACCGGTCGGCCGAGTTCGTCGCGGCCGACGTGCGGGACCCGGACGCGGTGCAGACCCTCGTCGACACGACCGTCGCGCGCCGCGGTCGTCTCGACGTCCTGGTCAACAACGCGGGCGGCTCGCCTCCGGCCGACTCGGCCACGGTGTCGCCCAAGTTCTCCCGGTCGATCATCGAGCTCAACCTGCTCGCCCCACTCGTCTGCGCGCAACGCGCCAACGCGGTCATGCAGGACCAGGCCGAGGGCGGTGTGATCCTGAACATCGCGAGCGTCAGTGCGTTGCGCGCCAACCCGAACGCGGCGGCGTACGGCGCGGCCAAGGCCGGGCTGCTGAACCTCACGCAGACGCTCGCGGTCGAATACGCCCCCAAGGTGCGCGTCAACGCGGTGAGCGCCGGGCTGATCCGCACCGAGCAGGCTCACCTGTTCTACGGCGACGAAGCGGGGATCTCCCGGGTCGGCGCGACCGTGCCGCTCGGCCGGATGGGGCTCCCCGTCGACATCGCGAACGCCTGCTTGTTCCTCGCGTCTCCGCTCGCGGCCTACATCTCGGGCGCGAACCTCCTCGTGCACGGCGGTGGCGAGCGGCCCTCCTACCTCGACGCCGCGAGCCCGCGGTAGCGGGCCGGGCGACCACGCGGGCGGGCCGCCCGGTCGGGCGGCCCGCCGCCACTCCGACCTGGGGGTGTCGGATGGCTGGTTCGCCGACTGCGCCCGGCTTCCGCCGGGCGGGCGGATGTCCCTGCCCTGGTCCCCGGCGGCGTTCCGGGAACCACATCCGCCTCCTCATCCTGCGGGACCCGGGGCGCGCGCGCTGTCGTGACGACGACCGTGCACGTGTCAAGTTCCCGACACGCGCCCGCGCCGGCCGCGCGGATTGCCTCAGCGCACGCGGGCGCGGTCGTGCAGCGCGGCGCGGTCGACCACCGTCACGCGGCCACGCGTGTCACGGCGGATCACGCCCCTGCGCTCCGCCTCGTCGAGGAACTTGTTGGCGGTCTGGCGGGTCACGCCGGCGAGCGTCGCGAGCATCGACTGGCTCAGGGGGAGCACCGTCTCCTCGTCCGCGCCGGCGAAGACGGCCTCGACCGCGGCGAGCCGCTTCCACAGGTGATCCGAGGACGTGAGATACAGCGCGTCGGTGAGCGCGCCGGCGAGCCGACGGATCTCCGCGGCGAGCGCCTCGACGAAGACCCGCTCGATGTTCGGGTCCTTGCGGAGCTCCGCGAAGTCGTCGAAGCCGATGACGAGCGTCTCGACCGGGCTCAACGCGATCATCGTCGCCGAGCGCGGACCCGCCGACACCATCGCGAGCTCGCCGAAGTGCTCACCCGGCCCGAGGATCCGCACCGTCGCGACGTCGCCGCGCGGTGTGGTGATCTGCGCGGCGACATGACCGCTCGCGACGAGGTGCAGGGAGTCGCCGGCGTCGCCGGCCCAGAACACCGCCGCCTCGCGCGGGAAGCGGCGGCGCTGGGCCGCGGCGAGCACCCGCTGACGATCGGGCGGGGTCAGCGGCGCGAGGAGCGCGTACTCCACGGCTCAGTCGGCGATCTCGAGGCGCCCGACCAAGCGTGACCGGCGATCAGCGTCGTCGGTCGTCCTGCTCGTCGAGCCCGCCATGGTCTGCCCCCCGATCGGTCCCCGGCGGGGAGTCTCGCAGATCCGCAGCCGCCGTGAGCGCGCCCGCGGCAGCGCTTGACACCGAGCGCGGGCGACCGGGAGCATCCCGCGCATGACGCACCCCCTCGAGATGCTCACCCCGGACGAGATCAGCCGCACGAGCGCGATCGTCCGCGCCGACGCCCGCTTCCCGGACGGCGCGGCCTTCGTTCACGTCGTGCTGCACGAGCCCGACAAGGCCGAGCTGGCGGGGAGCGGGCCGGTCGACCGGGCCGCGGACGTCCAGCTCGTGACCGGACCGGGCCTGGGCGTCACCGAGGTCGTCGTCTCGCTCACACGCGGCGATGTCCGGTCGTGGGAGGAGATGCCCGGGATGCGACCGACGCTCCTGTTCGGCGAGGCCGCGAACGCGATCTTCACCACCCGTGCCCACCCCGAGTACATCGCCGCCCTCGCGCGCCGCGGCATCACCGATCCGGACAGCGTGCAGATCGACCCGTGGCCGGCGGGCGTGTTCGGTTACGACGCCGAGACGGACCGCCGAATCGCACGCTGCATCTCGTTCCTGCGCACCGATCCGGCCGACAACGGCTACGCCCGACCGCTCGAAGGCCTCATCGTCCACTTCGACCTCGGCCGCAACGAGGTGATCGAGGTGATCGACCACGGTCCGGTCACGATGCCCACCCAGCACGCGCGCTACTTCGCCGAGGACAACGGGCCGCTGCGCGCCGACCTCAGGCCGATCGCGATCACCCAGCCCGACGGACCGAGCTTCACCGTCGACGGCAACCTCGTGCAGTGGCAGAAGTGGTCGGTGCGTCTCACCTTCGACCCGTACGAGGGGCTCGTGCTCCACCAGGTCACCTACGCCGACGACGCGGCCGGACGGACGCGCTCGATCCTGCACCGCGCGTCCATCACCGAGATGGTCGTGCCCTACGGCGACCCGAATCCGATGCAGGGATGGAAGAACGCGTTCGACGCGGGCGAGTGGGGGCTCGGCCGCATGACGCAGTCACTCACGCTCGGGTGCGACTGCCTCGGCGAGATCCACTACTTCGACGCCGCGCTCGCCAAAGAGGACGGCGAGCCCTACGTGATCCACAACGCGATCTGCATGCACGAGGAGGACTACGGGATCCAGTGGAAGCACGTCGACCTGTTCGGCGGCACGAGCGAGGTGCGCCGCAGCCGTCGTCTCGTCATCAGCTTCATCTCGACGGTCGGCAACTACGAGTACGGCTTCTTCTGGTACTTCTA
>CAZXCB010000274.1:0-4185 GCA_964639075.1 uncultured Bifidobacteriaceae bacterium | reverse complement strand
GGCCACGGAATCGAGCAGCTCGGCGCCGACGTGCGATCCGTGATCGAGGGGCTGGACCTGCACGACGTCGTGGTCGTGGGTCACTCGATGGGCGGCATCGCCGCCCAGGCGCTCTGCCTGCACCACCCGGAGGTCGCCCACGAGCGCATCGCCGGCATCGTGCTGCTCTCGACGCTGGCACGGAGCCCGTTGGCGGCGAATCCCGGTCTCGCCCGCGTGAGCACCTGGCTCGCGGAGCGCATCCCGGACGGGACCGGGATCCTGCGCGCCCCCGATCTGGGCCTCGTGATCGCGCGGCTCGGGTTCGGCCGGACCCCTTCGGCGTCGCACGTCGAGGCGACGCGCCAGATGATCCTCGGCACCGATCCGTTGACCCGGCGTGACGCGATCGTCGCGCTCGCGGGCCTGGATCTCACCGGCCGGCTGGCCGAGATCGACGTGCCGACCCTCGTCGTCTGTGGCACCGCGGACCTCATCACACCGATCGCCGAGTCACGTCGGATCGCGCGTCGGATCCCCGGTGCTCGCCTCGAAGAGGTCTCCGGTGGCGGGCACATGCTGATGTTCGAGCGCCCCGAACTGCTGGAGCGCCTGGTCGTCGACTTCGCGCGCAGCGTGCAGCGAGGAGCGTCGTCGCGGGGCAGCGTCGCGGATGCCGGACCGTCGGCCTGACGTCGTGGCCCCGTCGGCACTGTCCGAGCTGCGCGCCGAGGCGCTCGCGTGCACGAGGTGCCCGCTGGCCGAGACGCGGACCCAGGTCGTGTTCGGCGTCGGTGACGAGCACGCCGGGCTGATGTTCGTCGGCGAGGGCCCGGGCGCGGAAGAGGACCGCACCGGCGAGCCGTTCGTCGGCCGGGCCGGGAAGCTGCTCACGCAGCTGATCGAGGGCATCGGGCTGACCCGCGCCGAGGTGTACATCGCGAACGTCGTGAAGTGCCGGCCGCCGGGCAACCGCGACCCCCAACCCGTGGAGATCGAGACCTGTCGGCCCTACCTCGAGCGCCAGCTCGACCTCGTCGATCCGCGCGTGGTGGTGACGCTCGGCAACTTCGCGACGAAGCTCCTGCTCGACACGAAGGTCGGGATCACGAAGCTGCGCGGCCAGCGGTTCCCGTACCGCGACGGCGCGGTGTTGGTCCCCGCGCTCCATCCGTCGGCGGTGCTGCGCAACGGTGGCGCTGCGCTCGCGCAGGCACGCGCCGACTTCGTCGTGATCCGGCGCGCGCTCGCCGCGGACGCGAGCTGATGGAGGTCGTGTCCACCGCGGCGGCGACGACGCGTGCGATCGGCGCCGCGATCGCGTCGGTGCTGCGCGCCGGAGACGTCGTCGTGCTCACCGGTGACCTCGGGAGCGGCAAGACCGAGCTCGCGAAGGGGCTCGCGGCCGCGCTCGGCGTCACGGACCGCGTCGTGAGCCCGACGTTCGCGATCGTGCGCGAGTACGACGGGCGGATGCCGGTCCACCATCTCGACGTCTACCGGCTCGGCCGCATGCAGGAGGCGATCGACCTCGGGATCGAGGAGCTGCTCGACGACGGCGTGGTGATCGTGGAGTGGGGCGAGGCGGTCGGCGAGCTCCTGCCGGCCGATCGGGTCGAGGTCGCGCTCGCGCTCGGCCCGCCCGATCCCGGTGCGGAGGACGTGAGGGCCGTGACGGTCACGGCCTCTGGTCCGGGGTGGGTGGCCCGGTCGGGCGCCCTCGAACGGGCGGTGCGCGACGCCGCGGATGCGCAGTGCTGACGCTCGCGATCGACACCGCGACCGCGCACGTGGGCGTTGCGATCGGCCGGGACGGCCAGGTGATCGGCGAGGTCGGCCTCGACGCCGCACGCCGGCAGGCGGAGGAGGTCACACCGGCGATCGAGTACCTCCGACGCGAGACCGGTGTCGCGCTCACCGACCTCTCGTTCGTTTCGGTCGGCATCGGGCCGGGGCTCTTCACCGGCCTGCGCGTCGGGGTCACGACGGCGCGCACGCTCGCCCAGGTGCTCGGCGTCCCGGTCGTCGGCATCCCGAGCCTCGATCTCGTCGCCTACCCGTGGCGCGCGACACACCGGCGCATCGTCGCCCTGATCGACGCGCGCCGGCGCGAGGTGTTCGCGGCGCGGTACTGGCCGGTCCCGGGAGGGCTGCAGCGCGACGGCGACGACACCGTCGTCTCGCCCGACGCCGTCGCGGCCGAGCTCGTCGCCGACCGTCAGGAGGTCCTGCTCGTCGGCGACGGCGCGCTCGTGTACCGCGACCACTTCGCGGAGCTCGATCACGTGGAGCTCGCGGGTCCCGCGAGCGCGGCGCCGAGCGTCGCGGCGCTGGTCGAGCTCGCGACCGCGCGCTTCGAGCGCGAGGAGTTCGCGCGCCCGGAGCAGGTCGTGCCGCGGTACCTGCGCCGCAGCGACGCAGAGCTCGCGTGGGAGCGCAGGTGAGCAGGCCTGCGAACCCGGCGGTGACGGTCGGTCCACTGCGCAAGAAGCATCTGCGCGCGGTGATGGGGATCGAGCAGCAGGTGTACTCGCACCCCTGGACGCACTCGTTGTTCCTCTCGGAGCTCGCGCTCCCCGCCTCGCGGCGGTACTACGTCGCACGCGTCGATCGCGTGGTCGTCGGGTACGCCGGGATGATGCTGGCGCCCGACGAAGCCCACGTCACGACGATCGCGGTGGACCCGGAGTGGCACCGCCACGGCATCGCCACCCGCCTGCTGCTCGCGCTGACCGAGGAGGCGATCGCGCTCGGCTACGACGCGATGACCCTCGAGGTGCGGCTGGGCGCGCGCGGCGCGCAGGAGCTGTACCGCCGGTTCGGCTTCGTGCCCGAGGGCGCGCGCCGGGACTACTACCAGAACCCACCCGAGGACGCGGTCGTGATGTGGGTGCGCCACCTCGCGACCCCCGATCACGCGGCGTTGCTGCGCCGGTTGGCGGCACGCCCGGCCCGGCTCGGGGAGTCCCGGCGATGATGGTCCTCGGGATCGAGACGAGCTGCGACGAGACCGCGGCCGCGGTCGTCGTCGACGGTCGCGAGGTGCGGTCGAACGTGGTGTCGAGCCAGGTGGACCTGCACGCGCGGTTCGGCGGAGTCGTCCCGGAGATCGCGAGTCGCGCCCATCTCGAGCTCGTGAACGGCGTGATCGCGGACGCGCTCGGCGAGGCCGGCGTGGGGTTCGACGACCTCGACGCGGTCGCCGCGACGTGCGGGCCCGGGCTCGCGGGCGCGCTCCTGGTCGGCGTCGCGGCCGGCAAGGCGATCGCGCTCGCACGCGCGATCCCGTACGTCGGCGTGAACCACCTGGAGGCGCACCTGCACGCGGCGTGGCTGCAGGACCCCGACGTCGCGCTGCCGCTCGCGGTGCTCCTCGTGTCGGGCGGGCACACGATGCTCGTCGCCGTCCACGCCGACGGCGACTACGACGTGCTCGGTGAGACCGTGGACGACGCGGCCGGGGAGGCGTACGACAAGGTCGCGCGCCTGCTGGACCTGGGGTACCCGGGCGGGCCCGTGCTCGACCGGCTCGCGGCCGACGGCGATCCGCGCGCGGTTCGGTTCCCGCGTCCGATGCACGGCGAGGGACTCGACTTCTCGTTCTCGGGGCTCAAGACCGCGGTGCTCCACCAGGTGCGCCGGGACCCGGACCTGCCGGCGGCGGACCTCGCGGCGTCGTTCCAGGCCGCGGTGGTCGACGTGCTCACCGACAAGCTCGCCGCGGCCGCCGACCGGATCGGTGCGCGCACGCTCGTCCTCGGCGGTGGTGTCGCGGCGAACTCCGCGCTGCGGGCCGCGGTGGCCGAGCTCGGCGCCGAGACCGGTCGTGCCGCGCTCGTGCCCCCGCCCGAACTCTGCACCGACAACGCGGCGATGATCGCCGCCACGGGCTTCCGCCGCCTGGTGCGCGACGGCCCCACCCCCTTCGACGCCGGCGCCGCCCCTTCGCTGCGCCTCCCGACCCGTCCGTCCCGAGGTTGATCGCGAGTTTGCAGTCGATCCGGGCGAGTGCTACTTTCGCTTAGCACTCGCATACGCCGAGTGCTAAGTCCCGGCCCGGCGCCACGGCAGCGGTCCCGGGCACCCCCGTAGGTCGTAGACACACCGCCTGGCCCGCTGGGCCGGCCGAGGAGGCAACCGATGTTGCTCGTTCCGTTGGACGACCGCATCGTCGTCCGGACCGCGGAGGCCGAGGAGACGACCGTC
>CAZXCB010000273.1:0-4187 GCA_964639075.1 uncultured Bifidobacteriaceae bacterium | reverse complement strand
CTGGGCGCCGTTCGGACTCCGCACCGCCGAGCTCGGCGAGCTGCTCGCCCGCGCCCGCGGGACCTCGGCGTGGGAGCAACGCGCCACATCGCTCGAGGTCGTCCTGCAGAACGACCGGCCGTGGGACCCGGGTGCGGAACCCGAGCGCGTCCGTGACCAGCTCGGCCGGATGCGCGCGATCGGCGCGACCGGGCTCGCGGTCCGGCTCGTCCACCACTCCCTCGACCACTACTGCGAGCAGCTCGCCGCGCTCGCCGAGCTCCGCGCCTGATCGGTCCGCGGCCGGTCCGGCGCACCCGACCACCTCGGACGACAGGAGATCACGATGACGAGCGACGGCAACACCGTCCCGACGACGATGCGGGCCGTGGTCCAGGACCGCTACGGCGACCCCGGCGTGTTGCGGGTCGACACCGTGCCCGTCCCGTCGATCGCGCCCGACGAGGTCCTGGTGCGCGTCGAGGCCGCGGGCATCGACCGGGGCACCTGGCACATGCTCCACGGACTTCCGCTCCTCGCCCGACTCGAGTCCGGGGTCCGGCGGCCGAAGCGCCGCATCCCGGGCTTCGACGTCGCCGGCGTCGTGGTCCGCGTCGGCGCGGCCGTCGGGCAGCTCGCAGTCGGGGACCGGGTGTGCGGTATCGCCCGGGGTTCGTTCGCCGAGTTCGCGGCCGCGCCCGTCGCCAAGCTCGCCCGCCTCCCGGAGGACCTCGACGCCGTCCTCGCGGGCACGCTCGCCGTCTCGGGCGAGACCGCGCTCCAGGCGCTGCGCGACAAGGCGCGGGTCTCGGCGGGCGACCGCGTGCTCGTCCTCGGTGCGTCGGGAGGCGTCGGCACCTTCGCCGTCCAGATCGCACGACACCTCGGCGCCCGGGTCACCGCGGTGTGCAGCGCGGCGAAGGCCGAGCTCGTGCGGTCGCTCGGCGCCGAGCAGGTCCTCGACTACGCGACCACCGATCCGCTCGACGGGACAGTGCGCTACGACGTGATCATCGACATCGGCGGCCGTCGCCCGCTCCGCCACCTCCGCCACGCGCTCGTCCGCGGCGGCATCGCGGTCCTGGTGGGCGGCGAGGGCGGAGGCCGCATCACCGGCGGCTTCCCCGGACGGCTGGCCCGGGGTGCGCTGCTCTCCCTGTTCGGTCGCCGGTTCGTCGGGTTCGTGGCGAGCGAGCGCGCGGAGTACGTCACCGCGCTCGTCGAGCTCGTCACGTCGGGTGCGCTCGTGCCGCAGGTCGACAAGGTGGTCGGGCTCGACGGCGTCGCCGACGCGATCCGCGACCTCGAGGCGGGCCGCGTCCGCGGCAAGGTCGCGGTCCGCCCGTGATCGGATGGACACACGCGGTCGAGTCCGACCCCGCGCGGGGGGATTCGCCACCCGGACCGGTCGCTACGATCCCGGGCGGATGAGCCTCCGGATCGCCGCGCTGGTCAAGCAGATCCCGGCGTTCGAGGAGATGACCCTCGGCGCCGACGGGCGGCTCGTGCGCGAGGGCATCGAGCTCGAGCTGAGCGCGTACTGCCGGCGCGCGGTCGCGCAGGCGGTCGAGCTGGCGGCCGCACCGGGCGGATCCGTCACCGTGATCACCCTCGGCCCGCCCAGTGCCGAGGATGCGCTGCGCGAGGCGATCGCCTGGGGGCTCGACCGCGGCGTCGAGATCCGCGGTCTGCTCGTGAGCGATCCCGCGTTCGCCGGCTCCGACACGCTCGCGACCGCGAGGGCGCTCGCCGCCGCGATCGCGCGCGTCGGGCCGTTCGATCTCGTGCTCACCGGGCGGAACTCGGTCGACGCCGACACCGGCCAGGTCGGGCCGGAGCTCGCGGAGCTGCTCGGCCTCCCGTTCGTCACCGGTGCCCGCCATCTGACGCTGGCGGACGCCGTCCTCGACATCCGGGCCGAGCACGACGACGGCTGGGTGCAGGTGCGCGTCGCGCTGCCCGCCGTCGTCTCGACCGCGGAGCGGCTGATCGACCCGTGCAAGGTGGATCCGTCCGGGCGCGCCGCGGTGCCCGCCGAGCGCATCGACCGCGCGACCGCGTCCGATCTCGGTCCCGGTCCCTGGGGCGCGGCCGGGAGCCCGACGACCGTCGGCGAGGCGCGGGTCGTCCCGACCGAACGCGCCCGGCTGCGGTTCGACGGCCTTCCGCTCGCCGACCAGGTCGCACACGCGGTCGCCGCCCTCGCCGAGCGGGGTGCACTCGACGCGACCCACGACCACGACGACGACCGCGGCGCCGTCCCCCACTCCGACCCCGATGCGACCCGCGTCATCGGCGTCGTCGTCGAGCCCGAACGCGCCCGGGCAACACGCGAGCTGCTGGGCGCCGCGGCCGACCTGGGTGGGCACGTGATCGCGGTGTCGGTCCACCACGAGGATCTCGACGACCTCGGTGGTTGGGGTGCGGACACGGTCGTCGAGCTCACCGGCATGACCCTCGCCAGCGAGGAGGACGTCGCGGCCGGCGTCACCGAGTGGGCGCGCCGGTCCGCCCCGTGGGCGATCCTCGCTCCGAGCACAGCCTGGGGTCGCGAGGTCGCCTCGCGCGTCGCCGCCGCGCTCGGCACGGGCCTCACCGGCGATGCGGTCGAGCTCGCGGTCGCCGACGACACGCTCGTCGCGTGGAAGCCCGCCTTCGGCGGCCAGGTGGTCGCGGCCATCCGGTGCTCGACGCGCCCGCAGATGGCGACGGTGCGCGCCGGGGTGCTCCCGGCCCGAGCGGCGCGCCGGACGACTGCGTCGCGGGAGCTCCTCGGCGTCGCCCCGCGCAGCCGCGTCGAGATCCTCGCCCGCACCCGCGACGACGATCTCGACCTGCTCGCCGACGCGCCCGTCGTGATCGGCGTCGGCCAGGGCGTGGACCCGTCCGACTACGGCTCGCTCGACGCGCTCGTCGCGGCGCTCGACGCCGAGATCGCCGCCACGCGGAAGGTCACCGACCACGGTTGGCTCCCGCGCGCCCGTCAGATCGGGATCACCGGCCGCACGATCGCGCCGCGCCTGTTCGTCTCGATCGGCGCGAGCGGCAAGTTCAACCACGTCGTGGGGGTCCGCACGGCGGGAACGATCCTCGCGATCAACCCGGATCCGGATGCGCCGGTGCACGCCGCGGCCGACGTCTCGATCCTCGGCGACCACCGCGAGGTCGTGCCGCTGCTGACCGCCGCGCTCACTCGGCGGTGACGCGCGCCGCGAGCTTCTCGAGGAGCTCGAGCTCCTCCTGCAGGAAGTCGATGAGCGTCCACACGTCGGGCATCATCTCGCGGTCGGCGACGAGACCGAAGTCCAGATTCCCGTTGTAGGACATGAGCGTCATGTTCAGGCCGACGCCGTCCACGATCGTCGAGATCGGGAAGATGCCCTGCATGCGGGCGCCGCTCGTGTAGAGCGGGAACTGCGGGCCGGGCACGTTCGAGATGATCACGTTGAACGGCAGGTTCACGCGGTCCATGAGCCGGGCCCGGGTGATGACGCGGCCCGCGGTGCCGAGCACCGACGGCGGGGTGAACTGCGCGAAGTCCTGGAGCAACGACGCGGGGAGCGCGCCGTGCTCGTGCTTGGCCACCGCCATCTCGCCGCGCATCGCCTCGACCCGCTGGACCGGGTCGGCCTCGTCGGTCGGCAGGACCGCCACCATCGCGGAGACCCGGTTGCCCCCCGCCGATCTCTCGCTCTCGTCGCGCACCGAGACCGGCACCATCGCGAGCAGCGGGAGCTCGGGGAGCTCGTCGTGCTCGAGCAGCCAGCGCCGCAGCGCGCCCGCGCACAGTGCCATCACGACGTCGTTCACGGTGGCGCCGAACGCGTTCTTCACCGTCTTGACCGAGCTCAACGGCAGGCTCCCGAACGCGAACCGGCGGTGTTGGGTGATGACGCCGTTGAAGGCGCAGCGCGGTGCCTGCACGTTGGGGCGGGACAGCACGTCGTCGCGCCGCTTCACGCCCGGCGCGTTCAGCGCGAAGTTGCGCATCACCGAGCCGAGCGCCGGCACCGTCTGGCGGGCGATCCGCAGACCGACGCGCGGTCGCGTGACCGCGCCGACGACCCCCCGCGCCAGCATCTCGCCCGAGCTCGGCTCCCGCTCCCACTGCCACGGCTCCGACGGCGGCGGCGTGGGCGCGGGCTCGGGCTCGATGTCGAGCAGGACCCCCAGGATCTCCGCGCCGGCAACGCCGTCGATGCACGCGT
>CAZXCB010000272.1:0-4204 GCA_964639075.1 uncultured Bifidobacteriaceae bacterium | reverse complement strand
GGATCCACGGCCGCGCGCCCGCGATCGCGACCGGCGTCACCGACGCGCGCCCCGACCTCGACGTCTGGGTCATCACGGGCGACGGCGACGGTCTGTCGATCGGGGGCAACCACCTGATCCACGCGCTGCGCCGGAACGTCAACATGACGATCCTGATGTTCAACAACCAGATCTACGGCCTCACCAAGGGCCATTACTCGCCTACGAGCGAGGTCGGGAAGGTCACGAAGAGCTCGCCGTTCGGTTCGCTCGACCACCCGTTCAACCCGATCTCGGTCGCGCTCGGCGCGGAGGCGTCCTTCGTCGCGCGCACGCACGACATGGAGCGCAAGCACATGCAGAAGGTGTTCAAGCGGGCCCACGAGCACCGCGGGGCGGCGTTCGTCGAGATCTACCAGAACTGCAACGTGTTCAACGACGGCGCGTTCGAGCACATCACGAGCAAGGAGCACCGGTCGTCCATGCTCGTGGACCTCACCCACGGCGCGCCCATCCGATTCGGCGCCGACAACGAGCTCGGGGTGCGGTTGAACGCCTACGGCGAGGCCGAGGTCGTGGCCGTCGCCGACGTCGGTGAGGCCGCGCTGCTCGTCCACGACGAGGCCCGACCCGACCCGACGGTCGCGTTCGCGCTGTCACGACTCGCGGAAGGGCCGACGAGCCCCACGCCCATCGGCGTGATGCGCGCGATCTCGCGGCCCACCTACGAGGCGGAGGTCCAGAGCCAGCTCGGCGCCGCGCAGGCGAACCGGGGGCCTGGGGATCTGCGCGCCCTGATCGAGTCCGGCTCCGTCTGGGACGTCGTCGCGTAGCTCACGAAGCAGCCGGGGCGGCGGGCGTCGATTCGGGCCGAACCTTCCGCGCCTCACCGCGCCAGTGGCGCAGCAGCGCATCGATGCCGAGCGCGGCGAGGACCGCGATCGACGGCTCGGCGATCACCCGGAACCGCGGGGTGCCGTAGGCGAGGACCGAGATGACGGTCGCGACGGCGGGCGGGGCCAGCAGCGGCCAGACCGGCGCACTGCGCGCGCGGCGGAGCGCGACGATGCCGATCACGGCCAACGCGACCGACAGCCAGAGCGCGAGCACGCCCCCGATCAGCTCGCCGCGCGTCTTGTCCTCGTTCGCCTGTGCCTCCTGCGCCGCGAAGGGGTGCAGCACGCTCCAGGTGCGGCCGATGCGCGCCCACACGACGACGCCGACGAGCCGGCCGAGGTTGCGTCGGATGTAGCGCACTCCCTGGGTGGCGCGGGCCGACGCGAGCTCGGCCTCGTCGGGGTGGGCGCCGACGTGACGGTCGCGGAGGCGGAAGGTCTCCGCCGGGCAGCTCTGGAGCCAGCTCCCGAGCGAGACGCCGTGGTAGGTCGACGGGCAGTTGGCGAAGCCGATGACCGCCGTGCTGTTCGTCGAGAACAGCACCGGCTTCTCGAACAGGCCGACGCTGCGGACCATCCAGGGGGTCACGAGCACCAACGTCGTGAGGGTGGCCGCGGCGACCAGCCCCACCTTGCGTCGTTGCGCCACGTCCAGGCGCCAGGCCACGGGGATCACGAGGATCACCGAGAACGCGAGGGTCTCGGGTCGCGTCAGCGCGGCGAGCCCGATCGAGGCTCCGAGCGCGATCGCGGTCGGGTAGCCCGGTGCCCGCAGCAACCGATACGTGAAGAAGAGCGCCGCGGCGACGAACAGCGCGGCGAGGCCCTCGGAGTAGAGCGTGCCGTCGGGGACCCAGAGGTTCGGCGTCAGTGCCGCCACCGTGGCGGCGAGGAGCCCGACCCGAGGGCTGCGGACCTCGCGGCCGACGAGCCCGACGAACACGACGGTGAGGGAACCGGCGACGCACGAGGCGACCCGCGCCGCGTCGACGCTGTGGAAGCCGAGCTTGTACACCCCCGCGAGGAAGAGGGAGAAGAGCGGCGGATGGAACGCGGTCGGGACGATGCGCCCGCTCCCGACGAACTCGAACGGGTCGGCGAAGCCGTGGCCCTCGGCGAGCAGGACGCCCTGCAGCCGGTAGAAGGTGGCGTCGGAGAGGAAGCCCGGCGCGGGGCTCGAGAGTCCCGCCGCGAGCCGGATGGCCAGGCCGACGAGCGCGATGGCCGCGAGCCCGATGGCGAACGATCGCCGACGACCGTGTGCTCGCTCAGCAGTGACCTCGGGTGCTTCGATCACGATCCAGCGCTTGGTAGGTGAGGGAACGCGCAGGGCGGGCGAGCGGTTGCGCCCCGGAATCCTAAGCCGCGGCACCGGCCGTGGCCGCCCGTCGCGACCTGTAGAGTGCGACGGTGCGGGACCGAACACGCGGACGGCACTCGGGCGCGTCGATCGATGTGTCGATCGATGTGAAGGCCGTCGGCGCCGATGCCTACGACGAGATGTGGGCGCGGCTCGAGGACTTCCTCCGCTACAACCCGGGCGCGCGGCAGCGGCGCCGCCTCGTCCTGGGTGCGCTGCGTCGGCACGCGCCCGACGCGGTCGAGGTGCTCGACGTCGGGTGCGGCCTCGGGGAGATGATCGCGAGCCTGTCCGACGAGCTGCCGGGCGTCCGCTTCACGGGCATCGACTTCTCGCCGGGCGCGGTCGCCGCGTGCCGCCAGCGGTTCCCGGAGCATCGGTGGTCGACCCTCGACGTCGTCGAGGACGACCTCGGAGGACCGTACGACGCGGTCGTGTGCTCGGAGCTGCTCGAGCACCTCGACGAGCCGGCGCGGGCGGTCGGCCGCATCGCGGCATCGCTGCGTCCCGGCGGCACCGTCGTCGTCACGGTCCCGAACGGCAAGGTCTTCGCCACCGAGCTCGCGGTGGGTCACGTCACGCATCCGCCACTGGCCCTCGTCCGGGAATGGTTCACCGCGGCCGGGCTCGACGTCGTCGAGGCGTCGCGATGGGGCTTCCCGGGCTATCTCGCGCTGAAGCACGCCGCGAACATCGACCCCGAGCGCGCCATGCGCGCCCTGGGGTCCGGCCGGTACTCCTGGGCGGTCCGGCGGACGAACGACCTCGCGTACGGCGCGGTCCGAGCGACCTCCCTGCGGGACCACCCTCGCGGTCCGCAGACCGTCGTCGTCGGCCGCCGGCGCGCCGCGGGATCCGGGCGGGCCCGACCGTGAAGCAGGTTCTCGTCACCGGTGCCGCCGGGTTCATCGGGAGCCATCTCGTCGCCGCGCTCGTGGGCTCGGGGTGCGAGGTCGTCGGTGTCGACGACGAGCGGTCGGGCGACTGGGATCGGCTGTCCGTCCCGTGCACCGCGGTCCGACGCGACCTGGCGGAGCTCACCGAGCCCGAGCTCGACGAGCTGTGTGCGAGCGCCGACGTCGTGTTCCACCTCGCGGCCGAGAAGCACAACGCGTCGAAGTCGGTGCCCCAGCGGATCATCGACGTCAACATCTCGGCGACGCGCCGGCTGTTCGACGCGGCCGCTCGGGCCGGCGGCCGGAAGGTCGTGTTCGCCTCCTCGCTGTACGCCTACGGCTCGATGGGTCCGGAGCCGATGCGCGAGACGGACCTCCCGACCCCGACGACCGTGTACGGGATCTCGAAGCTCGCCGGCGAGCACCTGCTGCGCGTCGCCGAAGCCGCGGGCGACCTGCGATGGTCGGTGGCGAGGCTGTTCTTCGTCTACGGGCCGCGCCAGTACGCCGAGGGCGGGTACAAGTCGGTGATCGTCTCGAACTTCGATCGCCTGCGCGCGGACGAAGCCCCGACCGTGTTCGGAGACGGCGAGCAGGCGCTCGACTACGTGTACATCGACGACGCGGTGGAGGCCCTGCTCACGCTCGCCACACCGGCGCACGACGGGCTGACGCTGAACGTCTGCTCGGGCGACGCCACGACGGTGAGCGCGCTGACGGCGACGATGACCTCGGTGAGCGGGCGCCGACGCTCGCCGCGGCACTGCCCGCCCGACTGGACCGCCGGGTCTCGTCGGATCGGTGACCCGACGGCGGCAGCCCGCGCGCTCGGGTGGACGGCGACCACGCCGCTCGAGGACGGGCTCCGGCGTTGCTGGGACTGGCACATGGGAGAGCGCGGTGACTGACGCGTTCGCGGTGAGCGTGGTGTGCCCGTGTCTGAACGAGGAGGCGAACCTTCCCCTGCTCGCCGAGCGGCTGTTCGCGGCCGTGAAGGGCGCGGGCATCGCCACCGAGCTGATCGTGGTCGACGACGGCAGCACCGACGGGACCGCGCGGGTCGCGGCCGACCT
>CAZXCB010000271.1:0-4230 GCA_964639075.1 uncultured Bifidobacteriaceae bacterium | reverse complement strand
CCGCCCGCAGCCCGATCGGGCGCGCCAACAAGGGGTCGCTCGTCGACCTCCGACCCGACGACCTCGCCGCCACCATCGTGCAGGCCGCGCTCGCCAAGGTGCCCGAGCTCGACCCGGCGACCGTCGAGGATCTCATGATCGGCTGCGCGCAGCCGGCGGGCGAGCAGGGCTACAACCTCGGCCGGGTCGTCGCGATCCTCGCGGGCATGGACGACGTGCCGGGCACCACCGTGAACCGCTACTGCTCGTCGTCGCTGCAGACGATCCGCATGGCGGCGCACGCGATCAAGTGCGGTGAGGGCGACGTGTTCGTCGCCGCGGGCGTGGAGTGCGTCAGCCGGTTCGACAAGGGCCGCTCGGACGGCAACCCGGGCACGGTCAACGACCGCTTCGACGCGGCGCGGAGCCGCACGAAGGCGCGCGCCGAGGCCGGCGCGCCCACGTGGACGCCGGGCGAAGGCCTGCCCGACGTCTACATCGCGATGGGTCAGACCGCGGAGAACGTGGTGCAGGCCGAAGGCGTGACCCGCGAGGAGATGGACGAGTTCGCCGCCCGCTCGCAGCAGCGCGCGGTCGAGTCGCAGCACAACGGGTTCTTCGAGCGCGAGATCATCCCGGTCACGCTGCCCGACGGCACCGTGATCGCCAAGGACGACGGACCGCGCGACGGCACCACCGTCGAGAAGCTCGCGCAGCTCAAGCCGGTGTTCCGCCCGGACGGGTCGGTCACCGCGGGCAACGCATGCCCGCTGAACGACGGCGCCGCGGCCGTGGTCGTGATGAGCGACACGCGTGCCGAGCAGCTCGGCCTCACCCCGCTCGCGCGGGTCGTGTCGAGTGGCGTGTCCGGCCTCAACCCCGAGATCATGGGGCTCGGGCCGATCGGTGCGTGCCGCATGGCGCTCGAGCGCGCCGGCCTGACGATGGACGACATCGACCTCGTCGAGATCAACGAGGCGTTCGCCGCGCAGGTGATCCCGTCGGCCAAGCATCTGGACATCCCGCTCGAGAAGCTGAACGTGCACGGGGGCGGCATCGCCCTCGGTCACCCGTTCGGGATGACCGGCGCCCGCATCATGACGACGCTGCTCAACGGCCTCGAGGACGGGGGCGGCCGGTACGGGCTCGAGAGCATGTGCGTCGGCGGTGGTCAGGGGATGGCGATGATCGTCGAGCGCATCTGAGCGCGACACTCCGGCCGTGAACCTCTCCAGGCGGAGCCGGCGGGACCCGGAGCCGTACCTCGCCGCGCCCGAGTCCCGGCTCGACGACACGATCGGCGCGATGCAGATCGTCGGCGAGTACCTGCACGGCGCGCAGACGCTGCACCAGTACTGGCCGTGCGTCACGGTCTTCGGCTCGGCGCGCCTGGGCGAGGGGCACTCGTCGTACGGACTCGGCCGTGAGGCCGGCTCCGCGCTGGCGAGCGCGGGCTACACCGTGATGACGGGCGGTGGCCCGGGCCTCATGGAGGCCGCCAACCGCGGCGCGCGCGAAGCGGGCGGCACGTCGGTCGGGTGCAACATCCGCCTGCCCGTCGAGCAGGCGCCGAACCCCTACGTCGACCGGCACGTGACGTTCCAGCACTTCTTCGTACGCAAGGTCATGCTGGTCAAGCACTCGGTGGGCTTCGTCGCGCTGCCCGGCGGCTTCGGGACCTTCGACGAGGTGTTCGAGGCCGCGAACCTGATCCAGACGGGCACGATCGTGCGCTTCCCGGTCGTGCTGCTCGGCTCCGTGTTCTGGGATCCGATCGTGGCGGTCCTGCGCGACAAGCTGCTCGGCGCCGGCACCGTCGACGCGGACGACCTCGACGGCTTCCTCGTCACCGACGACGCGGCCGAGTGTGTCGCTCACATCGCACGCGTGACCGAACGCCTCGGACTCCCCCACCCGAACGACGACAGAGCCTGACCGCGAGTATCAGGCGAGATCGTCGCGGAGGGTGCGCTTGCGGACCTTGCCCATCGGGTCGCGCGGCAGGGCGTCGACAAGCACGACGCGGCGGGGCGCCTTGTACCGCACGAGGTGCTCGCGCGCGAACGCGACCACGGACTCCTCGGTGAGCCCGCTCCCCTCGGCCGGGACGACGACCGCGGTCACGACCTCGCCGTACTCGGCGTCGGGAAGCCCGATCACCGCGACCTCGGCGACGTCGGGATGCGTCACGAGCACCGCCTCGACCTCGGCCGGATAGACGTTGGCGCCGCCGGTGATGACCAGGTCCTTGCGGCGGTCGACGACGAACAGGTAGCCGTCCTCGTCGAGGTAGCCGAGGTCGCCGAGGGTCGCGAGGTCCCCGCGGTAGACCGCCTCCGTGAGCGACGGGTCGCCCGCGTAGCGAAAGCCGCGGCCCCAGTCCGAGCCGATGTACACGAGCCCGACCTCGCCGGGCGGGAGCTCGGCGCCGTCGTCGTCGAGGATCGCGATGGTGGAGCCCGGCGCGGCGCGGCCGACGCTCCCGGGCTTGCGCAGCCACTCCTCGGCCGTGATCACGGTGCCCATGGTCTCGGTGCCGCCATAGGTCTCCCACACCGCACCCGCCGGGAAGAACTCCATCACCTCCCGCTTGAGGCTCGGCGCGCACGGCGCGCTGCCGTGCAACATGCGCTTGATGCTCGACACGTCGGCCGCGTCCTTCACCGCCGGCGCCGCGCTCATCAGCCGGTACAGGTGCACGGGCGCGCACCACGCGTAGGTGGCCCGCTCGCGCCCGACGACCGCCAGCCACTCCTCCGCCTCGAAGTGGTCGAGCAACACCGCGGTGTGGCCGAGCAGGAGCGCGCTGTGCGGACCGCTGAAGCCCGCGAGGTGGTACAGCGGTGAGCCGGTCACGTTCACCTCGTCCGGTGCATCGAGGCCGTACGCCGTGTAGTACCGGACGAGACCGTCGATCGACGCGGCCGGCGGGACGTCGGGCCGCAGCACCGCCTTCGGTCTCCCGGTCGTGCCCGACGTGTAGGCACGCAGCGTGACGTAGTCCGGGAGCGGATCGGCGACGGGCTCGTCGGGTGCGGCGGCGACGAGCGCGAGGAACGCGTCGAGGCCGGCCTCGTCGAGGAGGAACGCGACCTCGCCGTCGGTGCAGAAGTACTCGCGCTCCGCGGCGGTCGCGCCCGAAGGGATCGGGACGACCTGCGCGCCGAGGCCGGCCGCGCCGAGCGCGGCGACGAACCACTCGGGCCGGTTCGCGAGCGCGACGCCGAGCCGGGCCTGCGGACCGACGCCCTGCGCGCGCAGCACGTGCGCGGCCCGGTTCGCGAGCTCGTCGAGCTCCGCGAACGTGATCCGCCGGTCACCGTGGACGAGCGCGACCTTGTCGGGCCGGTCGACCGCGTGGACCGCGACGCCGTACCCGGGCACCGCGCGCCTACGCCCCGTACACCGGCGCCGGCTCGGGCGCCTCCGCCAGCAGCCGCCGCACCACGGGGCCGATCTCGGTCGGATCCCACCGTGCGCCCTTGTCCTCGCGCGGGCCGTGCTGCCAGCCGTCGGCGACCGAGATCAGGCCGCCCTCGACCTCGAACACCCGGCCGGTGATCCCCGCGGAATCCGAGGAGCCGAGCCACACCACGAGTGGCGCCACGTTCTCCGGCGCCATCGCGTCGAACGCGTCGGCGTCCGGTGCGGCCATCGCGTCGGCGAACACCGCCTCGGTCATCCGGGTCCGCGCCGCCGGCGCGATCGCGTTCGCGGTCACTCCGTACCGACCGAGCTCGGCCGACTCGACGAGCGTGAGCGCGGCGATCCCGGCCTTCGCCGCGCTGTACGCGCCCTGCCCCACGCTGCCCAGCAGCCCCGCGCCCGACGACGTGTTGATAACCCGCGCGTCGACGGGCTCGCCCGCCTTCTGCTGCTCGCGCCAGTAGGCCCCCGCGAAGCGGGTCGGGGCGAAGTGGCCCTTCAGGTGGACCCGGATCACCGCGTCCCACTCGTCCTCCGCCGTGCTGACCACCATCCGGTCCCGCAGGAAGCCCGCGTTGTTGACGAGAACGTCGAGCCGACCGAACGCGTCGACCGCGGTCTGGACCAGGCGCTGCGCACCTTCCCAGTCGGCGACGTCGTCGCCGTTGGCGACGGCTTCGCCGCCCATCGCGCGGATCGCGTCCACCACCTCCCCGGCGGGGCCGGTGGACCCACCGGAGCCGTCGAGCTCCGCACCGAGGTCGTTGACCACGACCTTGGCGCCCTGGCGGGCGAACTCGAGCGCGTGGCCGCGGCCGATGCCGC
>CAZXCB010000270.1:0-4277 GCA_964639075.1 uncultured Bifidobacteriaceae bacterium | reverse complement strand
CGGCATCGGCGGCGTGCTCGAGCCGCCGGGCGCGGTGCCGATCATGGTCGGCGACGACGCGTTCATCGGCTCGCGGTGCATGGTCGTCCAGGGCGCGCGGGTGGGCAACGGCGCGGTGCTCGGCGCCGGCCTCATCCTGTCGGGCACGATCCCGGTGATCGACGCCGAGACCGGCGAGGAGCTGTCCCGTGGGGTCATACCGGACTGGACGGTCGCGGTGTCGGCGACCCGGCCGCGGCCGTTCCCCGGCGGAGAGTTCGGAATGCCGTGCGCGCTGGTCATCAAGCGGCTCGCCGAGGGCGAGCGCCACGACAAGGCCGCGCTCGAGGACACGCTCCGGCACTCGGGCGCCGCGACGTGAACGCCGCGACGTGAGCGCCATGGCGACGCCGCCCGGGTGGGCGCGCGCACGGCGCGCCGTCCAGGACGCCGCGACGTGAGCCACTGACGATGGACCTGCTCGCGCTGACCGAGGAGCTGTGCGCGGTCCCGTCGGTGAGCCGGGAGGAGACCGCGCTCGCGGATCTGGTCGAGCAGCGGTTGCGCGACTGCGCCGGCGCGCTCCAGCTCGATCGGGTCGGCGACAACGTCGTCGCCCGCACGCAGCTCGACCGGCCGAGCCGGGTGGTGCTCGGCGGGCATCTCGACACCGTGCCGCCGAACGGGAACCAGACACCCCGCCGTGCCGGTGAGACGCTCCACGGTCTCGGCACGGCCGACATGAAGGGCGGCCTCGCCGTCCTCCTGCAGCTGGCCGCGGCCGCGGCGGCGCGGCCCGACTCGCTGCGCGTGGATGCGACCTTCGTGTTCTACGTGGCCGAGGAGATCGCCGAGGAGTGGAACGGACTGCGCGCGCTGTTCGCCGACGCGCCCGACCTGGTCCGGGGCGATCTCGCCGTCCTGCTCGAGCCGACCGACGGGTGGATCGAGGCCGGGTGCCAGGGAACGCTGCACCTGCGCGCGACCTTCCACGGCGCCCGGGCCCACACCGCCCGGCCGTGGATGGGGGAGAACGCCATCCATCGTGCCGGTGCGGCGGTCGCCACGATCGCGGCCTCCGAACCGGGCTCCGTCGACGTCGACGGCCTGGCGTACCGGCAGTCGCTCCAGGTGGTGAGCATCGAGGGCGGCGTGGCCAACAACGTCGTGCCCGACGAGTGCGTGGTGGTGGTGAACCGGCGGTTCGCGCCGGGCGTGTCACCCGAGCGGGCCGAGGCCGAGACCCGCGCCCTGCTCGCCGGCGCGGAGAGCATCGAGGTCGTGAACGCGTCGATCGCCGCCCCGCCGAATCTGTGGGACCCGCTCGTCGCCGAGCTCGTCGGTGCGTTCGACCTCGGTGTGCGCCCCAAGCTCGGCTGGACCGACGTCGCGCGCTTCGCGGCTCACGGCATCCCGGCGCTGAACTTCGGTCCCGGCGACCCGGCGATCGCACACACCGCGGACGAGCTCGTGACCCGCGAGTCCCTCGACGGCTGCTACGCCGTGCTCGGGCGCTTCCTCGGTGTGGCGTAAGGAGCTTCCATGACGGTCGACATCGAGACCCGGGGTGACGTGCGGATCATCCGTTGGGACGACGGCGAGAACCGCGTCTACGCCGATTCGATGGCGGAGTGGCACGCCGCGCTCGACGAGCTCGAGTCGGTCGAAGGCCCGCTCGCGCTGGTGGCGACCGGGGTCGGGAAGTTCTTCTCCAACGGCCTCGACCTCGACCGCTTCCTGCTCGATCCGAGCGAGACCGGTCCGGCCATCGTCGGGCTCAAGCTGCTGCTCGGCCGCCTGCTCCTGTTCCCGGGCTACACGGTCGCCGCGATCAACGGCCACGCGTTCGCCGCCGGCGCGATGATCAGCGCCTGCTTCGACGCGCGGGTGATGCGCGCCGACCGCGGGTTCTGGTGCCTTCCCGAAGTCGACATCTCGCTGCCCTTCGACGAGGCGCTCACCGCCGCGGTGACCGCACGCATCCCGCCCGAGGCCGCCCAGGACGCGATGATCACCGGCCGCCGCTACACGGCCGAGGAGGCCATGGCGCTGGGGATCGTGACCGACACGAGCGACGAGGCGCGCCTGCTCGACCTCGCGATCGCTCTCGCCGCGCCGATCGCCGCCAAGGACCGTCGGGTCATCGGCGAGCACAAGCGCCTGCTCTTCGGCGCCGCGGCGCGCCTCTGCGGCGTCGAGTCCTGAGGGGTCCCGGCGATCGGTCCCTGCTCCCAGAGCCCTTCGGCCCGGACCGGGTGGGTCCAGGTCCCCACTCGTCGGTGCCGCAGTACCGGCGCGCACGTGCGGCGCGTCGTTTAGCGTCACGGCCAACCGGCTGGGGCCGTGCGGGGAAGGGGGGAACAGTGGCGCTTCTCGAGGTCGACGGCGTCGCCCTGGAGTTCGGCGGGATCCGGGCGCTCGACCACCTCGGCTTCATCACCGAGGCCGGCGAGATCTGCGCGCTGATCGGCCCGAACGGCGCCGGGAAGACCACGCTGTTCAACTGCGTGAGCCGGGTGTACACGCCCCAGCACGGGTCGATCCGCTTCGACGGACAGGAGCTGCTCCACCTGCCCCCGCACCGCGTCGCGCGCGCCGGGATCGCGCGGACGTTCCAGAACCTCGCGCTGTTCCCTGCGTTGACCGTGGCCCAGAACGTGATGGCCGGGGCCTACTCGCGTGGTGGCCGCGGCGCGTTCTCGGATGCACTCCGCCTCCCCGGGGTCGCGCGTGCGGAGCGGCGCCTGCGCTCCGAATCGGCTGAGCTGCTCGAGCGGCTGTCGCTCGCGCACCTGGCCGAGCGGCCCGCCGCCGACCTGCCGTACGGCACGCTCAAGCGCATCGAGATCGCGCGGGCACTCGCGGCCCGACCGCGACTGCTCCTCCTCGACGAGCCGGCCGCCGGACTCACGCACTCGGAGGTCGACGCACTGGCCGAGACGATCCGGAGGATCCGCACGGACTTCGAGCTCACGATCCTGCTCGTCGAGCACCACATGGGGATGGTGATGGCCCTCTCGGACCGTGTCGTCGTCCTCGACCTGGGCCGCAAGATCGCCGAGGGCCCGGCCGCCCGCGTCGTCGAGGACCCAGCGGTGATCGAGGCCTACCTCGGAGCACCGGCGTGAGCCTCCTGGAGGTCGCGGGGCTCACCGCCGGCTACGGGCCGGTGCGGGTGCTCCACGACGTGAACCTCACGGTCGAGCCGGGTGAGGTCGTCGTCGTGCTCGGCGCGAACGGCTCGGGGAAGACGACGACGTTGCGCAGCATCTCGGGGCTCGTCGGCGGGCACGGGACCGTGGAGTTCCTCGGCGAGCGCATCCTGGGCCGCCGCCCCGAGTGGATCGCCCAGCAGGGGATCTCGCACGTGCCCCAGGGGCGGGGGACGCTCGACGAGCTCACCGTGGAGGAGAACCTCCGCCTGGGCGCCTACCTGCGCCGGGACCGCGACGGCATCAGCGCCGACATCGAGCACTGGTGCGAGACCTTCCCGGCGCTCGCGACCCGCCGCGAGCAGCGCGCCGGCACCATGAGCGGCGGCGAGCAGCAGATGCTCGCGATCGCGCGTGCGCTCATGGCCCGGCCGCGCCTGCTGCTCCTCGACGAGCCGTCGCTCGGGCTCGCGCCGATCGTGACGCGCGAGGTCTTCGCGACGCTCGGCGAGCTCAACCGCGAGCTCGGGATCGCGATGTTGCTCGTCGAGCAGAACGCGGTGCTCGCCCTGGGGCTCGCGCACCGCGCGTACGTGCTCGAGGCCGGCGTCGTGGTCGCGTCGGGCGACGCCGCCGCGCTCGCCGGCGCCGACGAGATCCGCAAGGCGTACCTGGGGGTCTGATGGACGTCGACCTCTTCCTCTCCCAGCTCCTCAACGGTCTCAGCGCGGGAGCGATCTACGCGTCGCTGGCGCTGGCGATCGTCCTGATCTTCCGTACGACGGGGATCCTCAACTTCGCCCAGGGCGAGATGGCGTTGTTCGCGACCTACGTCACGTGGTGGCTCACCGACCTCGGCCTGACGGTGGGGGTCGCGATCGTGATCTCTGCGGCGCTGGCCTTCGTCGGCGGCGCGTTGATCGAACGGGTCGTGATCCGTCCGTTCGAGAAGGCGTCGCCCCTCGTCATCGTGATCGCGACGCTGGGGCTGTTCCTCGCACTCAACTCCTTCGCCCAGGTCATCTTCGGGACCGACGCGAAGCAGCTGGGGAGCGTGTTCCCGACGACGGTCTGGGACCTCGGCGGCGTCCGCATACCGGCCCAGACCGTCGGGATCCTGCTCGTGCTGGGCGTCGAGTGCGTGCT
>CAZXCB010000269.1:0-4300 GCA_964639075.1 uncultured Bifidobacteriaceae bacterium | reverse complement strand
AGATGGAGATCCAGTTCGGCGAGAAGGCCACCAAGGTCCCGGCCAAGACCGCGTCGCAGGCCGTGGTGCGCGTCGTCGGCCGCTTCGCCGGTGAGCGCGGCGCGGGCGAGACGTTCCGCGACTGGCTGGACCGGTCGGGTGGTGCCGCGACGGTGGGCGCGACCCTGAAGGATCTCGACGTCTTCCCCGCTCCGGAGGAGAACCCGGACTTCTACATCGATTTCGACGAGACCGGCCCGTACGTCTCGTCCGTCGGAGAGAGCGAGTGCGCGACGTGACGACCGCCTCCCCCGTCGAGATCACCGATCCCCCGGCGAGGTCCGGGACGACGGTCCCGGACCTCGCGGAGCTCGCCGACGTCTCCGCCCGGTTCGAGTCCCGACCCGCGTCCGCGATCGTCGCGTGGGCGTACGACCGCTTCGGTGACGACCTCGTGCTCGCGGCGTCGTTCCAGGACTGCGTGTTGATCGACATCGTCTACAAGACGGTCCCCGACGTCGAGGTCGCGTTCCTCGACACGCAGTACCACTTCGCCGAGACGCTCTGGTACGTCGAGCAGGTGAAGGCGCGGTACGGGTTGAACCTGAAGGTGATCCGCCCCGAGCGCGAGCTCGACGACCTGTGGCACAACGACCCGGATGCGTGCTGCCGCGTCCGCAAGGTCGAGCCGATGCGCCGGGCGCTCGCGGGCAAGGCCGCGTGGATGAGCGGGTTGCGCCGCACCGAGAGTGCGGCCCGCGCCAACACCCCGCTCGTCGCCTACGACGTGTCGCGCGGCCTGGTGAAGGTGAACCCGATCGCGACCTGGTCGGACGGCGACGTCGCCGGCTACGTCCGCGACCACGACCTCCCGGTGCACCCGCTCACCGAGCGCGGCTACGACTCCATCGGCTGCTGGCCCTGCACGCGCCCCGTCGGCGAGGGCGAGGACGCCCGCGCCGGCCGCTGGGCCGGCCTCGACAAGACCGAGTGCGGCCTCCACCTCTGAGACGCGGGACATGACCGTCTCCGGGTCGGTCATCGCCACGCAGCTCGAGGCCTGGGGCGCCGAGCGGCTCCCGAACGAGCGGGCGCTCTTCGGCACCGAGGACCCGGACGGGATCGCGACCGCGGTCGACGAGTGGTGCACCGCGCAGCTCGGCTCGGCCATCGCCCGCTACCTCCTCTTCGACTCGAGCAGCGGCAGCGTCCACGGCGTCGAGCTCACC
Source organism: uncultured Bifidobacteriaceae bacterium (assembly GCA_964639075.1). Lineage (GTDB taxonomy): Bacteria > Actinomycetota > Acidimicrobiia > IMCC26256 > JAENVU01 > JAENVU01. The sequence goes on along the minus strand of CAZXCB010000269.1, from coordinate 3,092 downwards.
GACGGGCGCCGCGTCGTCGTCAAGGGTCACCGACCGACCGTCACGCGTGAGTTCCTCGCGGCGGTCGGGGCGCTGCAGGGCGCGCTCGCGGCCGCCGGGTATCCGGCACCGCGGCCGATCGTCGGGCCCGTCCCTTGCCGGTCCGGTCACCTCACCGCCGAGGGGCACCTCGAGCAGGCGCGCCCGGCCGACGCCCACGACCCGGGCATCCGCCGGCTGCTCGCGTCGGGACTCGCGCGCTTCGTCGAGCTGGCGTCGCCGCACCGCGACGATCTGGCCGCGGTCACCCATCCGATGGCGAGGGTGCTCGACGGCCTCTACCCCCAGCCGCACTCGGAGCGGTTCGACTTCGCGGCGACGACCGCCGGGGCCGAGTGGATCGACGAGCTCACGCGCGCGGCGCGCCGCGTGTTGACCCGGATCCCGGCGGGTCGGGCCGTGGTCGCGCACGGAGACTGGCGGGTGCAGAACGTCGGCATCCGTGCCGGCGCCATCACCGCGGTCGACGACTGGGACAGCGTCTCGGCCACCGACGAGTGCACCGCGCTGGCCGCTGCGGCCACGACGTTCTCCGTCGACTGGAACATCGACCAGCCGCGCCGCCTCCCGACGTCTCCCGAATCGGCCGCGTTCCTCGACGACTACGCGTCCGCCCGCGCGAGGCCCTTCTCGGCTCACGAGCGGCAGCGCGTCGCCGCGTCGATCGTCGCGTCGCTCGCCTATGGCGCGCGCTGCGAGCACGCGGATCCCGGAGCGTCGCGCGCGGGCGACGACAGTCAGCGCGCGCTGCTCGCCGCGGTCGGGCCGGGTCTGCTCGCCAACGGGCTCGACGCGCTCACGAGCCCGCGCGGATGAGCCGGATGACGGGCGCGAAGTCCTCGAGCGTACGAACGCTGAAGTAGCTGATCCCCCATCGCGCACGGCACTCCCGGAGGTGCGACGCGATCTGCTCGTGAGTGCCGAACGCGAGGAACGGCGTGGCGAGCGCGTCGTCGATCGCCGGGACCAAACCGCGGCGGACGACGTCGATCGCAGCGCCCTCGCGATCGTCGGTGACCACGACCATCTGCACGAGCGCGTGGAGCTCGGGCGACCGGTTCGCGAGCGCCGCCTCGGTCCGGATGTGGTCGACGGTGCCGTCGAGGCGGTCGGCCTCCCACCGCGTCTCGTGATGCTGACCGTCGGCAAGCGTGCGGCCGGTCCCGGTCAGACCGATCGTGTCCGCGTGCCGCGCGGCGTGGGCGAGTGCGGTCGGCCCGTTGACGCCGACCAGGATCGGCAGGTGCGCCTGGTACGACCGCCCGACGCGCGCGCCGGCGAGGCGGTAGTGCTCACCGACGTGGTCGACCGTCAACCCGTCGACCAGGCGCCGCAGGACGCCGACCGACTCGGCGAGCCGGGCCTTGCGCACCGCCGGTGGGTCGAACGGCACGCCGACCATCTGGTACTCCGGCTCCGAGTGGCCGGCTCCGAGCCCGAGCTCCATCCGACCCCGGCTCAGATGGTCGATCGCCAGCACCTCGCGCGCCAGGTCGACGGGGTGGTGGAAGTCGTTGTTGAGGACCAACGGGCACAGCCGGATGCGCTCGGTCGCCGCCGCGATCGCGGCGAGCGGGGCGAGGGGCGGGAGGAGCCCCGGGCCGACGTGGTCGCTGGTGTGCACGACATCGAAGCCCGCCGCTTCCGCCTGGCGGGCGGACTCGACCGCGGCGACCGGATCGGCGACGGCGAGCTGCAACCCGAACCGGAACCCATCCACGCCTCGACGCTAGAGGACTGCCGTCGGCCCGTACCTGCGTCGCTTCGGCGCCGTATCGCCGCACAAGTGGCGCAGGTTGGGCACGAACTCAGTCGGCGGCGACGGGCGGACGGCGGGCGGCCCACGGGGCGGCGGCCTCGAGCTGGGACGCCAACCGGAACAGGACGTCCTCGCGGCCGAACGGCGCGACGAGCTGCACACCGATCGGCAGCCCGCCGGCGCTCGTCCCGAGCGGCACCGACATCGCGGGCATGCCGGTCGCGTTGAACGGCAGGGTGAACGTGATGAGCGTGCCCGCGTCGAGCAGCTGCGCGAACGGGTCGGGTGCCGCGGCGTTGATCCGCCCGAGGAGGATCGCGGGCTCCGGCACCACCGGCAGGACGAGCACATCGAAGTCCGCGAACCAGGCAGCCACACCGCGTGACCACCCTTGCAGCAGCTCGAGCGCGCCGAGGTAGGCCGACGCCGACACCCCCTGGGCCAGGGTCACCAGCGTCTGGTTCAGCGGTTCCAGCTCCTCCACGGCGATGGCACGACCGATCGCCTGACCCCACCGGTCGACCTCACGGGCGATCACCGCGCCCCACATCGCGGGAAGCGCCTCGCCCAGGCGTGGATCGTCGAGCGATGCGACAGGATCGGCGCTCACACGATGCCCGAGGGACTCGCACAGCCGCGCCGCGTCGTGCACGGCGGCGGCGACGTCGGGCTGCGAGTCGCCGGTCCCGTCGCATCGCATCGTGCGGACGCCGATGCGCAACCGGCCCGGGTCCGCGCCGACCTCGTCGCGGTACGGCCGCGCCGGCGGCGCGATCTCGTACGGGTCCCCCACCCCCGGTCCGCCGCACGCGTCGAGGATCGCGGCGCAGTCCCGCACGGAGCGGGTGAGCACGTGCTCGTGCGCGGTCGGCCCCCACAGCTCACCGAAGTCCGGGCCGAGCGTGGTGCGCCCCCGGGTGGGCTTGAGGCCGACGAGCCCACACCACGAGGCGGGCAGGCGGATCGAACCACCCATGTCGTTGCCGTGCGCCGCCGCCACCATGCCGGACGCGACGGCAGCCGCGGCCCCACCGCTCGAGCCACCCGTCGAGTGATCCGGGTTCCAGGGGTTCCGCGACGGGCCGTACGCGGCGGGCTCGGTGGTGACCGTGCTCGCGAGCTCGGGGGTGTTCGTGCGACCGAGGGACACGAAGCCGGCGGCGCGGTAGCGCTCGGCGAGCCAGGTGTCGACGGTCGCGGTCCAGCCCACGTCCTTCAGCACCTGCATGCCGAAGTGATACGGCTCGCCCGCCTCGTGGCACACGGCGTCCTTGACGAGGAACGGCACGCCGCG
>CAZXCB010000268.1:1620-4317 GCA_964639075.1 uncultured Bifidobacteriaceae bacterium | reverse complement strand
GCCGCGGGAGGTCCGGACACGGCCGGACCCGGCTCGCGCTGGGTGCACGCAGCGCGCCTCAGCGCGCGGCGGAGCGGCCTGAGCCGCGGCGAGTGGCGCCTGTCGGGACGGATCGGTCGCCGGGCCCGCGCGTGAACGGGGTGACGTGAGCGTGGTCGACCGCGTCCGCGTCGCCGAGGTCGCCGCCGTCGGGCCCGACGCCGTCACGGTCACCTTCGTCACCGATCCGGGCGAGACCGTCGCGACGACCATCGGGACGAAGACCGTCGAGACGACCGGCCCGTTCCACGTGGTGACCGTCGACGGTCTCGAGCCCGGCGCGCCGCACCCGCTCGCGATCGACGACGTCCACCCGGACGCGCTCGTGCCCGAGACGGTGCACACGCTGGAGCAGCCGACCGGCGCGCTGCTCGCCACCGTCGCGACGGTCAACGACGTCCACTTCGGCGAGACGGTCTGCGGGATGCTCCACGACGTGCCGGAGGCCGAGCTCGGGCCCTGGGTGCGCGCCGAGCCGGGAGAGCTGCCGTACCCGGTCACGATGAACACCGCGGCGGTCGATGAGATCGCCGCGCTCGGTCCGGACGCGGTGATCGCCAAGGGCGACCTCACGTGCGTGGGCAGCGCCGACGAGTACCAGGCGTTCCTCGACACCTACGCCCGCTTCGGGGACCGGTTGCACCATGTGCGCGGCAACCACGACGCGATGCAGGACCCGGCGCTCGCGCTCGAGGGCGCGCCCTACACCGTGGAGCTCGGCGGAGCGACGTTCGCGGTCCTCGACACGGTGCGCCCGGGGGCGGCCGGCGGACAGATCACCCGGGATCAGCTGGCCTGGCTCGACGAGACCGCGGCCGCGACCTCCGGTCCGGTGTTCGTCTTCGGCCACCACCAGATCTGGGACCTGCACGCGCCCGAGCGGTCGACCGACTACTTCGGGATCGACCCCGACAGCAGTGAGGCGTTCGCGGCGGTGGTCGACCGGCGCGAGAACGTCGTCGGCTACTTCGCGGGGCACACCCACCGTCACCGCATCCGCAGGTTCGCCGCCGCGCGCGACGTGCCGTTCGTGGAGGTCGGCGCGGTGAAGGAGTACCTCGGCGTGTGGGCCGAGTACCGCGTCCACGAGGGTGGCTACACCCAGGTGATCCACCGCCTGCGGGACCCGGCCGCACTGTCCTGGTCCGAGCGGACGAGGCACCTCTACGGTGGCATCTACCCCGAGTACGCCCGCGGCCCCCTCTCCCACCGCTGCTTCACCTACGCATTCTGAGACGCGGTACCCAACCGGCGCCAGAAACCCGCGCATATCGCGGGTTTCCGGCGCCGGAATGGCACGACGTCACTCGGTCAGGGGTCCGTAGGTGTCGGGGCGGCGAGTGGTGAGGAACGGGAAGAGGGTGAGCCAGTCGCGGCGCTGGTCGAGGTCGAGGTCGGCGACGAGCACGGCCGGCTCGTCGCGGGGGGCCTGCACGAGCACGCGACCGTAGGGATCCGAGATGAACGACGAGCCGTAGAACGTGATGCTCGTGGTGCCGACGGTCTCCGTGCCGACGCGGTTCACCGCGACCATGAACGTCCCGTTGGTGATGCCGTGGCCGCGGATGACCTGCTCCCACAACGGCTGGGTGTCGAAGTCGGGGTGATCGGGCTCCGAGCCGATCGCGGTGGGGTAGACGAGCACCTCGGCGCCGGCGAGGGAGTACGCGCGGGCGACCTCGGGGAACCACTGGTCCCAACACGTCGGGAACCCGAACCGTGCCCCGGCGAGGTCGACCACCGGGTAGCCGGTGTCGCCGGGGCGGAAGTACCGATCCTCGTGGTACCCCGCCGTGACGGGGATGTGGAGCTTGCGGGTGTGCGCGAGCAGCACTCCGTCGGGTCCGACCACGATCGCGGTGTTGAAGCCGACGGCGCCGTCGCTCGCGTCCTCGTAGAGCGACGCGTGCACGGCGACGTCGTGCGCCGCCGCGAGGGCGGCGGCGAACTGGAACGTCGGGCCGTCCACGAGCGACTCGGGCTCCACCGGCTCGACCGGCTCCTCGGTGATCGCGAAGTACGGCGAGAGCGTGAGCTCCTGGAGGCACACGAGCCGGGCGCCCGCCTCTGCGGCGAGTGCGACGCCCTCGGCGAGCCCGGCACGGTGCTCCTCGGCGTCGGCGTTCCAGCGATGCTGGACCGCGCCGATCCGGACCGGCGCACGACCGGGCGGCTCGACACGCGCCGGGCTGGGCAACACGGACTCGGCTCGCAGCACCATCACAGGACGGCGACGGTACCTCCCTATCCTGGCGGCGGTGCAGGCACTGGAGGGGCTCCGCGTCGTCGACCTTGCGACCGTGATCGCGGCACCGGGTGCGGCGCGGCTGCTCGCCGACTACGGCGCCGACGTCGTGAAGGTCGAACCGCCCGGCGGCGACGGGACCCGGCGCATGGGCTGGCGGGATCCGCGTGACGGCGACTCGTACATGTGGAAGCTCGTCGCGCGCGGGAAGCGGACCGTGGTGCTCGACCTCAAGTCCGATGCCGGCCTCGCGCGGGCGCGTCAGCTGATCGATCGTGCCGACGTGGTGGTCGAGAACTTCCGGCCGGGCACCCTCGAGCAGTGGGGGCTGGGCCCCGACCGCCTCGACCCCCGCCTCGTGACCGTGCGCATCTCGGTGTTCGGCCAGGACGGACCCAACGCGGCCCGCCCCG
>CAZXCB010000268.1:0-1610 GCA_964639075.1 uncultured Bifidobacteriaceae bacterium | reverse complement strand
CGCGCCCGACGACCTGCTCGCGCGCAACCCCGGGCTGGTGATCCTGCGCGTCAGCGGATTCGGCCAGACGGGTCCGTACGCCCAGCGGCCCGGGTTCGCCACGATGGCCGAGGCGATGAGCGGCTTCGCCGCGATCAACGGTGAGCCGGACGGCGCGCCGCTGACACCGCCGATCGCGCTCACCGACGAGGTCACGGCGATCGCCGGCGCGTTCGCGGTGATGGTCGCGCTGCGCCACCGCGATCGCTCCGGTGAGGGACAGGTGATCGACGTCGACCTGCTCGACACGATGCTCGCCCTGATGGGTCCGCTCCACAGCGCGTGGGCGCATCTCGGCTACGAGCAGCCGCGCCTCGGGAGCGGGATCCCGTACTCGGTCCCGCGTGGCACGTACCGGTGTCGCGACGGCCGGTGGGTCGCGGTGTCCGCGTCGGCCGAGTCCGTCGCCCAGCGCCTCCTCACGCTGCTCGGCGCCGAGGACGACGAGCGCTTCGCGACGTTCGAGGGCCGCAGCGTGCACCGTGAGGAGCTTGATCGCCTCGTACAGGACTGGATCGGCGCGCGGGATCACGACGCAGTCGTCGCCGCGTTCGAGGCCGCGCACGCCGCGATCGCGCCCGTGTACTCGATCGCCGACGTCGCGGCCGATGCCCACGTCCGTGAACGCGAATCCCTCGTCACCGTCGACGGCGTGACGATGCCCGGACTGCTGGCGCGCCTCTCGCGTACGCCGGGTCGGATCCGCGGCGCTGGTCGCGCCCTGGGTGCGGACACGGACGCCGTGCTCGCCGAGCTCGATCGCGAGCCGCCCGGCCGGGATCCCGGCACTGAGCCGGCCTGAGGCACCCGACCGGGCGTCGCGTGCGTCCCCGGTCTGTGGACAACCTTGGGGACGAGTGGTGGAGGACGGGCGCCCGCGGTGGACGAGCCCCGTGATCCCGCCCGCGGGTTCCACGATTCCCTGTCCAGGGAACCGGCATCCGGCGGGCCCCGGCATCGGCGACGGACGCCGTCCACACCGTTGTCCCCAGGCCTGGGACCGTTCTCCACAGGGTTGTCCCCAACCCGGACGGGACCCGCGGCCCTGGCCGAGCCGACGGCGGTGCGCTACAACGTCGGCGCTTCGCGCCGAGGGGGGAACCGTGGGCTGGACGAACGAGCAGATCGCCGAGGCGACGGCCGGCCAGACCGTCGCCTCGCTGTTCCGCGACACCGTGCGGGCCATGCCGTCGCGGGTGGCGCTGCGCCGCCGGCAGGGCGAGGGCTGGGAGGAGCACACCTACTCGGACTACGCCGAGCGCGCCTGCCGGCTCGCGACCGGCCTTGCCGGTCTCGGGGTCGGTCGCGGCGACCGGGTGGTGCTCATGATGCGGAACCGGCCGGAGTTCCACTTCGCCGACCTGGCCGTGGTCCTGCTCGGAGCGACGCCGATCTCGATCTACAACTCGTCCTCGGAGGACCAGATCCGCTACCTGGCGGGTCACTGCCGGGCGAAGGTGGCACTGGTCGAGGACGAGGGCTTCCTGCGCGTGCTACAGGTGAGCGCTCGCGCGCTGGCCCATCGGCGGGGTCACGTCACGCTGCGCGTATCCGAGCGTCCATCCGGCCAT
>CAZXCB010000267.1:0-4325 GCA_964639075.1 uncultured Bifidobacteriaceae bacterium | reverse complement strand
CGAGCGCGCTGATGCCAACGGCGACCGCGACGACCGGGTCGAGCACCATCGTCGCGGGGAACGAGACCTCGAGCGAGCCCGCCTGGAACGCGAGCTGCTGCGCGAAGACCCCGAAGCCGGCCGTGGCGGCGAGTGCGTAGACCTCCCACTGGCCGAACGTCATGAGGACGTCGTGACCGAGATGGTTCACCACCGACTTCGTGAGCGCGGAGGCGAACCCGACGCACGTTCCCGCGACGACTGCGAACGCGAGGGCCCGCACGCGTCCGGTCGCGGAGGAGCCGATGCCGATCGCGACCACGACGATCGCTCCGCAGACGACCACCGACGGCAGCCAGGCGCGGAAGCGTGTGACGTCGACTCCGCCTTCCGGATTGCTCGCGAGCAGGAAGGCGGCCAGCGCGACGCACAACGCGATCGCCCAACCGATCTCGCCGCGCGTGATCCGGCGGTGGTTCCAGCGCGCGCCGAGTGGGAGTGCGAACACGAGCGTCGTGACCAGGATCGGCTGCACGACGAGCAGCGAGCCGACGGCGAGCGCGCACGCCTGGAGCGCGTACCCCATGACGTTGCCGCACGTGGCGGCGAGCCACAGGGGCGTGGTGAGCAGCCGGCCGATCAGGCGCAGGCCTCCGGTGCCGAAGTACGCCGCGGCGGCGCGTTGCTGCGCGACGGCACCGACCGCGAAGAGCGCAGCCGCACCGAGCGCCAGGAGCGCCGCCAACCACGGCATCCCCCGACGCTACGCTCCGCCGCGCATGGCCGGTGTGGTTTCGCTCTCCGTCACCGTCTCGGGCCTGTCGCGTCTGTTCGGTGACGACCTCGGTGCGGTCCTCGACGTCGCCCGCACGGCCGACGGGCTCGGCGTCGACCAGCTCGTGCTGCCGGATCACGTGGCCGTCGGCCCGCGGCTCGACCGCTACCCCTACGCCGCGAGGTTCCCGTACCCGCCCGGGGAGCCCTGGCTCGAGCCCCTCACCACGCTCGCGGCGATCGCGGGCGCGACCCGGCGGGTGCGCCTGGGCACCGGCGTGCTGATCGCGCCGCTGCGCCCGGTCCTGCTCCTCGCGAAGACGGTCGCCACCCTCGACGTGCTCTCGCGCGGGCGGCTCGACCTCGGCGTCGGCACCGGCTGGCAGCGCGAGGAGTTCGTCGAACCCGGCATGGGCTTCGTCGGCCGGACGCGGCGCATGGACGACGCCGTCGCCGCGTGCCGGGCCGTGTGGGAGCAGGCGCCGCCGGTCTCGTTCGCGTCGGCAACCGTCGCGTTCACCGAGCTGTGGATGGAGCCGCGGCCGGTCCAACCCCGGCTGCCCGTCTGGTACGGCGGCGCGCTGACGGAGCCGATGGTGCGGCGCATCACCGAGCTCGGCGACGGCTGGCTGCCGCTGGGCCCGACGGTCGCGGAGATCGGCGAGGGCATCGCCCGATTGCAGGACGCGTTCGTGGCGGCCGGCCGCGATCCACGGACGCTCGGCGTGCGGGCCGGCATCCCCGTGGTCACGGATGCCGACGGTCGCGTCGACGCCATGGCCACGGTCGCACCGGCGGCAGAGCTCGCGGCACTGGGGGTCACGTCGATCTCGGTCGCGCTCGGCCGCTTCATCCGCACCCGCGCCGACATCGAGCCCTTCCTCTCGGAGCTGGTCGCCGCGCTGCACGCCTAGGCTCCGCGGCCATGGCACACGATCTCGTCATCCGGGGTGGACTCGTCGTCGACGGCACGGGCGCGGAGCCCGTCTCCGCCGACGTCGCGATCGACGGCGACCGCGTGACCGCCGTCGGTGTCGTCGACGGCACGGGGACCCGCGAGCTCGACGCCCAGGGGCGCTACGTCACGCCCGGATTCGTCGACATCCACACCCACCTCGACGCGCAGATCGCGTGGGACCCGATCGGATCGTCGTCGTGCTGGCACGGAGTGACGTCGGTCGTGCTCGGCAACTGCGGCGTGACGTTCGCGCCGTGCAAGCCCGACGACCGCGGGTTCCTCGCCGAGATGATGGAGTCGGTCGAGGACATCCCAGCCCACGCGATCATGTCGGGGCTCCCGTGGGACTGGGAGACCTACGGGGAGTACCTCGACTCGATCGACCGCATGCCCAAGGGCGTGAACACCGGCGGCATGGTGGGTCACTGCGCCGTGCGCATCCACGCGATGGGCGAGCGGTCGATGGACGAGGCACCCGCGACCGACGCCGACATAGCCGTGATGTGCGAGCTGGTGGCCGAGGCGATCGACGCCGGCGCGCTCGGCTTCTCCACCTCGCGCACGGCGTTGCACCGCGTGCCCGACGGCCGCGTGGTGCCCGGGACGCTCGCCGAGGCTCACGAGCTCATCGAGATCAGCCGCGTGCTCGGCGACCGTCGCCGCGGGGTGTTCGAGGCCGCGTCCGCACTGGGTGAGCGCAGCCCCGACGGGGGACGGCGCACCCAGCCCGAGGTCGCGCTGCTCGGCGAGATCTCGCGGCTGACCGGAAGGCCCGCGACCTTCGGCCTGAGCCAGACGAAGAAGGTGCCCGGGATCGACGTCGAGGCGCTGGCCGAGGTCGATGCGCAGAACGCGCTCGGTGCGCGCCTCCGACCGCAGACGACGGCGCGCGGGATCGGGCTCCTGTTCGGTCTCGTCCACCGGACCCCGTTCGACGGCGCGCCGGCCTGGCGTGCGCTGCGCGACCTGCGCATCGAGGATCGGCTCGCGCTGGTGCGCGACCCGGCGCGACGCGCCGAGCTCGTCGCCGCCGCCGAGGGGCTGCCGACGATCCCGATGACCGAGATGTACGTGCTGCCCGAGGGCGACGCGCGCTACGACCTCGGCGCCGACGACACGCTCGCGGCGCACGCGGCGCGCCGCGGGGTCGGCGTCGCCGAGGCGTTCCTCCAGATCTGCGACGAGCGCGACGGTCGCGTGCTGGTGAACTGGCCGTTCCTGAACGACGACCTCGGTGCGGTCGAGGCCATGCTGCGCCACCCGGCGAGCGTGCTCGGCCTCGCCGACGCCGGCGCGCACGTCGGGATGATCATGGACTCGAGCCAGCCGACGTTCTTCCTCACCTACTGGGTCCGGGACCGCCAGCTCACGACGATCGGCGACGCGATCCGGCGGCTCACCTCGGACACCGCCGAGCTGTTCGGCATCTCGGACCGCGGGGTCCTGCGCCCGGGCGCGTTCGCGGATGTGAACGTGATCGACCTGGAGGGCATGCGGCTCCCGCAGCCCGAGTACGTGCACGACTTCCCGAACGGAGCCGGCCGCTACGTGCAGACCGCGTCCGGCTACGACGCCACGATCGTGAACGGCCAGGTGTTCATGGAGCACGGCGAGCACACCGGCGCCCTCGCCGGCCGCGTCCTGCGCTCCACACCCGACGCCTGAACCGCCGCCGTGCCGTACCGGCGCCACAAACCCGCGAATAGCGCGGGTTTGTGGCGCAGGAATGGCTCCGGGCCGGGCCGTACACTCCGGGTATGACGATGCTCGACATCCCCAAGGCACTGCACCGCGGCGAGTCCGAGTTGCCGTTCGTGGCGCTCGGCGACGGCACCCACCTCCAGCTCCTCCAGGCTAACGTGGAGGCCGGGCTCTGGGTGATCCGCACCAAGTTCGAGCCGGGGGTGGTCGTGCCGACGCACAAGCACACCGGCGAGGTGTTCGCGTTCACGATCAGCGGCTCGTGGAAGTACGTCGAGTACCCCGAGGTGAACACCGCGGGGTCGTACCTCTACGAGCCGGCCGGGTCGGTCCACACGCTCACCGTTCCCGCCGAGAACGACGGCATGACCGACGTCTGGTTCGCGATCTACGGCGCCAACCTGAACCTGGACGCGGCCGGCAACGTCGAGTCCGTGATCGACGCCGGACTCGTGCGCGACTCGTATCTCGCGCTCTGCGAGGCGAACGGCCTCGGTCGGCCGGACGTCATCGGCGCCTGACCGGGGTCACCCTCAGGCGGCGCGTGCGTGGCTCGCAGCCCAGGCGCGCAGCTGCGCCACCTCGGCGGGCCGTGACCGCGCGAGCGGCACGGTCGCGCTGAGCTCCGCCGCGACTCCGGCACCGGTGAGCGGCCCCGCGTAGGACGCGGCCACGACGGCGGCCTCGAGCTCGGCGCCGGAGAACCCGTCGGACGCGTCGGCGAGTGCCTCGAGGTCGGACTCCGCGAGGATCGTCTCGCGGCCGGCGAGCAGGCTGCGCAGGATCTCCACCCGCGCGGTCGCTTCGGGGAGGTCGACGAAGAACAGCTCGTCGAAGCGGCCCTTGCGGGTGAGCTCGGCAGGGAGGCGCGTCACGTCGTTCGCGGTCGCGACGACGAAGACCGGTGCGTCAC
>CAZXCB010000266.1:4041-4369 GCA_964639075.1 uncultured Bifidobacteriaceae bacterium | reverse complement strand
GTCGGCCCGTCATCCCCGGATGACCGGACGCGATGTTCGCCATCCCGAGCAGCTCGTCGAAGGTGAGCGCGATCCAGCCACCGTGCACGTAGCCGGGCGGGCCCTCGTACGCTGCGTGGTACGTGCCCTCGATCACGATGCCGTCGGGACCGGCCTCCCACCGCATCGGTGGTGCGATCGGGCTGAGCGTGCCCACGAGCGGCGACCGCGGCAGGTAGTCGGCGTGCTCGCGCTCGCGGCGCGCCCGAACGCCGCGGTTGTCGGCGCCGTGTTCGGTGGTACCCAGAGCATGACGTGGCCCGCGTCCCAGGTGGCGGGCGATCGCCTC
>CAZXCB010000266.1:0-4031 GCA_964639075.1 uncultured Bifidobacteriaceae bacterium | reverse complement strand
CCGCGGTGCCGAGCTGCTCCTCGGTGGCGTCGTCCATCGTCACCGCCGCGTCGATGAGGTGCCGGACCGCCTCCGCGAGCCGCTCGCGCTCACTCCCGCTCGACGTCATCGCGTGCCCTCTCGGCCCTGCGGGCCGGGCCGGGCGGGCCCCGGTCGGCGGCATGGACGGCGCGGCATCGGGGTCGACGCCTCCCTCATCGGCCCTTGAACTCGGGCGGGCGCTTCTCCGCGAACGCTCGGGGACCCTCCTGCGCGTCCTCGGATGCGAACACCTCCCAGCCGATCGCGTCCTGGATCGGCATCGCCTCCGCCTCGGTGAGGTACTCGGTCTCGCGCCAGGCGCGCAGGATCGCCTGGGTGGAGAGCGGTCCGCACGCGGCCACCTGCTCGGCGACCGCGCGGGCGGCGTCGAGCGCGGTGCCGTCGGGGACGACGCGTCCGACGAGCCCGATGCGCAGCGCCTCGTGGGCGGGTACGGGCTTGGACGACAGCAGGATGTCCATCGCGATCGTGTACGGGATCTGGCGGGGGAGTCGCACGGCCGAGCCGCCGAGTGGGAACAGCCCCCGCTTGCCCTCCCAGACGCCGAACACCGCCCCTTCGCCGGCGATGCGGATGTCGGTGCCCTGGAGCATCTCGGTCCCGCCGGCGACGGCGTAGCCCTCGACCGCCGCGATGAGCGGCTTCGTCAGCCGGTAGTCGCGCAGCAGCGCCTTCCAGTGCAGGTTCGGCGTCTCGGCCATCCGGTTCCGGACGTGCTCGCTCTCCGACGGCGTGCTCATCGCCTTGAGGTCCGCGCCCGACGAGAAGTGCCCGCCCGCGCCGGTGAGGATCGCGCAGCGGATCTCGGGCGTCTCGTCCACGTAGGTGAAGCCGTCGGCGAGTCCGACGAGCATGTCGGGGCTCAGCGCGTTGCGCGCCTCCGGGCGGTTCATGGTGAGCACGACGACGTTCCCGTCGCGCTCGACCGTGCAGTGCTTCGTGGTCATCGGCAGGATCTCGGGCACGCGCGCTCCTCGCTGGATGGTCGCCGGCCGGGCGGATCGTACCGACGGCCCGGACCGGCTACGCTCGAAAGTAGAACCTGTTCTATCTCGTTCGCGGACGGGCTGCGAAGGCACGCCCGCGACCACGGCATCCCTGGGGGAACCGGCCATGGAGACGACCGCCGTCCAACTCGACGACCCGATGACCTACGTCGCATCGGGACCACCCCACGAGTTCTTCGACCGCCTGCGACGCGACGAGCCCGTGCACTGGCACGCGTCGACGAGGTACGCGCCGGGCTTCTGGGTCTGCACGCGCTACGCGGACGTGATCGCGATCGAGCGCGATGTGAAGACGTTCTCGAGCGCGCAGGGCGGTGCGTTGCTCGACGACCAGACCGAGGGCACCGAGCTGATGATGCTCAACCAGGACCCGCCGCAGCACACGCGCCTGCGGAACCTGGTCGCGCGCGGCTTCACACCGAAGGTCATCAAGCAGATGGAGCCGCACATCCGCGAGGCCGCGAAGGTCATCGTCGACCGCCAGCTCGGCAAGACCGACGTCATCGACTTCGTGCCGAACTTCGCGGCCGAGCTGCCCCTCGTCGTCATCGCCGAGCTACTCGGGGTGCCCTACGAGGACCGCCACAAGATCTTCGAGTGGTCGAACCGGCTCATCGGCGCGTCGGATCCCGAGTACAACGACGGGCCGCCCGAGCAGGCGCTCGAGGCGTCGATGGAGCTCTACATGTATGCCCAGTCGCTCGCGGACTCGCGTCGCGAACGACCGATGGACGACATCGTGACCACGCTCATTACCGCCGAGCTCGACGGCGAGAAGCTCAGTGACATCGAGTTCAACGTCTTCGTCCTGCTGCTCGCGGTCGCGGGGAACGAGACCACGCGCAACCTGATCAGTGGCGGGATGCTGACGCTGCTGTCGCACCCGGAGCAGAAGGAGCGCGTGCTCGCGGACGTGTCGGGCACGCTCGACACGCTGGTGGACGAGATGCTCCGGTACGTGAGCCCGGTGATGTACTTCCGTCGTACCGCGACCGCCGACACGGAGCTGCACGGCGTGCCGATCGAGCGGGGGCAGAAGGTGACCGTCTGGTACGGCGCCGCGAACCGTGACGAGGACGTCTTCCCGGACGCGCACGCGTTCGACGTCACCCGGACCCCGAACGAGCACATCGCGTTCGGTGGGCGCGGCCCCCACTACTGCCTCGGCGCCGCGCTCGCGAAGATGGAGATCACGACGATGTTCGAGGAGATGCTCACGCGCGCGCCGGGCATGCACCTCGCCGGTGAGCCCGAGCGACTCGCGTCGAACCTCATCAACGGCATCAAGCACCTGCCGGTCGCGCTGGGCTGAGCTCCGGCGCGCCCGCGCCGCGTGGTTCCGCGTGGTGCCGCGTGGTGCGGCCTGGTCAGGAGCCGACGATCGGCGCGGTCGTGGTGGTCGTCGTCGTGGTCGTCGTGGTGGTGGTCGCGGCCGGGCGCGTGGTCGTCGTCACGACGACGGGCCGCGTCGTCACGATCGGCGGGAACGGCCAGGCCGGGGGCGCGGCGCCGGCCTGGGTCGTCGTCGTGGTGTCGCGACGCCCGGGTGCGCGCGCCAGGGCCGCGGCGTAGGCGTACAACTGCGCGGGGGTCAGCCCGGCGGGTGGCGGTGCCACCGTGACGGTGCTCGTCGACGGCGCGCCGGTCACGCTCGTCGGCGGCGCGGAGTTGGTCACCTGGATGCCCCGGACCTCGGTGCGGGCCTCGGTGCGGTCGTCGCGCAGCTTCACGGTCACGACCGTCGCGAGGACGATGACCACCATGAGCAACAGCCCGTTGAGGATCCGTTCCTCGGGCGACTGGAAGCGCAGGCGGTCGCTGATCCCGGCGTTGAGCTTGTTGCGAATGTTTCTCATGTTGTCGGTGAGTTTTCCAGTCCCGAGCGCACCGCGCACGGACATTCGCCGAATTGCCCGCAGAATTGTCCCGGATCGGTCGCCGGTCAAGGGCGGTTGCCCGACCTCGCGAGAACGTGTTCTACTGCGCCGGTTCGCGAGCCGAGAGCACGAGGAGACGTCGCGCGCATGCCCGGAGGGTTCTGGTACTACGCCCAGGAGGATCCGAACCACCTGGCGCTCGTCGACACCGACGGCACCGAGTGGTCGGCCGGCGATCTGCTGGCGCGCTGCAACCGCATGGCGCACGGACTGCGGTCGCTCGGGCTGGAACCGGGCGACACCGTCGCCGCGATCCTGCCCAACGGGGTCGAGCCCGCGACCGTCTACCTCGCGGCGCTCCAGATCGGCCTCTACTACGTCCCGATCAACTACCGGCTGTCGCCGCCGGAGATCGCGTACATCCTGCGCGACTCGGACGCGAAGGCGTTCGTCACCCACGAGCGCTTCGCCGACGTCGTGGTGACCGCGGCCGACGAGGCCGGGATCCCGGCCGAGGGCCGGCTCGCGGTCGGAGACGTCCCCGGCTTCCGAGACCTCCACACGTTCCTCGCCGACCAGCCCGACGCGCTCCCCGACGATCGCACCGCGGGCGCGGCGATGCACTACACGAGTGGCACGACCGGTCGTCCCAAGGGTGTGAAGCGCCCGTTGTCGGGCCTCGACCCGGACACGTCCGCGGAGTTGTTCTCCATGTTCCTGCTGCTGTTCGGGATCCTGCCCCGAGAGGGCAACGTGCACCTCTCGACGTCGCCGAACTATCACACCGCGGTCACGACGTTCGCGGGCAACGCGCTCGGCGCCGGCCACACCGTCGTGTACATGGACAAGTGGGACCCGGAGCAGACGCTCGCGCTCATCGAGCGCTACCGGTGCACGCACACGCACATGGTGCCGACGCAGTTCCACCGGATGCTGCAGCTGCCCGACGATGTGCGCGCGCGCTACGACGTGTCCTCGATGAAGTACGCGATCCACGCCGCGGCGCCGTGCCCCATCGATGTCAAGCGCAAGATGATCGACTGGTGGGGCGAATCCATCATCGAGTACTACGGCGCGACCGAGGGTGGTGGGACGCTGGCCACCG
>CAZXCB010000265.1:756-4398 GCA_964639075.1 uncultured Bifidobacteriaceae bacterium | reverse complement strand
GAGGCCGATGCGTGAAGAGCCGTTCTCCACGATGCGGTCGAGCACGTCCGGCGCGACCGGGGCGAGCAGCTTGCCGTAGTAGCCGAGAGCGTATTTCTTGACCTCGTCGGGGACGAACCGGCCCGACTCCTCGTGGGCCCGCCAGATCTTGAGCCGGCCCCCGTCGACCTCGAGCCAGGCACCCGGGCGCGGGTTCCCCGCGCGCACGAGCCGGACGAGCTCGGCGGCCGGTCGCGCCAGGTCGAGCCGGAACTCGTCGGTCGTGAGCTTCGCGGCGTACCGCGGCTCCCCCGCCTGCGGCTCGGGCGTGATGTCGGCGATGCGGTCGAGCGTCTCGACGAGCAGCGCCGCGCCGGCGTCCGCGAGGCGCCCGTGCAGCTCCCCCGCGGTCTCGTCGGCACCGATGCGAAGCACCCGCCGCGCGTACACCGCGCCGGTGTCGAGCTCGGGTTCCACCGCCATCACGCACACCCCGGTCTCGGTGTCGCCCGCGAGGATCGCCCGCTCGACCGGGGCGGCGCCGCGCCAGCGCGGCAGCAGCGAGTAGTGGACGTTCACGAGGCCGTTCGGGAACGCGGTGAGGACCGCGTCGGGCAGGAGCTGGCCGAACGCCACGACGACGCCGCGCGTCGCGCCGCTCGCCCGCAGCTCGTCGACCACCTCACGGGCCCGCTCCGGAGTGCGCACGGGCAGGTCGTGCGCGAGGGCGGCCTGCTTCACCGGGCTCGGGATCATGGCCCCGCCGCGGCCGCGACGCCGGTCGGGTCGGGTCACCACCATGCGGACGTCGGCCCCGGCGGCGAGCAGTGCCTCGAGGCAGCCGGCGGCGGCGACCGGCGTCCCGAAGAAGACGACCGGCTCGATCGTCACAGCCGCCGGACGTCGTCGATCCGGTCGAGGCCCGCCTCCCGGAGGTCGACGTCGCGCAGCTCCCGCAGCGCGCGCTTGCGCTCGTCGGGCTCCAGGCGATCGAGCATCAGCACCCCGTCGAGGTGGTCGAGCTCGTGGAGGAAGACCCGGCCGAGCAGCTCGTCGCCCTCGATCACGACCTCCTTGCCGTCGAGGTCCACCCCGGTGATCGTCACGAGCTTGGGCCGCACGATCTCGAAGTGGAACCCGGGGATGGAGAGACAGCCCTCCTCGTAGGCCCACTCCCCCGTCGCCTCGACGACCTCGGGGTTGATGAGCACCTGCGGACCTTCGCCGACGTCGAAGGTGAACATCCGCTTCTGGACGCCCACCTGCGGTGCCGCGAGCCCGAGCCCGGCCGCGTCGTACATCGTGTCCACCATGGTGTCGACGAAGCGCGCGAGCTTGCCGTCGAGCTCGGTGACCTCCTTGGCGTGCTGCTTGAGCACGGGGTCGCCGAAGACCCGAATGGGATACCCGGACACGACTTATCGGCTCGTACGTTCGCCGACCGGGCGGGCGTGCGTCGTCGTGGGCTCACTGCCTCGCGGCTCGCCTCCGCAAGCTCCGGCTCGGGGTGTCACCAAGGCATGGATCATCTCGAGCAGGTTACCGGCCGGGTCTACTCGTACCGCTGTCCGAGGTCGCGGAGCATCCCGACGAGGTGGACGGGCGCGTCGGGCGCGGGCTCGCCCGGCGTGTACGTCACCGCCGCGAGACTCCCCGAGTACGGGAAGGGGCCGAAGCGCTCGTAGAGGTCCCACGACACGGGCGAACGCCGGTCGATACCGACGTCGATCCCCTCGAAGGGCGCGATGCCGAACAGCATCGACAGGCCCGAGCACTCCACGCGGGTCTCGCCGTCGACCTCGATGCGCACGTCCCACCGGCGGTCGCCCGGAGCGACGAACTCGACCGTCACCTCCCGGGCGCCGTGGGGCAGCTCACCTGCGTCGACCCGCGTCATGTGACCGCGCCCGTCGTTGTGCGCGAGCACGAGAGTGCCGTCGAGCACGTACAGCACGTAACCGGAGCCCTGGTCGCCGTGCGCGACGAGCACCCCGGTGTCGCCGGCGCGGTGCTCGAGCTCGACGGTCACGGTGAAGCCGCGGAACCAGACGAGCTGGACCGATCGCCACCGCTCCAGGGTGGGCGTGCCGCGCGGGATCCGCACCGGCTCCGCGTACACGAGGTCGCGTTCGGGACGCGTGACGTACTTGACGCTCGCACCCTCGTCGAGCGGGTAGATGCGGTTCTCCCACGCGGCCGCCTCCCACGCCGCGACGAGCTCGGCGAGCCGTTCGGGATGCTCTGCGGCCAGATCGTGCAGCTCGGTGGGGTCTGCCTCCAGGTCGTACAGCTCCCACCGCTCGTCGGTGAACGACGTGAGCCCGTGGTGCAGGGTCACCGCGTGCCAACCGTCGCGGTAGTAGCCGCGGTGGCCGTTCATCTCCACGACGTGCTCGTGATGGGTGCTCGGCGCGTCGGCCGACGTGAGCACGGAGGTGAAGCTCGCGCCCTGCAACGGCGTGAGCTCGACCCCGTGACGGGCCGCCGGCCGTCCGATGCCGACGATCTCGAGGAACGTGGGCAGGAGATCGGTGACGTGCTGGTACTGCCGCCGGTACTCCCCGCGTGCTTCGAGCCCGGCCGGCCACGAGACGACGAGCGGCACCGAGTGCCCGCCCTGGTGGGTGTTGATCTTGTACAGGCGGAACGGGGTGTTCGACGCCATCGCCCAACCCCGCGGGTAGTGCGGCGTGGTGGTCGGCCCACCGATCTCGTCGATGCGCGCGAGGTCGGCGTCGATGTCGTCGCCCTGGAGCAGGTGCACGTAGTACGCGGTGGTGCCGCACACCTCGCCCTCGCGGGACGCGCCGTTGTCCGACGTGAACACGAAGATCGTGTTGTCGAGCTCGCCGAGGTCGTCGAGCGCGTCGACCATCCGACCGATGTTCTGGTCGATCCGGTCGACCATCGCCGCGTAGACCTCCATGTGGCGCGCGAACAGCCGCTGCTCGTCGGTCGACAGCTCTTCCCACGGGCGCACGTCGTGGTCGCGCTCGGTGTTGCGAGGCGCGAGCTCGACCCCGGGCGGCACCACCCCCAGCGCCTGCTGACGGGCGAAGCGCTCGGCGCGCAACGCGTCCCACCCCGCGTCGTACCGACCCCGGTACTTGTCGACGTCCTCGGGTCGGGCGTGCAACGGCGCGTGCACCGCGCCGTGCGCCACGTAGGCGAAGAACGGCCGGCGCGGGTTCGCGGTCTTCTGCGCGCGGATCATGGAGATCGCGCGGTCGGTGATGTCGTCGGTGAAGTAGTAGTCGTCCGGGTAGCGATCGGTCTCGACCGCGTGGTTGTCCTGCACGAGCCGGTGCGGCTGGTGCAGGTTGGTGAACGCGTCGATGACGCCGTAGTACTGGTCGAAGCCGCGCTGGCACGGCCAGGAGTGGCGCGGGCCCTCCGCACCGTCGGAGTCCTTGGCGAGGTGCCACTTGCCGACCATCATCGTGGCGTAGCCCGCTTCGTCGCGGAGGATCTCGGCCATCGTCATGACGTCGGGCGCGAGCTCCGAGGCGTACCCGGGAAAGCCGGGATCGACGTGCGCGACCGTCCCGAGCCCGGCGCGGTGCGGCTCGACGCCGGTGAGGAGCGCAGCGCGGGTCGGCGAGCACATCCGCCTCTACGGTCGCTGGGTCAAGGTCAAGCTGTATCTCGACATTTTCCCCTATT
>CAZXCB010000265.1:0-746 GCA_964639075.1 uncultured Bifidobacteriaceae bacterium | reverse complement strand
CGCTGCGCGAGCGCGTCGAGGTTCGGCGTGGCGATCTCGCTGCCGTAGCAGCCGAGGTCGGCGTACCCGAGGTCGTCGGCGAGGACGACCACGATGTTCGGCGCGCCCTCCCGTGCCTGCGGCCGGTCCGGCCACGCGCCCTCGGAGCCGGCGAACGTGCGGCCGACGCGGCCGGTGAAGCCGGGGTAGCGGTGGTCGACCATCGACGGATCGTGTCAGTCGCGCCGGTCCATCGGCAACGTGACGATCGCTCGCGACACGTCGGCGCACACCCAACCTGCGTCGCCTACGCCGCCATACGCCGCACAAGTGGCGCAGGTTCGGACGGAAGTCGACTGTCAGACGCGGGGTGGGTCGACGGCGACGCGGAGACGGCTCCGCGTCGATGTGGCGGCGCGCCCGACGCGGGCCGCGGGCGCGAGCGCGTCGGCGAGCACGTCCGCATCGGCGGCCTGCACAAGCGCGTGCAGGCCGGTGCCCGCCGTGGTCGGGCCGAGGACCGTCACCACCGGCGGGAGGGCGTCGAGCGTGGCCCGCACGGCGTCGGGTTCCCCGCTCACCTCCGCGACCGCTCCGTACGGCGGGAACGAGAGCGTCCGGCGCCGGGCCGCCTCCGCGTCCATCACCGACTCCGGGTTCCCGGTCCGGGCCCATTCGACGACCGCGTGCTCGGGACTGCGGGTCTGCAGCACGAGCCGGCCACCTCGGGCGCGAGGACCCACCACCCGCGCCGCACGCCCGACCAG
>CAZXCB010000264.1:0-4439 GCA_964639075.1 uncultured Bifidobacteriaceae bacterium | reverse complement strand
CTGGGCTGCGGTGGTCGCGCTCGTCGCCTGGCCGAGATGGAGCGGCGCGCACCGGCGCCTGTTCGTGGGGATCGCGGTCGTCACCGGGATCTTCGTCGTGCTGCTCGTCGACGAACGGGCGTGGGACGTGCTG
Organism: uncultured Bifidobacteriaceae bacterium; assembly: GCA_964639075.1. GTDB lineage: Bacteria > Actinomycetota > Acidimicrobiia > IMCC26256 > JAENVU01 > JAENVU01. Next base: position 4,306 of record CAZXCB010000264.1, on the reverse strand, counting down.
CCGCGGGTGTTCTGGTCGGCCCAGTTCACGTTCCGGCTCGACGGCTACGTGGTGCTGGGCGTCGCGCTGCTGGTCCTGATCGCGGTCGCGGGACTGGCGGGGGTGTCGGCGTCGGCGGCGCGGTGGACGGTGGGCGCACTGGTCGTGATCGTCGTCTTCAACGGCCTCGCCGCGACCTGGCAGGTCGTGCGCGTGCGGTCCGAGTACGTCCACGGAGGGCGGCAGGTCGCCACCGACTCCCGGTTCGTGGACGCGGTGGTCGACGCGCGGTACTCGATCCCGCCCAGCTGGTACGCGGGCGCCGACTTCCGCGACGTCTCGGGCCGAGTCGTGCAGGCGCCCCCGAACCGGCTGCTGACCGTCCCCGTGTCGAAGGTCCGCGGCGCCGGCTACTCGGGGACGTTGCCCGTGCCCGACGGCCGCCAGCCCTTCGTCACGAACATCTCGGCCGGTCCCCGGATGCTCTCGATGACGGGGATCCGGGCCGTCGGTCGGACGCCGTTCGGGCTGGTGGTCGCAGTGCGGGCAGCGGGCACGCCCGCGACGGGTCCGGTACGGGTGGAGATCCGCCAACGCGAGGCCGGCCCGGCGCGTGTCGGCGCGATCGTGTCGCTGCTCAGCCTCGGCGCGTTGGTCGTGCTCGTCGCGGTGTCACTCCTCGCCTCACTCCGTCGCCGCGTGCGGCCGGTCGGGGTGGACGATGCGCGGCCCGGATGACGCCGACGCTCAGGGGCGGCGACCGAAGAAGTCCAGGATCGACCTGGTCGCGTCGAGCGGGTCGCCGGGCTTCACCGGCCAGTCGTGGCGGCCCCCGTCGATCACCGTGACCCGCGCGACGCTGCCACCGTCGCAGGGATAGGTCGCCGTCCGGACGTCCGGCCCGGTGGTGAGCTCCGGGGTGTTCGCGCAACCGGCGGCCTTCCGCCAGCGGGCCGACGTCTCCGCGACCGACGGGAAGCGCGTGGCACCCGGGACGACGGGATGCTCGGCGCCGCCGAACGGCACGATCGAGTCGCCGGTCTGGTGGATCTGGAGGTAGTCCGTCGGTCCGGCGAGGCGGCACCGGTCCACGCCGGCGCCCCCCTCCACCAGCGCGATGGCGCGCAGCCGGGTCCCGGAGCAGGCGAGGCGCCACGCCATGAACGCGCCGTTCGAGAACCCGACGACCACCACCGGCCGCGTGCGGTTGCCGTACTCCCGGCGCACGTCGGCGATCACCCGGCGGAGGAACCCGACGTCGTCGACGTCGCGCTTCACGGCGGGGTCACAGCACGCGCCGGCGTTCCAGCTGTACCCGACGCCGTCGGGGGCGACCACGAGATAGCCCGCGCGGCGGGCCGCGGCCGGGAGGTCGGCGAACCCGGGGAGGTCGTCGACCTGGCGCTGGTGCAGGTGCAGGATCATGAAGATCGGTGCATCGCGTGTGAGGCGCTTCGGGGCGCGGACGGTGTACGTCCGGTCCGCGCCGTCCGAGCGGACCGTGCGCTGATCGCCGGGTGCGTCCGAACCGCCGCACCCGGCGGCGCCGGTGACGAGCGCGGCCAGCACGCACGCACCCAGCGTGCGTCGCGTCCTCACGCGTGACTACTCGTCGAGCGCGCGGAACACCAGGCCCGTCCGTGGCTTCGGCGCGAAGAAGGTCGTCTTCTGCGGCATGCGCACCCGCGCGTCGGCCGCGACCCGGATCTGGTCGACCGTCACGGGTGGCAGCAGGATCGCGGCATCGCACTCGTCGGCGGCGACCATCCGCGCGATCGCCTCGGCGTCGTGGCGGTAGGTGACGTCGTAGCCCTCGAGCGCGGGGCCACCGAGGACCTCGAACCAGGCGGACGGCACCTCCGCGAGGGCAGGTTCGAGCTCGGCCCGGGCGGCGGCGAGCGTGTCCGCGTCGGGGACGAGGCGCGCGACCCCTTCGGCGTCGACGAGGCCCACGCCACCGTCGCGCGCGATCCGGTGCACGAGGTCGCGCACGTTCCCGGGCGTGTTGGGCGCCGCCTCCAGGATCCGGAGCCGCCCCCCGAGATCGAGCCGGAGTCGGGTCGCCGAGTCGACGCCGCGCAGCACGCGGTGGATCGGCTGGACCCAGAGCTCGTCCTCGGCGAGCTCGACCATGAGGCACATGACCGCCTCGTCGCCGGGAGTCGCGGCGCCGGCCGCGAGCTGGGCGTCGCGGTAGTTGATCGCGGTCTCGAACCGGTGGTGCCCGTCGGCGAGCACGACCGGTGCGCTCGCGACGATGGCGCGGATCTCGGCGATGTCGGCCGGATCCGTGATCGCACCGAGCTCGTGGGTCACGCCGTGGTCGTCGACCGATTTGGCGAGCGCAGCCGCGCGATCCGCCACCGCGGCCAGGCCCGCGGCGGGGGTGAGCCCCCAGATCGGGTCGAGGTTGACTCGGGTGGCCGCGAGCAGCGCGAGCCGGTCGCTCTTGGCCTTCGGCAGGGTGCGCTCGTGGGGGAGCACGTCGCCCTCGCCCGCGGCCCGGGGCATCACGAGGCCGCCGACCACGCCGACGGTGTGGCGCGGGGTGCCGTCCTGGTCGGTGTAGCCCATCCGGTACGCGTAGAACGCCGGCTCGGCGTCGCGCGCGAGGGTGCCGTCGCCGAGCCAGGTGGCGATCGTGGCCGCGGCGCGCTCGTAGCCGTCGTCGCCGGGGAGGATCAGCTGCACCGAGTTGTACGGCGAGCGCGCCAGCAGATCGTCGCGCTCCGCGGGATCGATGACGTCGTAGGGTGGCGAGGTCACCGTGTCGAGCTCGTCGACGCGGTAGCGGATACCTCGGAACGGGCGGAACTCGGGCACTGCCGTTGCCTCCGGGTCGGTCCGGCGATTCTGGCACGGCGACCGGACGGAGGACGACGCGGGCAACCGTGCGTCAGGGGGAGATGTGGGCACCGCGCGTCGTGGGGGAGAAGGGGCCGAGGTGATCGTGCTGGATCTCGACGGGGTGGTGTGGCGGGGTGACGCCGCGATCCCCGGTTCCGCGGACGCGATCGCCGCGTTCCGGGCGGCGGGCCGGCGAGTGGCCTTCCTCACCAACAACTCCAGTCATCGGGTGGCCGACGTGCTGGCCAAGCTCGAGCGGTGCGGGATCCCGGCCCGCCCGGACGACGTGCTCTCCAGCGCGCAGGCGGCGGCCGCGCTCCTCGCCGGCGACGTGGCCCGGGGTTCCCGGGTGCTCGTGTGCGCCGGCCCGGGGGTCGCGGAGGCGCTCGCCGGCGCCGGATTCGAGCCTGTCCCGAACGACGTGGAGCTCGTCGAGCCCGTCGCGGCGGTGGTCTGCGGCTTCCACCGGGAGTTCGACTTCGGCCGGCTCGATCGCGCCGCCGCCGCGGTCCGCGCCGGCGCGCGGTTCGTCGCGACGAACCTGGACGCGACGTATCCGGCCGAGCACCGGGTGCTCCCCGGGTCGGGCGCGATCGTCGCCGCCGTGGCCACGGCGTCAGGACGCACGCCCGAGGTCGCGGGCAAGCCCGCCGCCGCCACGGTCGCCCTGGTCCGCGCCCGGCTCGGCCGCACCGGGGTGATGGTCGGCGACCGCCCGTCGACGGACGGCGCGCTCGCGGCGGCGCTCGGTTGGCCGTTCGCCATGGTCCTCTCCGGGATCGGGGGGACCGATCCCGGAGAGCCCGTCCCGGATCCCGAGCCGGCGTGGCTCGCAGCCGATCTGGGGACGCTCGCCCCCGCGCTGCTCGGCGCGGATCGGTACCCCTCCGCGTGAGCGACGGCGCTACCGTTTGCCTTCCGCAGCCAGGGAGCACGCAGGCATGCCACAGACGCCGGACCTGACGAAGTACCTCGACGCCGGCACCGAGTTCGTCTCGGTGACGCGAGGCCAGGCGCGCGACCGCGCGCAGGAGCTGGTCGCACAGGGACAGGTCGCCCAGAGCCAGGTGCAGTCCTTCGTCGACGGTCTGCTCGAGGGCAGCCGCCGCGGCGCGGACTTCCTGACCGCCGTCGTCCGCCAGGAGATCCAGCGCCAGGTGCAGTCGGTGGGCATCGCGACCACCGACGATCTCGCGCGGCTCGAGGCGAAGCTGGCGAAGCAGGCCGACGCGGCGAAGTCCGGATCGAAGCCGTCCGCCGAGACCGCGGCGAAGAAGTCGGCGAAGTCGTCCGCGAAGAAGTCCCCGAAGTCGTCGGCGAAGAAGCCGGCGAAGCGGTCGGACGACCCGTCCGCCGTCGCGGCGGAGCCCGACGTCGCCGCGGCGTCGTAGCGGGCGGTGCGCCGCCGACTCGACGCCGAGCTCGTCCGCCGCGGACTCCTGCCGAGCCGCGCGCGTGCGGTCGAAGCGATCACCGCCGG
>CAZXCB010000263.1:0-4469 GCA_964639075.1 uncultured Bifidobacteriaceae bacterium | reverse complement strand
TACCACGGCCATGAGCGGCTATGTCGAGGCGCTGACGGATCCGTCGTTCCGGGGTCAGATCCTGGTTCTCACGTACCCGCTCGCGGGCAACTACGGAGTCCCCCCGGCCCGGCCCGCCGGGCCGAGAGGGCGAGAGGGGGGGGAGGGAGGAGCAGGCCGCCCGTGATCGACGCACTCGCGGCGGCGCTGCGCGCGGACCGTCCGGTCGCGCTCGCGACCGTCGTCGAGGGACCGCATCTGGGGGCGAAGCTGCTCGTCGCGCCGGACGCCGACGTGCTCGGCAGCCTCGGCGACGCCGACCTCGACCGGGTCGTGACCCGCGACGCGCTCGCCGAGCTCGGTGCCGGCCTCACGTCGACCCGCCACTACGGCGAGCACGGCGAGGCGCGCGAGCGCGTGGTCGGCGTGTTCATCGAGAGCTTCGCGGCTCCGCCGCGGATGGTGATCTTCGGCGCAGTGGACTTCACCGCCGCGCTCGCCCGGGTCGCGGGTGTCCTCGGGTACCGCGTGACGGTCTGCGACGCGCGTGCGGTGTTCGCGACACCGGCGCGGTTCCCGATGGCCGACGAGGTGGTCAACGAGTGGCCGGACCGCTACCTGGCACGGGCGGGCTCCGACCTGGGGCCCCGCGACGCGGTGTGTGTCCTCACCCACGACGCGAAGTTCGACGTCCCCGCGATCGTCGGCGCGCTGGCGACGCGCGTCGGGTACCTCGGCGCGATGGGCTCGCGCCGGACCCATGCGACCCGGGTCGAGCGCCTGCGGGAGGCGGGGGTGGACGACGCCGGACTCGCCCGCGTGATGGCACCGATCGGACTCGACATCGGCGGGCGCACCCCCGAGGAGACGGCGGTCGCGATCTGCGCCGAGATCATCGCGCTGCGCACCGGCCGGACCGCGGTCCCGTCGCTGCGCGAGGGCACCGGCCCCATCCACTGACGTCACATCCCGGGGCGCCGGGACGCGTCATCACCTGCGCGCGGCATACTGCGCGCATGGACCTCGGGATCTCGGGACGGTGCGCCGCGGTCGCGGCGGCGTCGAAGGGGCTCGGCTACGCGGCGGCGGCCGCCCTCGCGGCGGAGGGCGTGCAGGTCGCGATGTGCAGCCGTCACGGGGACGAGATCGAGGCCGCGGCGCACCGGATCGGTCCGCACGCGGTCCCGATCGTGGCCGACGTCGGCACCGCGGCCGGCGCGGCCGGGGTCGTGGCGGCGGCGCGCGACGCGCTCGGCGGGATCGACATCCTCGTGGCGAACGCGGGCGGCCCGCCGCCCGGCGACTTCGCGTCGACGACCGACCTCGACGCCTACTCGCGCGCGTTCGAGCTCAACGCGCTGTCGACGATCGCGATGTGCCGCGAGGCCGTTCCCGCGATGCAGGCGCAGCAGTGGGGGAGGGTGGTCGCGATCACATCGATCGCGGTGCGCCAGCCGATCCCGACGCTGATCCTCTCGAACACGGCGCGCGCCGGCCTGACCGGCTTCCTGAAGACGCTGGCCCGCGAGGTCGCACGTGACGGCGTGACCGTGAACTCGCTCCAGCCGGGTCTGCACGCGACCGAGCGCATCGTCGGGCTCGGTGGGGACACCGCGGCCCTGGGCGCCACCGTGCCTGCCGGCCGGATCGGGGCAGCCGCCGATTTCGGAGCGTTCGTCGCGTACCTCTGCTCCGAGGCGGCCAACTACGTCACCGGTGCCGCCATCCCCGTCGACGGCGGTGCCGACGGCGCTCTGCAATGATCGGGCTCCGATGATCCGTCACGTCTCGCTCCTCACCTTCGCTCCGGGGACGCCCGTGGAGACGACCGAACAGATCGCCGCGGCCCTCCGCCGGCTCCCGGCGCTCATCCCGGAGCTGCGCGACTACCGCGTCGGCCCCGACCTCGGCATCGACGGTGGGAACGCGACGTTCGTCGTGATCGCGGACTTCGAGGACGAGGCCGGCTACCGCACGTACCGCGACCACCCCGAGCACGTCGCAGTCGCGCGGGAGCACATCCTGCCGGTGCTCGCCGCCCGCACCGCCGCCCAGTACGCCCTCTGAGCCGAGCGCCGGGCGTCGGCGAGCCGGGCCGAGGGGTGCCCTCGCCGCGGGGTCGTCGGACTGGCGTACCCTGAGCCGCATGGCCGATGAGCTGCGTGATCGCGGGTTGTGGACCATCCCGAACCTGATCTCGTTCCTACGGCTCCTGGCGGTGCCGTGGTTCCTGTGGCTGCTGCTCGAGGAGGACCGACCGATCGCGGCCGGGATCCTGCTCGCGATCCTGGGCGCCACCGACTGGGTCGACGGCTACATCGCCCGGCACTTCGACCAGGGCTCCAACATCGGCAAGATCCTGGATCCGGTCGCGGACCGGGTGCTGCTGATCGCCGGTGCGGTGGCGCTGCTCATCGACGGCAGCGCCCCGCGCTGGGTCCTGATCGTCGTGCTCCTGCGGGAGCTGCTCATCAGCGTCGGCACGCTGTGGCTCGCGATGATGGGGGCGCGCCGGATCGACGTGCAATGGATCGGCAAGGCGGGCACGCTGGCGCTCATGTTCGCCCTCCCGATGTTCCTCTGGCTCGACAACGTGGAGCCGGGGATCGGCCACGACGTGCTGGCCGTGATCACGTGGTCGTTCACGATCGGCGGGCTCGTGCTCAGCTGGTGGGCGGCCGCGGGGTACGTCCCGATCGCGCGTGAAGCACTGCGCGACGGTCGCCGGGGCCGCACCGCGACGGTGGGGCAGTCGTGAAGGCCGTCATCCTCGCGGGTGGTGAGGGCACGCGGCTGCGACCACTCACGAGCAACCAGCCGAAGCCGATGATGCCGGTGGTGAACCGCCCGATGATGGAGCACATCGTCCGGCTGCTCGCGCGACACGGGCTCGACGAGATCGTCGTGACCGTCGCGTTCCTCGCCAACCAGATCCGCACGTACTTCGGCGACGGCGCGGAGCTCGGCGTCGAGATGCGGTACGCGACCGAGGACTCGCCGCTCGGGACCGCGGGCGCGGTGAGCAATGCGGCCGACGAGCTCGACGACACGTTCCTCGTGATCGCGGGCGACGTCCTCACCGACATCGACCTCGGCGAGCTGGTGGCGGCCCACAAGGCGTCGGGCGCGCTCGGGACGATCGCGCTGAAGCGGGTGACCGACCCGGTGGAGTTCGGCATCGTCATCACCGCCGAGAACGGCACCATCGAACGCTTCCTCGAGAAGCCCACCTGGGGCCAGGTGTTCAGCGACACGATCAACACGGGCATCTACGTGCTCGAGCCGCGGATCTTCGACTACATCCCGGCCGGCGAGATCGTCGACTTCTCGAGCGACGTGTTCCCGGCAGCACTCGACCAGGGCGAGCTGCTGCGCGGCCACGTGGTCGAGGGCTACTGGGAGGACGTCGGCACGCTCGACGCCTACCTGCGAGCCCACCAGGACATCCTCGACGGCCTGGTGGAGGTGGACATCGACGGGTTCGCGATGCGCGAGAACGTCTGGCTCGGTGAGGGCGCCGAGGTCGATCCGGAGGCGCGGATCGACGGCCCGGCCGTGATCGGGCCGAACTGTCGGATCGAGGCCGGGGCGCACGTCGCCGACCACACCGTCCTGGGCGGTGACGTCGTGGTGAAGCGCGACGCCGAGGTGGTCCGGTCGGTGGTCCACGAGCACACCTACCTGGGGACGTCGTGCCGGGTCCGCGGAGCCGTGCTGGCCCGGGGGTGCGACGTCCGCAGTCATGCCACGATCGAGCCCGGCGCGGTGCTCGGCAACGACACGTTCGTCGGCGAGCAGGCGGTGGTCACGTCGGACGTGAAGATCTACCCGTTCAAGTCGGTCGAGCCGAACGCGGTGGTCACGTCGTCGATCCTCTGGGAGACGCGCCGGGCGCGCACGCTGTTCGGCCGGCGCGGCGCGTCGGGCATCGCCAACGTCGACATCACCGCGGAGGTCGCCACGCGCCTCGCGCAGGCGTACGCCACGTCGCTCAAGAAGGGCGCGGTGGTCACGACGAGCCGCGACACGAGCCGTGTCGCGCGCGCGTTGAAGCGGTCGGTGATCGCCGGGCTGAACCTCGCGGGCGTCAACGTCGAGGACGTCGAGCTCGCGACCGTGCCCCTCACACGCTTCCAGGTGCGGAACTCGCAGAACGCGGGCGGGATCAGCGTTCGTCTCGCACCGGGAGACTCGGAGCGGGTGGAGATCCGGTTCTTCGATGCGAACGGCCGCGACCTGAGCGAGGCGAGCCAGCGCACGATCGAGCGGCTGCTCGCGCGCGAGGAGTTCCGGCGGGCGTTCGCGGGCGACATCGGCGACATCGTGTTCCCGCCCCGCGCGCTCGAGTTCTACACCGCCGCGCTCGAGGACTGCGTCGACCCGGACCTCCTCGCCGAACGCGCCTTCAAGGTCGTCCTCGACTACTCGTTCGGCGCCGCCTCGCTGGCGCTCCCGGCGGTGCTGGCCAAGATCGGTGCCGACGTCCTCGC
>CAZXCB010000262.1:0-4512 GCA_964639075.1 uncultured Bifidobacteriaceae bacterium | reverse complement strand
GCCACGAGCGCGGTGCTCGGGCTCGCGGCCGCGGCCACCGCCGCGGGGGAATGGGCCGCGATGGTCGACGGCTCGGCGTCGCTCGGCGGGCTGGCCGCGGCGGAGGCCGGGGTGGACCTCGCGCGCTTCGCCGTCGTGCGCGACGTTCCGCGCGAACGCTGGTCGACCGTCGTCGCCGCGTTGATGGACGGCATCACGGTGGTGATCGCGGAGCTGCCGCGCGGCCTGCGGGTCGGTGACGCGCGCCGGCTCGGCGCGCGGGCGCGTGAGCGCGCGGCGGTGCTCGTCGCGCTCGGCGCCGACGTGCAGGCCTGGCCCGCAGAGGCGGCGGTGCGGGTCGAGGCGCGCGGCGGGGATTGGCCGGGCCTGGGGTCGGGTGACGGTGTGCTCGCCGGTCGGGTCGCGCGGTGGGAGGTGAGCGACCGCGGCCGACCGCCGCAGCTCGTCCACACCGCCGCGGGCTGACGTGACCGGCTCGACGTGACTGGCTCGACATGACGGTGCGCACGCTGTGCCTGTGGTGCCCCGACTGGCCCGTGGTCGCGGCGCGGGTCGCGGGTGGCGCCCCCGCAGACGTCCCGGTCGCGGTCATCGCCCGGCAGCGGGTGCTCGCGGCGTCGGCCGACGCGCGGGAGGAGGGCGTCCGGATCGGCCAGCGGCGACGCGAGGCGGAGGCGGCCTGCCCGGGGATCGTCGTGCTCGACGCCGACGGCGCGGCCGAGGCGCGGACGTTCGAGCCGGTCGTGCGGTCGGTGGAGGCGATCACCCCGCGGATCGTGATCGACCGCCCCGGTCTGCTCGCGTTCCCGACGCGTGGCCCCGCCCGCTATCACGGGGGCGACGGTGGCCTCGTGGAGCACGTGCGTGCGGCGGTCACGGGCGCGGGAGTGCCCGACGTCCGCATCGGCGTCGCCGACGGCGGGTTCGCGGCCCGGCTCGCGGCGCGCCGGGACGTGATCGTCGCCGAGGGGGAGACCCCGAGCTTCCTCGCGCCCTGGCCCGTCGGCGCGCTCGGGGACGACGAGCTCGCGGACCTGCTCGGCCGGCTCGGGGTGCGCACGCTCGGGTCCTTCGCCGAGCTGCCCGCAGCGTCGGTGCTCGCGCGCTTCGGGCGTGAAGGGCTCGTCGGGCACCGGCTCGCGATCGGCGAGGACGCACACCCGCCCGCGCTCACCGCGCCACCTCCCGACTTCGAGGAGCGCTGCGAGCTCGACCCGCCGGCCGATCGGGTCGACGCGGCCGCGTTCGCGGCGAAGGGTCTCGCCGATCGCCTCCTCGACCGGCTCGCGGCGCGCGGGCTCGCGTGCACCCAGGTGATCGTCGAGGCCGAGACCGAGCACGGCGAGTCGCTGTCGCGCGCGTGGCGGCACGAGGGGGCACTCACCCCAGGCGCGCTCGCCGAGCGGGTGCGATGGCAGCTCGACGGCTGGCTCACCGCGACCGGTGGGCTGAGCGGCGGGCTCACGTGGTTGCGTCTGGCCCCCGAGCAGGTGATCCCGGCGTCGGGCCGCCAGCTCGGGTTCTGGGGCGGTGACGCGGCGGCTGCCGAGCGGGCGGAGCGAGTCCTGGCCCGGGTCCAGGGGCTGCTCGGGCCCGAGCACGTGGTCACCGCCGTGCCCCAGGGTGGGCGCACGCCCGGAGAGCGGCTCCGCTGGGTGCCGTGGGGTGAGCCGCGGGAGCCCGCGCCGCACGCCCCGATCGGTCCGGTCCCCGGCCCGGTGACGGTGGAGACCCCCACCTGGCCGGGGGCGATCCCGGGGCCCGCGCCGGCGCGGGTCCTCACCCCGCCGGTGCCGGCCGAGCTCGTCGACGAGCAGGGTCGCGCGGTGGTGGTGTCCGCTCGCGGCGACCTCTCGGGCGCGCCCGCGTGGCTGCGCAGCGCAGTGCTGCCCGCGGGTGGGGGCGCGGTCAGCGCGTGGGCGGGACCGTGGGCCCAGGACGTGCGGTGGTGGGACCGTGCCACGCACGCCCGCCGCGTCGCGTGGCAGGTGGTCCTCGACGACGCGCTCGCCTGCCTCGTGCAGGTCGAACGCGGCCACGCCGCCGTCGTTGCTGTCTACGACTGACAGTCCCGGCGGCTCAGCGAGATACGAGTGCGTTGCGGGCGGTGAGGTAGCCGAGCCACTCCGGGGCGAGCGCCGCGCAGTGGGCGACACGCGCCACGATGTCGGGCTCGTGGGCCTCGTCCCGCTGACCGGGGAACATCACCGCGAAGCACTCGGCGACCGTCGGCGCGGTGTCGTCCCGTTCGGCGAGCTCGAGCGTCCCGCTCGTCTCGACGGTGCCCGTCGCGAGGGTGCGCACGTACCAACCGCTCCGGCCAGTGACGATCATCCGGGGCGCGATGTCCTTGCGCCCCGTGTGGAGTGCGAGCTTGAAGCACGGCGCGCGCGGCTGGCTGATCTGGATCGTCGCGGTGCCCCAGCGGAAGACGTCACCGATGCACACGTCGGCCTCCGTTGCGTCCGCGAGGACCGCGTTCTCGCCGACCGAACCGGGCGGGAGATCGAAGCCGTCGGCGATCCACGCGCCGGCGTGCTCCGACGGGTAGCAGTACACGGACTTGTCCGGACCGCCGTGCACCGACCGATCGGCTTGATCGTCGCCGGCGAGGTTGATGGCGCCGAGGTCGAGCGTCGGAGCGTCGACGCGCGTCTTGGCGATCGCGCTGGTCACGTCGCCCCTGCGGGTCGTGCCGAGCGGTTGCGGTCGGCCGACGCGCGTCTGGAGCACGCGCACCGTCATCGGGTCGTCGGTCATCCGTGCACGCTACCGATGTTCGGCGGTCGTCGATACGGTGTCCTCGGCCACATTCCCGACCGTGAACGAGGCGCCGTGATCCGCGCTGCACTGCCCGCCGACGTCCCGACGATCGCCGCGCTCATCCGTGAGCTGGCCGAGTACGAGCACCTCGCCCACGAGGTCGTGCTCGACGAGGCGCACCTGCACGCGCACCTCTTCGGCGCGCGTCCCTACGCGGAGGTGCTGCTCGCGGAGACCGACGACGGCGTCGTCGCCGGGTTCGCGTTGTTCTTCCACAACTTCTCGACGTTCCTCGGCCGGCCCGGCATCTACCTCGAGGACCTGTTCGTGCGGCCGGCCGCGCGCGGCAGCGGGCTGGGGAAGGCGCTGCTCGTCGAGCTGGGCCGGCTCGCGCGCGAGCGCGACTGCGGGCGGATCGAGTGGGCGGTGCTGGACTGGAACGAGCCGTCGATCGCGTTCTACCGCGCGCTCGGTGCCGAACCCAAGGACGAGTGGGTGCTGTACCGCCTCACCGGCGACCCGATGCACGCGCTCGCGGAAGGCTGAGCCGCACCGATGCAGGTCCCGAGCCGGAGTCTCGGGTCGGGGTGGTGCGCGATGCGGTCGCGGAGTCCCGGCGGCTCAGGATGTGACGGTCAGCGGACCTCGTACATGTCGTAGACGAGGGTCGAGCCGCCGTCTCCGACCTCGCCCTTGGCGATCGCCTGGATCTTGTTCAGCCAGAGGTAGCGCTCGTCGCCGGTGTCGAAGAGCGGCGCCGAGTAGACGGGCGCCGCGCCGGGACCGCCGGCGAGATCGAGGCGGCCGCGGTAGCTGGTGAAGATCAGCGCACCGTCGTCGGTCTCGATGAGCGCCCGCACGTCGACGGTTCCCTGGGCGCGCCCGTCGAGGGTGAGCCAGTCGGCGGCCGCGTGGCCCTTGAGCCGGCCGGAGATCCGCTCGCCGACGACGTCGAACGCCGTGACCTCGGCGATCACCCGCGTGCCGCTCGGCGTGTCGGGGAGGAAGAACGGCTCGGCGAGACGTGCGGTCACGGTGCACAGCGGGATCAGCTCGATCGACATGCGGCGCAGTCTTGCCGATGGCGCCCGTGCACACCGTCTGGCACGCGGAGCCCTGAGCGTTCGGCAGACGCCGACGCAGTGGTCAGCAGCCGGTTGCCACCTGGAGGGCGTGGCACACCTCGGCCATGCGACGCTCGCTCAGACGCGTCATGCGCTCGACGAGGTAGGCCTTCGGCATCAACGTCAGGTTGTCGAGCGCGAGTGCACAGGTGTGCGGCATGCCGTCGGCTCGATCGAGCTCGACCTGTGTCGGGATCGCGCGCACGGTTCGCGTGGCCGGAACCGCCAGCACGGAGTGCAGCACCGGGATCGCGGACTGACGGGTGAGGACGAGATAGGGACGACGCTGCTGCGCGGGTGACTCGGCCCACCAGATCTCACCGCGGTTCACCAGGGCTCCTCGTCGATGGAAGCCGCCGCGCGCCGGAGTTCTTCCGGCTCCGGTTCGGGCGGTGGGATCCGGGTGTAGCCCTCGATGATCCGCCGGTCGATCTCGGCCTCGGACTCGGCGGAGAGGTGGGCTTCGAGGACCTCGCGGATCAGGGCGGAGCGGGACAGTCGTCGGCGCGCGGCTTCGGTGTCGAGCGCGGCGACGAGATCGTCGGTGAGCTGCACCAGCGTCTGCGTTCGGGCCATGGTGCCATATGGTACTCCTATGGTCCCGATGACGGACACGGCGGCCTGC
>CAZXCB010000261.1:0-4514 GCA_964639075.1 uncultured Bifidobacteriaceae bacterium | reverse complement strand
CTCGACATCACGTTCAAGGGCAAGAGCATCGCGGAGGTCCTCGACCTGTCGTGCGAGGAGGCGGTCGAGTTCTTCGCCAACCAGCCCGCGATCGCGCGGTGGCTCCAGACCCTGGTGGACGTCGGGCTCGGGTACGTGCGCCTCGGGCAGCCCGCACCGACGCTGTCGGGCGGTGAGGCACAACGGGTGAAGCTCGCGACCGAGCTCGGGAAGCGCTCCACCGGCCGCACCATCTACATCCTCGACGAACCCACCACGGGGCTCCACTTCGAGGACGTTCGCCGGCTGCTCGGCGTGCTCCAGCGCCTGGTCGACGTCGGCAACACGGTGCTCGTCATCGAGCACAACCTCGACGTCATCAAGTCGGCCGACTGGCTCATCGACCTCGGGCCGGAGGGTGGCGACGGCGGCGGCAAGGTCATCGCCGAGGGACCTCCCGAGCACGTCGCCAAGACCGCGGGGAGCTACACCGGCGAGTTCCTCGCCCCCATGCTCGCGAAGTGAACACGACGAGCCGAAGCGAGGCGTGCTCTCCGATGAACCTGGCCCGCGGTCGCCCGAAGCGCCGTCCGGCGGTCACGCCCGGTGATGCGGCGGGGCCCGACCGGCCTGCCCCGAAGGGGCAGGAGCGGGGATGACGGACGCGTGGGAGCAGCACGCGCAGTGGTGGCAGGACGGATTCACCGACGGCGCCGATCCGGAGTACGAGGAGCAGATCCTGCCGATCGTCGCGGCCGAGCTCGGACACTGCGAGCGCGTGCTGGACGTCGGGACCGGTGAGGGTCAGCTCGCCCGCCACCTGATCGGCGCCGGCGTCGGGCGGGTCACCGGCGTCGATCCCTCGAACGCGCAGCTCGCGACCGCTCGCGCGCGCGGTGGCGGCGCGCGGTACGCGCGGGCGCGTGCCGCGGCGTTGCCGTTCCCCGACGCCGCGTTCGACGGCGTGCTGGCGTGCCTCGTCTTCGAGCACATCGTCGACGTGGACGACGCGATCGGCGAGGTCGCCCGGGTGCTCGCCGTCGGCGGCACCTTCCTCTTCCTCCTGAACCACCCGTTGCTGCAGACGCCCGGCAGCGGCTGGATCGACGACCACATCCTCGAGGAGCAGTACTGGCGGGTGGGCCCCTATCTGGACGAGAGCGTCCTGGACGAGGAGATCGCGCCCGGGGTGCACCTGCCCTTCGTCCACCGACCGCTGTCACGCTACGTGAACGCTCTCGCGGCGCACGGTCTCACCCTCCGACGCATGATCGAGCCCGCACCGGCACCCGGGTTCCTGGCCCGCGCCGCCGAGTACCAGGAGGCCTCGGCGATCCCCCGCCTGCTCGGATTGTGCACGGAACGTGGCCGAACTGGGACTTCGCCCTGAGGCCCGACGTGCCGATGCTCCCTCCATGCGGAGGTCCGCGCGCGTCCTGATCCTGGTCGGCACCGTCGGTGCCGTCTTCGGGACGGCCAAGCTCCACGCGCTGACCCACACCTACGACCTGACGAGCTCGGCCCGGCTCGGTTGGTCGCTCGCCTACGTCGGGGTGCTGCTGCTCGCGGCGTACGCGGTGGGACTGCCCTCGCTCCCGCGCAGTCGCAACAAGCTCCTCGTCTCCGCCGGCGGTGCCGCGCTGGGCGCGACGCTGATGTCGCTCGTCACGTTGGTGGCCGGGGGCCAGCTGCTCCCACGGTTCGTCATCTTCGGTGCCGCCGCGGTCGTGACCCCGTGCTTCGTGCTCGCCGCGATGGTCGCGGAAGGGGGACGCCAGCGCGCGGAGGCACGTGATCGCGTCATCGTCGTCGGCGACGGCGAGGAGGGCGCGCTCCTCCGCACCGAGCTCGCCGGCGACCCGGAGCGACCCGCGGTCGTCGTCGGCGCGTACGACACGGCCTCGATGATCGGGCACGGCCAGGGTCGCCCGCTCGTCGCGGCGGGCGACGAGACCGGTGCGTCGGTCGTCGTGCTCAGCCGGCGCGCTTCTGAGGTCGAACACGTCGTGGACCAGGCCGCTGCACTGCACCGGCGCGGCGTGCGCGTCCGCACCCTGACCGGGTTCTACACGGAATGGCTCGGCAAGCTGCCGATCACCGAGCTCGAGCGCGCGTCGATGCTCTTCGACATCGGCGAGATCCACGGGCGGCGGTACGGGCGCGTGAAGCGGTTGCTCGACGTCGGCTGCGGGCTGGTCGGACTGGTGGTCCTCGTGCTGGTGCTGCCGGTCGTGGTCGTCGGTGACCTCGTGGGCAACCGCGGACCGCTCTTCTTCCGCCAGGACCGCGTCGGGCGCGACGGGGTGGTGTTCAGGATGTGGAAGTTCCGCACCATGCGTCCGGGTCCGGCATCGGCGTGGACCGGCGCCGACGATGCGCGCGTGACCCCGTTCGGGGGGCTGCTGCGGCGGACCCATCTCGACGAGCTGCCGCAGGCGGTCAACATCCTGCGTGGGGATCTCAGCGTCGTCGGGCCCCGTCCCGAGCAACCTCACTACGTCGAGGAGCTGACGGACAAGATCCCGTTCTACGACCTCCGTCACGTCGTCCGGCCCGGTCTCACCGGGTGGGCCCAGGTGAAGTTCGGGTACGCGGGTGACGAGCGTGACGCCCTCGAGAAGCTCCAGTACGACTTCTTCTATCTCCAGCGCCAGACGTTGGGGCTCGACGTGCGCATCGTGGCGCGCACGGTTCGTGACGTCGTGCGTGCCGGCGGTCGCTGACGCGCCGGGTCCGCCGGCTCAGCGCTCGGGAACGCCGAGCATCCGCCGGACGGCCTTGCGCGTCAGGCTGAGGCGACGGCGCACGCGGTGGGTGAGCGGGGGCCGGGTCACCGTGCCCGCGAAGGCGGGGTCGTCGCGGTACGTCTCCAGGGGGAGCGGCTCGCCGGCGATCAAACGGTGGGTCGCGTCGAGCAGCAGCGCGCGCGGCGCCCAGTCGCTGGTGTGCCCACCCTCGTCACGGGCGTCGAGCACCGCCTCGGAGCCGTGGCTTCGCCAGCGCTCGACCAGCGGGAGGACCTGCTCGTCGAAGACGCCGTCGTCGTCGCGGCAGGCCTGGACGTAGAGCCGGGGGAGTGGCGCGTCCGCGGCGTCGACCAGCGCGCGAACGCGTCGGGTCACGGAGAAGTTCGCCGGGTTCGTCGGGTCGCCGTCCGCGCACGCGAACGCGACCTCCCGGAACCGGTTCTGGCGGGACGCGCAGATGTCGAGGTCGATGTGGGGACTCACGGCGACGATCCCGGCGACCTGGCGCGTGATACCGAGCGTCAGTGCGCCGGTCGCGCCCATGGACGACCCGAGGGTGACGGTCTCGCCGGGTTCGTAGCCGCCGATCTCGACGACCCGGTCGACGATCGCGTGCATCGCCCGCTCGACGAACAGGTCGCCGCGCGCACCCGTGTAGTACGTGCCGTTCTCGGTGACGCCGTACGGGTCGCACAGGAACAGCCAGTCGTGAGCGGGATCGCTCCCGAGCATCTTGAGGCGGTGGAAGTAGCCACGGAAGTCCTGGTACACGCGGGCGTTGCCCCATGCGCCGAAGAAGGCGCTGAAGTGGATCCCCAGCCCGCGGGCGCCGGGGTGGCGGACGTGCACGTACCCGAACCGGCGTCCCTCCGGGTCGACGTACTCCGCGAACGCGGGCGGGGCGGCGAGCGTGGAAGCGGTCATGCGGCCGACACCCCCTCGAAGGCCTCGGGCCGGTTGCTCGACTGGCGCCGGCCGAAGGCACCGACGAGCTCGTGGATCTCCTCGCGCGACACCACGGTGACGCGGGCGCACAGGACGAAGGCGGCGCTCCCGACGGCGGCGCCGACCGCGACCGTCACGACATCGCCGAGCGGCGCGAGCACGACGGCCCCCGTCGCCAGCGCCAGCGCGGCCAGGGGGAGGAGCGCGGGGAGCAGCGCGCGGCGCGTGAAGGCGCGCAGTGGGACGTCGGCCAACCGGAGGAACGAGCGAGCCAGGACGGGGACGACGACGAGGTTGGCGAGAAGGGTCGCCGCGAACGCGCCGGCCGTCCCGACGACCTCGACGAGCAGGATGCTCGCGACGAGGTTGACGGCGATCGCGGCGGCCGCGGCCCGCAGGATCGCGTCGGCCCGGTCGAGCCCGAGCAGGAGGCTCGAGCCGACGGCGATCGGGGCGACCATCAGCACCGACACGAGGCCGAGCACCGCGAGCCCGCTGCTCGACGCGGCGGCGGTGCCCACCCAGAGCCGCATCGCCGGAGCCGCGAGCAGCATGCCGAGCACGCAGACGAACCCGGTGATCGCGACGGCGTACTTGGTGCCGCGGAGCAGCATCTCCCGGACCCGCAGGTGGTCCCCGCGCGCACCGAGCCACGATGCGCTGGGCACGACCGCGTAGGAGCTCGCGGACAGCACGGCGTCCGCCCCGTTCTGCACCTGGGTGGCGAGCTCCACGTACGTCACGGCGGTCGGGCCGAGGACGATGCCGACGACCGTGCGGTTCAGCGTCCGCTCGACGACGCCGAGGGGGCGGAGGACCGCGACCGTGCGCCCGGCCCGCAGC
>CAZXCB010000260.1:0-4523 GCA_964639075.1 uncultured Bifidobacteriaceae bacterium | reverse complement strand
GGCCGCCGCGAGGTACGCGCGGCGGCGGGTGCGGTGTGCGAAGGCCTGGGTGTCCAGGACCGGCAGGGCGGTCCCGGAGCCGGCGCTCATGTACATCGCCGCGGCCCGGGCCCGGACGCGGGCGCTCACCGTCGCGACACGGACCTCGGCCGCATGGATGCGTCGCTCGGTGGCCGCGATCAGCGCGGACGCCCGCTCGACCTTGACCCGGGCCAGGTTGTAGTGCTCGGCGACCCGCTCGAGGTGCTCCGGTGTCGGCGGCGCCGCCGGGCTCGCCCCGGCCCCGGAGGTCGTCGCGAGGCCGGCGCCGACCATCATCAGCGCGGTGAGCAACGCAGCGGCGCGGCGGCGCCTGGACGACCTGCAGTGTGACGGCACCCCATTAGGTCGGCGGGATCCCCACGCGAATTGAGCACGCAGCGTGAGATTTCCGCGCCACTGACCGCCGCACACCACTGATTCCCTGGGGCGAACCGGACGAATCCGGGCAACGCGGTCTGATTGCCGGGCTACCTGACCCCGACGGAGGCCACTGCACGTGGTCGCGCACCCACTCGCGCGGCGGTGGGCGCCCGGCACCCGAGGAGGACCCCGACGGCAGCGGCGAAAACGGCGGTCGCACCCGCGACGTGGACGCCCACGAGCAGTCGCGGGACGTCGTTGAAGTACTGGATGTATCCGACCGCGCCCTGGGCCACGACCAGCACGAGCAGGATCGTCACCCGCCGGCGGAGCAACACCGAGGCGCCGGTGCGGGTCAGGACCGCGAACAGCGCCAGCACGACACCGAGGAAGACCATCACGGTGATGCCGTGCAGGCGCGCGGCCTCGTCGATCGCGACGTCGAGCCGAGTCGCGCGCAGGCCGACGTCCGCCGCCGATCCCGCATCACCCGAGTGCGGACCGGCGCCGGTGACGATCGTGCCGGTCACGAGCACGAGGCTCGCCATCGCGACCACGGCGATCGCGAGTCGATGGACTCGGGGCGCCACGACGACCGGGGTGGCGACGCCGTCGGGCACGCCCGCCCTCCAGACCAGTACGAGCGCGTCGGCGAGCAGCACCGCCGAGAGCAGGAAGTGGCCCATCACGAACGGCGGGTCGAGCAGCTTCTTCACGACGAGCGCGCCGAGGAGGGCCTGGGCGACGACACCGAGCACGAGCCCGACCGAGAGCCACGTGAGGTCGCGCCGGCGCGGGACACGGACGAGCGCGCCGAGCACCGCGAGGATCACGGCGATCGAGACGAGACCCGTGACCATCCGGTTCACGAACTCGATCCAGCCGTGGTAGCCGAGCTCCTTGGTCGGCGTGAGCGTGCCGGCCGCGCAGTTCGGCCACTCGGGACACCCCAGACCCGAGCCCGTGAGCCGGACCGAGGCACCGGTGACGATGATGAGCGCCACGAGGACCGCCGCGACGACGGTGATCGTGCGGTACCGCTCGGGGGTGAGACGCAGCCGGCGCATGGCCCGGGCATGGTACGGCCGGTCCGGCTCCGTAGGCTGATCGTCGTGCGTCGGATCCTCATGGTCGGTCTCATCGCGTGCACGCTCGCGGGCTCGGCGATCGCGTTCGCCGCGGCCCGGGACGGCAGCGGGACCTCGTCGGGGGCATCGAAGGTCGCAGCGACCCCGACGAGCAGCCGGACGGCTCCCACCACCACGTCGACCACGCGACCACGCCGTGGGAGCGGCCAGCCGGTCACGCTGGTGTTCGGCGGCGACAGCCACTTCGAGGGCGTGCTCGGTTCCAAGCTCGCGTCCGACCCGGGCGGCATGTTCGCCCCGGTCGCCGGCACCCTCGGCGCCGCCGACCTCGCGATGGTGAACCTCGAGACCGCGATCGCGACGGGCGGCTCGCCCGACAGCAAGGCGTACAACTTCCGCGCACCCCCGAGCGCGTACGAGGCGCTGCGGGCGGCCGGGATCGACGTCGTCACCATGGCGAACAACCACGGCCGCGACTACGGCGCGGACGGGCTGGCCGAGACGCTCGCCGCGAAGCAGGCGACGCCGCTGCGCGTCGTCGGGATCGGCGCGAACGCGACCGAGGCCTATCAGCCGTGGATCGCCGAGGTGAAGGGGCAGCGCATCGCGATCTTCGGTGCGACCGACGTGCTCGACGACTGGTTGATCCAGCCGTGGACCGCGACCGACGCCCAGCCCGGGCTTGCGTCCACCAAGGACACCGCGCTCGATCGGCTCCTGGTCGGGATCCGCAGTGTGCGACCGACCGTCGACACGGTCGTCGTGTACCTGCACTGGGGCGTCGAGGGCGCGACGTGCCCGAGCGCGCGGCAGCAGGAGCTCGCGCGCGTGCTCGTCGAGAGTGGTGTCGACGTGCTCGTGGGCAGTCATGCCCACCGGGTGATGACGGCGGGTCGGCTCGGCGGTGCGCTCGTCGGCTACGGCCTCGGCAACTTCGCGTTCTACAACGAGAGCGGCCTGTCCGGGGTGACCGGCATCCTGCGGGTCGTCGTCACGGGTCGCGACGTCGACGCGTACGAGTGGCTCCCCGCGCGCATCCGCGGTGGCATCCCCCAGCTGCTGACCGGTGACGCCGCCGCGTCCGACAACGCCGGGTTCGCCGCCCGCCGCGCCTGCGCCGCGCTTCAGGCGTGACCGCGTCCGCGTCGGTCGTCGTGGTCGAGGCGGCGAGCGCTCGGACCGCGGATCTCGTAGGTGATGCCGAGGCCGGGCGACCGGTCGGATCCGCGCTGGGATGACACGTACATCCGGTCGCCGGCGGGGTTGAACGCGAGCCCGGCGAGCTCACTCCCCGGCTGGTCGTGGAGTTGGAGCACCGGTTCCGCGTTCCCCCACTCGTCGATGCGCACCACCTGCTGGTCCGCGGCCTGATCCTCGCAGACGTAGACGTTGCCGCCGCGCGTCACGATCACGTTGTCGGGTTCGCCGAGCACCGAGTCGGGACCCTCGGCGACCGCGTCGTAGACCAGCCGGATCCGGTCGCGCCGGGTGTCGAGGCGCCACACGCGTCGGTCGTGCTTCGTGACGAACGTGACATCGCCGTCGATCCACCAGATGCCTTCCCCACCGCGGAACGGGGTCGTCTCCGGCACCTGCAGCCTGAGAGGGGTCGACCGTGCCGACGGATCCGGGATCGGGAGCCACGTGACGCGGCTCCCGCGGACGGCCGCGGCCTCGAGCTTGCCCGAACGGAGGTCGCCCGGATGGCGCGCCGCGAAGCGGTAGAGCCGACCATCGGGTCGATCCTCGGTGAGGTACACGTGGCGCCGGTCGGCGTCGACGGCCGCGGCCTCGTGCGGCGCACGACCGAGTGCGGGCCGGTCGACGCCCGGCCGCCGACCGAACGGGTCGCATTCGAAGACGCGACCGCCCTCGATCTCCTCGCAGCTCAGCCACGTGCCCCACGGCGTCGGACCGCCGGCGCAGTTGTGGCCCGAGCCGGTGAGGATCGGGTAGGCGTCGACGATGCTGGCGCGGGAATCGAAGCGGATCGCGCCGGCACCGCCGTCCGCGGCACCGAGGGACTCGCTGTTCGAGACGTAGATCCATCCGCGGCCCGGCGTCGGGAAGCACGCACCCCCGTCCGGGAAGATGTGCCACGCGTGACCCGTGCGGGCGACCTCCTGGCCCTGGCGGGCGATCACCCGCGACGAGAACCCGGCCGGGAGCGCGATGCCGTTCACGTCGGGCGGTCGCAGCGGCCCGTAGGTGCGCCGGCGCGGCCGGCGGCGGTCTGCGACCGCGATGCGGGGCGTCGCACCGAGCGCGACCGCGACTGCCGCCGTCGTGCCGAGGAACGCGCGTCGACTGACCGTCATGCTCGCACTCCTCGTGTCAGAGTCCGGCGGGAGGTGGAAAGGGTAGATCCTCCGAATCCACCCCGTCGTCGCGCTGGACCCGACAGGCGTTCAGGGCGAACGACACGATGTGGTACTGGCCGATCAGGAACACGAGATCCAGGATCTGCTCGTCGCGGAGGTGGGCGCCGAGCTCGGCCCACGTGGCGTCGGTGATCGTGCTCCGGTCGTGCAGCTCGTCGGTCGCCCGGAGCACTGCGGCTTCGGCCGGGGTCCAGCCGTCGGCGTCGGGCCCGGCGGCGACGCGACGGATGTCGTCGTCGGAGAGGCCGACCGCGCGCCCCACCACGACGTGCTGGCCCCATTCGTAGGGTGCGTCGCAGCGCCACCCGACGCGCAGCACCGCGAGCTCGCGCGTGCGCGGGTCGAGCGTCGACTTGAGCAGGATGTAGTTCGCGAACACGAGCCACTTCCGGAAGAGGGTCGGATGGTTCGCGAGCGTTCCGAACACGTTGAGCACCGACGCGTCGTCGCCGCGCAGACGCGAGAACTGCTCGAGGAGGTCGCGGACGTCGGGCGACGCGTCGCCGAGTGACACCGGTGGGATGCGGGGTTCCATCGGCGCAGCGTACGGTGGCGACATGAGCGACGCCCGCAGCCGCGACGGCTCGTGTCGGACCGGCGGAGCGGGGCCCGAACGGCCCGGCCCGCAGGGCCAGGAGTGGAAGAGATGAGC
>CAZXCB010000259.1:0-4535 GCA_964639075.1 uncultured Bifidobacteriaceae bacterium | reverse complement strand
CGACCGGTGTCGGCAAGACCGAGCTCGCCCGAGCGCTCGCGAGCTTCCTCTTCGACGACGAGCGGGCGATGGTCCGCATCGACATGAGCGAGTACATGGAGAAGCACGCGGTGTCTCGCCTGGTCGGCGCGCCTCCGGGCTACGTCGGCTACGAGGAGGGCGGTCAGCTCACCGAGGCGGTCCGCCGCCGCCCGTACGCGGTCGTGCTGCTCGACGAGGTCGAGAAGGCGCACCCGGACGTGTTCAACATCCTGCTCGCGCTGATGGACGACGGCCGGCTCACCGACGGCCAGGGTCGCACCGTGGACTTCACCAACACCGTGCTCGTCATGACGAGCAACCTGGGCTCCGGTGGCGACGAGGCGGTCGTGATGGCGGCGGTCCGCAGCCACTTCAAGCCCGAGTTCGTGAACCGCATCGACGACGTCGTGGTGTTCCACCGCCTCGACGAGCGCCACATCGCGCGGATCGTGGACATCCAGGTCGAGGTGCTGCGGGAGCGGCTCGAAGGGCGCGGTCTCGGCCTCGAGCTCACCGAGGCGGCGCGCGAGTACGTCGCCCGCGTGGGCTACGACCCCGACTACGGAGCCCGCCCCCTCAAGCGGGTGCTGCAGAAGGAGATCGCGGACCCGATCGCGCTCGAGCTGCTCCAGGGTGCCTATGGCGACGGTGACGTGATCCAGGTGGACGCCAGCCCCGACGGCCTGGTGTTCCACCGCGCCGAACCGGTCACGGTCGACTAACCTGCTCCCAACGTGAGTGCAGTCACGTCGAGGACCGGCTCCATCGGGGCCGGTCCCTTTCGCGGATCGATGAAGCAGGTGCAGTCGTGCCGGGAGCGGTGATCGTCGGCACCCAGTGGGGCGACGAGGGCAAGGGCCGGTTCACGGACTACCTCGCCAAGGAGGCCTCGCTGTGCGTCCGCTACCAGGGCGGCCACAACGCCGGGCACACGCTCGTGGTCGACGGCGAGGTCTTCAAGCTCCAGCTCGTGCCGAGCGGGGTCCTGTACCCGTGGGTGGTCCCCGTGATCGGCAACGGCGTCGTCGTCGACCCGGCGGTGCTGCTCACCGAGCTCGAGATGCTGGAGTCCCGCGGCATCGACAGCCGGCGCCTCCGGCTCTCCGGCAACGCGCACCTGATCATGCCGTACCACCAGGAGCTCGACCGGCTGAACGAGCGCTACCTCGGCAACGCGAAGCTCGGCACCACCAAGCGCGGCATCGGTCCGGCCTATGCCGACAAGGCGATGCGCGTCGGCCTGCGCGTCCAGGACCTGCTCGACCCGAAGATCTTCCGGGAGAAGCTCGACCTCGTGCTGCGGGAGAAGAACGGCGTGCTCACCAAGGTCTACAACCGCCTGCCCGTCGACGCCGACGCACTCGCCGCGCGGTACCTCGAGCTGACCCCGCGCCTCGCACCGCTGATCGACGACACCGTGCACCTCGTGCACGACGCGCTCGACGCCGGGCAGTGGGTGCTGTTCGAGGGCGCGCAGGCGATGTTCCTGGATCTCGACCACGGCACGTACCCGTTCGTCACGTCGAGCAACCCCGTCGCAGGGGCGGTCGGCGCGGGCGCCGGCGTCGGACCGCGTGACATCGAGCGGGTCGTCGGCGTGGTCAAGGCGTACACGACGCGCGTCGGATCGGGCCCGTTCCCGGCCGAGCTGCTCGAGGGCGACGCGGTCGGCGATCTGCTGGTGGACCGTGGTGCCGAGTTCGGCACCAACACGAAGCGCCGTCGGCGTACCGGCTGGCTCGATCTCGTGATGGTCAAGCACGCGTGCCGGCTCAACACGTGCAGCGAGCTCGCGATCACCAAGCTCGACGTCCTGTCGCCCTTGCGCGAGCTCAAGGTCTGCGTCGGCTACGTCGGTGACGACGGCGTTCGGTACGACCACGTGCCGTATCACCAGTCGGTGCTGCACAAGGTCACCCCGGTCTACGAGACGTTCCCGGGATGGGAGTGCGACATCGAGCGGGCCGAGCGGCTCGAGGACCTCCCGACGGCGGCGCGCGACTACGTCCGGTTCGTCGAGGACTACACCGGTGTCCACGTGTCGTTCGTGTCCGTCGGCCCGGCACGCGACCAGACCGTCGTGCTCCCCCGGGCCGCGTGAGAGTCCTCGTCGTCGGGAGTGGTGCCCGGGAGCACGCGCTGGTCTGGGGCCTGTCGCGCTCGCCCGTGGTCGACGCGGTCGTCGCCGCGCCGGGCAACCCGGGGATCGCGGCGCTGGGCGAGTGCTTCCCACTCGAGGACGCGATGGAGCGCCTGCCCAAGTTCGACCTCGTGGTGATCGGGCCCGAGGCACCGCTCGTCGACGGGCTCGCCGACGAGATCCGGGCCCGTGGCGTCGCGGTCTTCGGTCCCTCGGCGCCCGCGGCCCGACTCGAGGGCTCGAAGGCGTGGATGAAGGAGATGCTGGCGGCCGCCGACGTCCCGACCGCGCGGTACGCCGCGTTCACCGCGGCCGAGGAGGACCGCGCGCTCGACTACCTCGAGACACTGTCCGGTCTCTACGTCGTCAAGACCGACGGTCTCGCCGCGGGCAAAGGTGTGACCGTGACCGAGTCGATCGGCGACGCCCGTGATGCCGTGCGGGAGTACCTCGCCGGGCGCGCGTTCGGCGACGCGGGCACGACCGTCGTGATCGAGGAGGGCCTCACGGGGCCCGAGCTCTCGCTGCTCGTGCTCTGCGACGGCTCCCTGACCGGTGTCCCGCTCGCGCCGGCGCAGGATTTCAAGCGCATCGGCGACGGCGACACCGGACCGAACACCGGGGGCGTGGGCGCGTACTCGCCGGTGCCGATCGCGACCGACGCGCTCGTCGGCATGATCATGGACCGTGCCGTCACGCCGACGCTCGCGCGCCTGGCCGCGCTCGACGTCGAGTACCGCGGCGTGCTGTACGCGGGTCTCATGCTCACGCCCGAGGGGCCGAAGATCATCGAGTACAACGTGCGCTTCGGCGACCCCGAATGCGAGGTCGTGGTGCCGCGGCTGCGTAGTGATCTCGCCGCCCATCTCGCCGAAGCCGCCACCGGTCGGCTCGAGACCCCGGTCGCGTTCCGCGACGACGCGTGCGTCACGGTCGTGCTCACCACCGAGGGCTATCCCGCGGACCCACGCACCGGCGACGTCATCAGCGGACTCGACGACGCCACCGCGCGCGACGGCGTGACGGTGTTCCACGCCGGGACGAAGGCGACCGACGCCGGCCTCGTGACCGCAGGCGGGCGCGTGCTGGCCGTCACCGCGCTCGGCGCCGATCTCGCCGAGGCGCGGATCCGCGCCTACGACGCGGCGGCCCGCATCTCGTGGGACGGCATCCAGTACCGCCGCGACATCGCCGCGGCGCCCTCGGTCTGACGCGCTCCTTTGAATGCAGCCGTGGTAGCATCAGCGCATGCAGCTGACGATCAGGGCTGACGAGGAGCTCGTCGAGCGGGTCAAGCGGACGGCGGCGGCCGAGGGCCGGTCCATGAACGAGTGGGCGAATCTGGTGTTCCGGGCGGCCACGGATCCGGACGCCTCCGGCTCGGACATCGACCGGATCCGGGAACGGCTCCGCAACGCAGGACTGCTCGCCGACCACCTCCCGCTCCCCGGGCAGGCACCGGATCCGGAGCTGGTCCGAGCGGCCGGTCGGCGGGCCGGGCGCGGCAAGCCGTTGTCGGAGTACGTGACCGAGGGGCGCGGCGAGTGACGACGTTCTGCGACGCCTCGGCGATCGTGAAGCGCTACGTCGATGAGCCCGGCAGCGCCACGCTGGCGGCCCTCGACGAGCGGGTCGTCGTCTCGGACCTCTCGACGGTGGAGGTGCCGTCCGCGATCTGGCGCAAGCAGCGCGCTGGTGAGCTCTCGGCCGACGACGCGAGCGTCCTCGTCGCCGCGTTCGGCTACGACCTGCGCGGCAGCACCTACCAGTCGCCGCGCTACGCGACGGTGGAGTTGGTGCCGACTGTCCTCGAACGCGCCGCCGATCTCCTCCCGCGCCACGATCTGCGGGCGGGAGACGCGTTGCAGCTCGCGAGCGCGGTGTCGGCGCGAGCCTCACTCGAGTTCTGCGACACCTTCATGAGCTTCGATCGTCGGGTGCGGATCGCCGCGGCCACCGAAGGCTTCGTCGTCATGCCTGCCGAATCCGAGCTGGAGCACTCGTGATCCCTCGCTACTCACTTCCCGAGATGGCGGCCCTGTTCACCGACGAGGCGCGGTTCGGGGCCTGGCTCGAGGTCGAGATCCTCGCGACCGAGGCGTGGGCCGAGCTCGGCGTGGTGCCCAAGGAGGCGGCGGTCGCGGTGCGCGAGCGCGCCGGCTTCGACGTCGCCGCCGTCGACGAGCGCGAGAAGATCACCGAGCACGACGTCGCCGCGTTCGTCGACGTCGTGCAGGCGCGCGTCGGCCAGCCCGAGGGCGCCTGGGTTCACTACGGCCTCACGTCGAGCGACGTGGTCGACACCGCGCTCGCGCTCCAGCTGACGCGCGCGGCCGACCTGCTCGTCGAGGCCGCGGAGGCGCTCGACGCCGCC
>CAZXCB010000258.1:0-4576 GCA_964639075.1 uncultured Bifidobacteriaceae bacterium | reverse complement strand
TGGCACCACCAGCTGCCCGCGCTCGCCCGGGCCGGCTACCCCGTGGTCGCGCCGGCCCAGCCCGGCTCCGCCCCCGGCGCGCGGCCGACCGGCGATGCGAACTACACGATGAACCACCTGGTCGCGGACACCGTCGCCATCGCCGACCATTTCGACGCGAAGCGGTTCCACCTCGTCGGCCACGACTGGGGGGCCGGTGTTGCGTGGGCGACCGCGATCGCGCACCCCGGCCGGATCCGCACGCTGACCGCGGTCTCGGTACCGCATCCGGCCGCGTACGCGAAGGCGAGCGACAACCCGAACGGCGAGCAGCACAACAAGAAGGGCTACATCGACGCGTTCGTCGCGCCGGGCGCGGCCAACGGACTGGCGAACGAGGGCTTCCTGCGCGCCGCATTCGGCCCGAGCGCGACCGACGCCGACGTCGCGGCGTACGTAAAGGTGCTCGGGACGCCCGCAGCCATGGACGCCGCGCTCGCCTGGTACCGCGCCAACGACCTGCGGGCGGGGCTCGGCGCCGACGCGCCCGCCGTCACGGTGCCGACGCTGTTCGTCTACGGCACCGCCGACTGCTGCCTCGGCCGGGACGCCGCCGACATGACGAAGGACTATGTCACCGGCCCGTACACCTACGAGGTGCTCGACGGCGTGAACCACTGGATCCCGGAGGCCGCGTCCGAGCGCCTCACCGCCCTTCTCCTGCAGAACCTGCGCAGAAACTGACCCGACACCAGGAGCGTCACGGCCTTCCCGGCTCCATGCGCGCGTCAGGCCGCGAGGTCGTGCCCGGCATCGGGATGGACCTCGGTGCCGTCCGGTCGGAACACGCGCAGCTGTTGATGGTCGAACGTATAGCGCCAGTCGCGGTGCTGATGCAGGAACACGTGATGTCTTCGACAGAGGTGCACACCATTGGCCAGTGACGTCTCACCGCCGTGTTCCCAGTGCTGGAAGTGGTGCGCATCGCACCAGGGAGCGATGACCTGACAGCCGGGCCACTGGCAGTGGGGGCTGCGGGTGGTCATGGCGCGCCGCTGGGCCCGGTTCCACACCGGTGTCGCCCGTCCGATGTCGAGGATCTCGCCGAGGTGGTCGGTGCTGACGGGCACGATCACGGCGTCGCAGAGCATCCGCTCGCGTTCGCGGGGGTCGATCACCCCGGAGAACAGTCCGAGCGTCAGCGGCTCGACGTCGTCGGTGGCGCGCTCGTGGGTGATGTAGGACACGACCGGCCGCGAGCCCTCGGCGTCGGTGCCCCGCGCCAACGCGACCTCGCACAGGCGCAGGAGCCCTTCGGCTTGCCGCATCGGAAGGGTGGTGCCGTCGTTCGCGGTGGGTGGCTTGGTGAACCTCTCGATCGCTTCCCGGATCGTCTGCAGCCCGGTCCTCGAGAAGTCGCCCTTCACCACGCCGCGGTCGCCGACCTCGGCCACCGTGAGACCGTCCGGCAGTGGGGGCTTCGACCCGTCGGCCCGGGCGCACGCCTTGAAGTGTTGGGTCAGGATCTTCAGGCTCTTGTGATCCCCGCGCTCGGCTCGGTCGAGGAACTCGGCTTCCATCTCGGCCAGCTCGTCGTCGCAGTCGCGGACGCGGGCGTCGGCGATCATCTCCACCGCGGTCGTCGAGACTCGCCCGGCCTTCCACGCCTCCGCCGTCCGGGGCAGCAACTCGCACAACTCGGCCATACGCACGACCTTGCGGACCTCGCAGCGTGGTGTGCCGGTCTTCCACGCCAACCAGCCGATCGTGTCGACGTAGCCGTCCTCGACGCCGACCTGCCGGCGCACCGCGGCCAGCGTCCAGGACGCGAACACCGCGTCCTCCCGGGAACGCGCCCGCGCGAGGCGCAGGAGGTCGGTCGCCAGCTCCTGATCGACCATCCCGGCCGGGTCCTGCACACAGAGCACCGCGACGTCGCGGGCGAGCCTCCGGACCGGGTCGTCGAGGCCCTCGACATCGCCGTGACCCGCCCTGAACGACATGCTTGTCATTCTATCGAACATGCGTTCGGAAGTCCACCGAAACCCGCGGAAATCCGGACAGAATCCGCGATGTCGCTCGAGCCCTACGCCGGCTGGACGAGCTCCGCCTCGAGGCGCTCGCGCAGGCCGTCGGGGATCGGGGTGGAATCGTGCGTGCCCGGCTTCACGCTCACGTAGGTGATCACGCCCACGCACACCGGGCGCTCGCCGACGGCCGCGTCGTAGCGGGCGTCGAACGATTTCGTCCCGATGCGATCCACGGTCACGGCGATGTCGACGAGCTCGTCGAACCCGGCCGGACCCGACCATTCGACGACGGCCTTCACCAGCATCACGTCGAACGTCTCGAAGAAGTCCCTCGCGGCGTCGAAGCCCATGTGCTCGAACCAGCGCGTGCACGCTTCGTCGAAGTACGTGAGCCAGTGGGCGTTGAACACCACGCCCTGCTGGTCGACCTCCGCGTACCGCGGCCGCACCCGGTGGACGAACATCAGCCGCGCAGCACCGCGCCGTGCGCGCCCGTGACCGCGTCGATGCAGGCCTGGCGCACCGACGCCAGCTCGGCGTCGGCGAGCGTGCGGTCCGCGGCACGGAAACGGAGCGCGAACGTGACGCTGCGCGTGCCCGCGGGCAGCGTGTCGGACCGGAACTCGTCGAAGACGTGCACGTCCTCGAGCAGCTCCGCGCCGGCGTCGCGCAACGTGGCGACGACCGCACCCGCGGGCACCCGCTCGTCGAGCACGAACGCGAGGTCCATGACCGCGGCGGGGTACGCGGAGGGGGCCACGAACGCGAGGTCGCGTCGCTGCGCCTCGAGCAGGGGCGTGAGGTGGAGCTCGAACGCCACGCCCGCACCAGGGATGCCGAACGCCTCGCGGACCGCCGGGTCGAGCTCGCCCACCGCGCCGACGACCGCGCCGTCGACGACGACCGACGCGCTGCGCCCCGGCGTGTAGCCCGGGTGATCCTGCGCACGCGTCTCGACCGAGGCGAGCTTCAGGGCCTCCACCACCGCGCCGAGCGCGTCGGTCGCGTCGTAGACGTCGACGGGCCGGTCGGCCTCGATCGGCGCCCGGTGTATCGAACCGGTGAGCACCACCGCGAGGTGGTCCCGCTCGTCCGGGAGCAGCTGGTCCGGCGGTGGTGCGCCGAACACGTGCCCGGCCTCGAACAGGGCGAGGTCGCCCACACCGTGGCCGGCGTTGCGCCCGGCCGACTTCAGGAGCCCGGGCAGGATCGCGGGCCGGAGCACCGGCTCCTCGGCGTTGAGCGCGTTCGTCGCCCGCACCGTGCCCGTGGTGGGCAGCCCGCAGCGGACCAGATCGGCCTCGGCGACCAGCGGGATCGTCATCGCCTCGCTGTGGCCGAGGCCGACGAGCACGTCGGCGACGAGGCGGCGCGCCCGCTGGCGCGGGGTCAGCCCGCCGCCCTGCTCGGTGGTGTGCGGGAGCGTGCGCGGGATCGAGTCGAGGCCGACGCGCCGACCGACCTCCTCGACGATGTCGATCTCACGCACCAGGTCGGGGCGATAGGTGGGCGCGACGGCGACGAACGCGTCCTCCGGGTCGCCGGCGATCTCGTCGATCCCGATGCCGAGCGGCCGGAGCGCGTCGCGCACGGTTGCGCCGTCGAGGTCGAGTCCGAGCACCGCACCGACGCGCGCCGGACGTACGCGGATGCGCTCGCGCTCGACCGGCACGGGGTATGCGTCGATCGCCGGCGGACCGACCGGTGCGCCCGCGACCTCGGTCAGCAGCTCGACCACGCGGTCCGACGCCCGCATCACGCCGTTCGGGTCGACGCCGCGCTCGAACCGTGCGCTCGCCTCGGAGCGCAGCCCGAGCCGTTTCGACGTCCTCGAGATCCCCATCGGGGCGAAGTACGCGACCTCCAGCACGATGCCGGTCGTGGCGTCGTGCACCTCGGCCTCGGCTCCGCCCATGATCCCGGCGATGGCCTGCGGTCGCCGGTCGGCGTCGCAGATGAGCAGGTCGGAGGAGAGCAGGCGGCGCTGCACGTCGTCGAGCGTGGTGAGCGTCTCCCCCTCGTCCGCGGCCCGCACCACCAACCCCGGCCCGCGCAACCGGTCGAGGTCGAACGCGTGTGACGGCTGGCCCAGCTCCAGCATCACGTAGTTCGTCACGTCGACGACGTTGGAGATCGGTCGCATCCCCGCGAGCGTGAGGCGACGTTGCAGCCACTCCGGCGACGGGCCCATCGTCACACCGATCCGGCGCGCGGTGAAGCGTGGCGCGCGGTCGGGCGCGTCGACCACCACCGAGATGTCGTCGGCATCGCCCGACACGTCGACCGCGGGTACGGGGATCTCGAACGGCACCCCGAAGTGCGCCGCGAGGTCACGCGCGACGCCCGCGATCGACATCGCGTCGGAACGGTTCGGCGTGATCGAGAGGTCGAACACGACGTCGTGCAGACCGAGCACGTCCCGCACGTCGGCCCCCAGCTCGGCCGCTGCCGCGAGCGGGAGTATGCCCTCGTGGTCGTCGCCGAGGCCCAGCTCGCGCGCGGAGCACAGCATGCCGTCGGAGACCTCACCGCGGATCTTGCGCTTCTCGAGCCGGAACCCGCCCGGC
>CAZXCB010000257.1:0-4587 GCA_964639075.1 uncultured Bifidobacteriaceae bacterium | reverse complement strand
ACGAGCATGGAGCGGTGGAGCGGGTCGCGAGCGGCCACGGTGCGGTCCTTTCCTGCTCCGGTGGGATCGGCCGGGAGCCGCCCGAAGTTGATGCGCTCACGCGACCTCGGCCGCGGATGGTGCGGAGGGCCCAGGCGCGCCGACCGCGATCAGATCGCAGTACCGGGCGAGGCCGAGCGCGACGACCACGCCCAGCATCAACACCGCCGTGATCGAGACGCCGGCGTTCACGAGCAGGCCGCCCACGGCGACGCCGATCGGGACGGTGCCGCCGAAGCTCATGATCCAGATCGCCATGACGCGACCGCGGATCTCGTCGACGAGGTGGTCCTGCAACACGGTCGCGAGTGAGGTGATCACCATGAAGTACGCGAACCCGAGGACGAGCACGACGGGGAACGCGAGTGCGGGGCTGCGGACGAGCGCGAACCCGCCGAGCACCACGGCGAACGCGATCAGCGAATAGCGGGCGACGAGTGCCTTCGAGTGGCCGGCGAGGTAGGTGCCGACGGTCAGCGCACCCAACGTGGCGCCGAGCGCCCAGATCGCGTACAGGACGCCGTAGGTGATGCTCTTCGGTCCGATCCCGAGGTTGGCGTCCGCGATCTCGGGCATCAGACCGACGTACATGAGCGAGAAGAACGAGAACGCGAACATCGTGATGAAGATCCGGCGCAGGAGCCGGTCGGTCCAGGCGATCCGCGCACCGGCCAGCAGCTTGTCGACGACGTGACCCGACGCCGGGTTCGGGTTGCGGCTGTCGTAGCGGGCGAGCACCAGGCCGGCAACGGCGAATCCGTAGGTGGCGGCGTTGATCGCGAACACGAGCTGGGCGCCCACCAGCGCGTACAGGGGTGCGCCGATCGCCGGACCGATCACGCGCGAGAGGTTCATCTGTACCGACTGGAGCGATACGGCGCCCGGCAGGTCTTCGCGAGGGACGAGCGTCGGCAGGATCGCACCCATCGCCGGCGCGCTCAGCGCGTTGGCGATTCCGATCGCGAGGACGCAGACGAAGATCCAGCCCTTCGACGGGTGATCGACCGCCACGAGGCCCGCCAGGCCGAACGACAGGATCATCTGCACGATCTGCATCGCCACGAGGTACCGGCGCCGGTTGACCATGTCGGCGATCACGCCGCCGACCTGGCTCAGGAACAGCAGCGGACCCAGCTGCGCGAAGTAGAGGAGGCCGACGTAACCCGCGTCGCCGATCTGCAGCGCGAACTGGCCGAGCAGCACGTTCTGCATCCACGTGCCGATGTTCGACGCGAACGTGCCGCCCCACACGAGCCGGAAGTCGCGGTGACGCAGCGCCGCGCCGGCGGTGCCGCGCCGCAGCGTGCGGTCGCCGTCGACGATCGCGTCGGTGGCATCGGCGGCGTCGGGCCCGGCGGAGCGGCGGAACAGCATCAGGGCTCGACCCTACGGGATCACCCGGTCGGGGCCGTCCGAGATGCGGGCGTCGACGGCGCGCGTGACCGAGTTCACTCCGATCACGGGGGCCGTTGCGGCGCCGCCGGAGCCCTGACAGCCTGCAGCGAGGATGCGCCGACCGCGGCGCGGCCCGAGGGAGGCGCGCGATGGACACGTGGGAGATGGTCGACGCGGAGCGCACCGACCTCGCGGAGCTCTGCGAGCCGCTGACGCCGGAGCAGTGGGACACGATGACGCTCTGCGATGCGTGGCGCGTGCGCGACGTCGTCGCGCACGTGACCGAGGGCGCCACGATGACGCTGGGACACGCGGTCGTCGCGATGGCCCGCTACGGCTTCCGTCTCTCCACCATGCTCGAACGCGAGGCGATCAAGCGGGGGTCGGCGCCGACCGAGCAGCTGACCCGGGAGCTCCGCGCCACCGTCGGTGTGCGGCGAACGCCTCCCGGGGAGAAGCCACCCGGCCTGCTCGCCGACGAGGTCATCCACCAGCAGGACGTCCGGCGGGTCCTGGACCTGCCCCGGGTCATCGAGCCCGAGCGCCTGCGCGTGGTGCTCGACGAGACGTGCGCGACCGGCGCGAGCTTCATGCCCGGGAAGAAGCGCGTCGCCGGGCTGCACCTGCGCGCGACCGACCTCGACTGGATGACCGGTGACCCCGATGCGCCCGAGGTGACCGGGTCGGGCGAGGCGCTCTTGATGGCCGTCGCGGGCCGGAGGCCCGCGCTCGCTGATCTCTCGGGGGCGGGTCTCGAGACGCTCCGCTCGCGTCTCTGACCGGCCGGTTCAGACGCCCACGGGGGTGTCCGGCCTCAGGCGGTGACGTCCTGGATCGCCTCGGCGAGCGCTGCGTTGCCGCCGGGGCCGCCGCCCTGCTGGGCCATCATCAGCTTGGTCATGTCGCCCTGGACCTTGACCTTGCCCGACATGAACGCCTGCATGCCGGCCTGCTGGTTCCCGGAGACGAAGACCTCCTTGGCCGTCGCGTAGTCGGTCGTCAACGTGACGTCCGCACCATCCGCGAGGCCCTGGGCCATCTCCCCCTTGCCGTCGCGGGCGCCCATGTGCAGCTCGCGCTCGCCCCACGGCGTGTCGGTGACGACGAGGTTCATCACCATGCTCTGGTGGGCCGGTGCGTCGGCGCCGTGCTCGTCCATCAACGCCACCACCGCGCCGAACCACTCGTCGGACAGGAACTCGTGTTTCGACACCCTCGGGCCTCCTGGAGAAGATCGACCGGAACGCCGCCGAGATTAGCGACGGGGCGAGGAGGGCGTCGACCGCCCCGGCCGGGCAGCGGAGCACTGATGGGCGCCGTGTACCTTCCTGCGCCATGGGCGACACCACCCGCGAGGAGCGCGTCGAGTCGCACGAGCGCAACCACAAGTGGCAGAGCCCGCCGCTGCGGATCGACATGTCGATCTGCATCAACTGCGACACGTGCCTGCGCCATTGCCCCCCGCAGTTCGGCGCGATCTTCAACCACGGGATCGACGTGATCATCCTGCCGGAGCTCTGCTCGGGCTGCGGCAAGTGCCTGCCCCCGGTGTGTCCGGTGGACTGCATCGTCGAGGACGCCGAGTGGTCGCCGTCACCCGCCGACTGGTGGCAGCACCCACTCGGTCGGGACGACCCCTACAGATAGGTCGCTGAGCGGCCGGGGGCGGGCGTTGGGTTGCGCGCACCACCCCGTACCAGGACTCCGGCTCCGGACTCCTGAAGGTGCCGCTCAGTTGGGCGCGAACAGCCACGTGCTGACCAGCACGGTCGAAGCGCCTCAGCGAGGGGAGCCGAGGCGCTTCGATCCGAGTCCGGAGCCGGAGTCTCAGGCCGCAGTGGTGCGCGTGACCATCTCCGCGTCGCGGCGACTCACGGCTTGCCGCGGGCTGTACTGGTAGTTCGTCACCAGGCTGACCGCGAGGACGGCGAAGCCGGCGACGAGGTAGAAGACGCTCAGCCCCGGATCGCTGTCGCGGAAGTTCAGGGCGAACGGTGCCGCGATCAACAGGGCGGCCGCGAGGTAGTCGCCGGCCGAATGCACCGGGAAGGGCAGCACCTTGGCGATGCCCAGGGGGTACCGGGTCAGCATGCTCACGAGGAGCACGACCGCGCCGACCACGACGCCGGTCGCGACCGCGCCGGTCGTGCCGCCGACGGCGAGCGCCACCACGATGAGCAGCGCGCCGACGGCGTAGTCGGCCACCGCGTGGAACCAGGCAGGGAGCAGGCGGATGAGTGACATGGCAGTTCCTCCACGAGTTCGTCGATGTCGAGGAGGGTTCGGCGCGGCGCGGACGGTCGGATGACGCCCGGGATGTGACCCGAGTCCCGTGATCCTTCCGGCGGACCGTGGCGAACGGAACCGGCGTGTGACGACGCGGCGCATTGTTCGGAGGGGGCGGACGGCGGCTTTCCTAGACTCGCCCGCCGTGACCGACCCGATCTCCCGATCCGACGTCCAGCACGTCGCCCGACTCGCCCGGCTCGCGCTCACCGACGAGGAGATCGACCACCTCACCCCGGAGCTCGCCGGCATCCTCGGGCACGCCCGGGACATCGAGGCGTTGCAGCTCGACGACGTCGTCCCGACGGCCCATCCGCTGCCACTCGTGAACGTGCTGCGCGCCGACGAGGTGCGGCCCACCCTCGACCGCGACGAGGTGCTCGCCGCGGCACCGGCGGCCGAGGACGGCCGCTTCCGCGTGCCTCGCATCCTCGGGGAGGCACCGTGAGCACGGCACGGGAGATCGCCGACGCGGTCCGATCCGGGGCGCGCTCGGCGCGCTCGGTCGTCGAGGACCATCTCGCCGTCGTCGAGGCTCGTGAGGCGGACCTGCACGCGTGCAACGTGGTCCTCGCCGACGAGGCGCTCGCGGCCGCGGATGCGATCGACGCCGCGGTGGGTCGTGGTGAGGACCCGGGACCGCTCGCGGGGGTGCCCGTCGCGCTGAAGGACAACCTCTGCACGCGCGGGATCCCGACCACGTGCTCCTCGCGCATCCTCGAAGGCTGGCGACCGCCCTACACCGCGACCGTGGTGCAGCGCATCACCGACGCCGGTGGCATCCCGGTGGCGAAGACGAACCTCGACGAGTTCGCGATGGGGTCGTCGACCGAGAACTCGGCCTTCGGCGTCACGCACAATCCGCAC
>CAZXCB010000256.1:0-4660 GCA_964639075.1 uncultured Bifidobacteriaceae bacterium | reverse complement strand
CGACGACCGGTTCGTCGAGCCGGGCACGGTGGACGCCCGCGCGCTGCACCGGACGGCCGCGGCCGCGCTCGACGCGCTCCCGGACACGTTCGAGGCCGTGGAGCTCGCACCGGTCACACCGCTCGGCACGCATTCGGCGGTCGCCACCGTGCATCAGGACAAGGTCGTCGCCACCACGCGCGGCACCGAGGTCGCCGCGGATCCCACGAACGCGCTCACCCTGCTCGCCGCGGGCCGGCGCCGGGCCGGCCAGGACCGGGTTCGCCTCGCGGCCGCGCAACGCGTGCTCCGGGCCCAGCCCCAGGGCACCGCGGGCCAGGCCCACTTCACCGTGCTCGGTCTGGTGACGGCGGGCCGGGACGTCGGGAACCTCGACTTCGAACGTGCGTCGCTCGTCGAGATGCTCGGCGCGCTCGCCACCTCGGTCGGCGCGGTCACCGACGCACGCATCGAGATCCGCACCACGAGCCTGCGCGACGCGTACACCGACGCGTTGATCGACGCCGCGGCCGACACCCTGCACGAGGTCACCGTCGTCGCGGACCCGGAACGGGCGAGCGGCCGCGGCTACTACCGCGATCTCTGCTTCAAGGTGCACGCCGGACCCGACGCCGTCGAGGTCGGCGACGGCGGCTTCGTCGACTGGACCCGCACGCTGCTCGACGACCGGCGCGAACGCCAGCTCATCGCGGGGCTCGGGATCGACCGGCTCGCGGGTCTCGCCGACCGCTGATCAGTCGAGCGCGGCGAGGAGCTCCGCCGCGCGAATCGACCCCGGCCGGATCCGGGCGGCGGCCGCGGCGATCGCGCGGTCGCGCAGCAGGGCGTTCACCGGCGTCGGCACACCCACCCGTTCGCCGATGCGGACGATCTCGCCGTTCAGCGCGTCGGCCTCGATCGTCCCGAGCCCGCGCGCGAGCGACTGCCACGACGACCCGCCACCGCGCGGTGCACCGGCGATCTCACGCACCTGCAGCAGGTCGCCACGCCGCTCTCGCTCCTCCGCACCGGATGCGGCGTCGATCCCGGCGGCCTCGAAGCAGGCCACGCCCTCGCGGCGGGCGCGGCCGACGAGCTCGACCGCGGCGTCGTCCAGGACGCACATGGCCTCGACCGCGTTGCCGAGGTTCATCAACAGCTTCGTGTGTTTCCAGCGCAACACGTCGGGCACGGCCCGACCGTCGAATCCGGCCGCGGTGAGCGCGTCGGCGACCCCGCGCGCCACGTCGTCCACACCGCCGTCGGCCCGGCCGACGTCGAACAGCCCGGGGATCGGCGACGCGTAGGCCTCGACCCGACCGGGCTCGAGATGCGCCGCCGGCATCATCACGACCACGCCGTAGGTGTTCGGGAAGACCGCGCCGACGACACGCTCGTTGACCACACCGTTCTGGAAGCAGCACACCGCCGCCTCGCGCGGCGCGTCCGCCAGGTCCGAGAGCACCGCCGGGGTGTCCTGGGTCTTCACCGCGAGCAGCACCCGGTCCGAGGCCCCGAGGCGAACGTCGGCGATCCGGGTCACGACCGGGACGGGAAGGGTGATCTGCCGGTCGGGCTCGACGAGCGTCAGCCCGTCGGCCGCGATCACCTCGGCGTGCCGGCCTCGCGCGACGAGCAGCACGTCCGCGCCGGATTCATGGAGCCGCGCACCGACGACGCCGCCGATCGCGCCGGCACCGACGACGACGAACCTGGTCATCGGCGGATCGTACGTGGCGTAACGGTCGCCCCCAATTAACGTCGGGGGCATCGACTGGCTCACCGTGCTCGACGAGGTCCGCGCCATCGCGCAGACCGGCCTCCACTACAGCACCGACCCCTACGACATCGAGCGCTGCACGCGGCTGCTCGACCTCACCACGCGCGGCTACGCCGAGGCGCTCGCGCTCCCCGAGCCCGATGTGCGTGCCCGACTCGCGAAGGACCTCGGCTACGTGAGCGCGAAGGTGGGTGCCGACGCCGCGATCTTCGACGCCGACGGCCGGATGCTGGTGGTGCTGCGCGCCGACGACGAGGCCTGGGGAATGATCAGCGGTTGGGTCGACCCGAGCGAGACGCCGGCGACCACGGTCGTGCGCGAGGTACGCGAGGAGGTCGGGCTCGAGGTCACCGGCTTCGAGCTCGTCGATGCCGTCGGGCGTCCGGCGGGCACGAGCTTCGGCCCGCATGCCGTCGTGTCGGTCGTCTACCTCTGCGAGGTCGCACCCGGACCGATCGTGATCTCCCACGAGTCGCTCGCGGCGGAGTACCGGCACCTGGACGACGTCCCGGTGTGGCAT
This sequence comes from uncultured Bifidobacteriaceae bacterium, assembly GCA_964639075.1. Taxonomy (GTDB): domain Bacteria; phylum Actinomycetota; class Acidimicrobiia; order IMCC26256; family JAENVU01; genus JAENVU01. The sequence goes on along the minus strand of CAZXCB010000256.1, from coordinate 2,381 downwards.
GCGAACCACGAGCACCTCGCGCAGCTCGCACTCGACGCGTGGCGCGCCCGGCCGGCCTGACGCGGTTCAGCCGCAGCGCGTCGGCTGGGACTCGTCGACCTGGGACCGGCAGAGCTCCTGTGCCCGGGCCGAGCTGACCACCCAACCCTCGTCGCCGCCCTCGAGCGTGATCTCCACGTCGGTGTGCACCACGTTCTGGTTCGCGCCCCCCGACTCCCGCACCACGACCACGAGTGGCTCGCCGCGGCGGACCTCCACGACCTCGATCTGTCCCACCTCCGAGGTGTCGCCGCCTCGCCAGGCGGCCGCGAGGTCCTCGGCCACGGCGTCGGGCCCTTCCGCGAACGGACCGGGCGACCGCGCCTTCCACTCGGCGGTGACGTCGCGCCACTCGGTCGGACCGCCTGCGGGCGGGGTCGAGGTGGAAGAGGTCGTCGACGACGACGTCGACGACCCACCGGCCGAGGAGCCACCGCTCCCGCATGCGGCGAGCGCCGTCAGCAGCACGACGACGGCACAAGGACGGATCCGGACCATGGCGACCTCAGCTCTTGAAGAGGAACTCGACGTCCTCACCCAACAGGTCCTCGACCTCCTCGGCCAGCGCGCGGTTGCGCGCGAGCCCGGGGTCGTCGTCGAGGATCCGCTCCGCGGTCGTGCGGGCGAACTCGACGTACTTCGCGTCACGCGGGAGCCGCCCGAGCCGCAGGTCCCCGAGCCCGGCCTGGCGCTCGCCGAAGACCTGGCCCGACCCCCGGATCTCGAGATCGCGCTCCGCGAGGAGGAAGCCGTCGGTCGACTCCTCCATCGCGGCCATGCGCGCGGTGCCGTCGTCGGTCGTCGGGTCCGCGAACAGGTAGCACCACGACTCCCCACCACCGCGACCGACGCGGCCGCGCAGCTGGTGGAGCTGCGAGAGCCCGAAGCGGTCGGCGTCCTCCACGATCATCACCGTCGCGTTCGGGACGTCGACGCCGACCTCGATCACGGTCGTCGCGACGAGCACCTGCGTCCCGCCGGCCCGGAACGCGGTCATCGCCGCCTCCTTGTCGGCCGACTTCATCTGGCCGTGGAGCAACCCCAGCCGCAGCCCGGCGAGCGCCGCGGCCGCGAGCGCCTCGAGCTTCTCGGCCTCGGCCTTCGCCTCGATCTTGTGCGACCCCTCGACGAGGGGTCACACGACGTAGGACTGTCGACAGGCCGCGATCTGCTCACGGAGGCGGTCGTAGACCGCGGCGCGCTCGAGCGGACTCGGGCCGATCACCTCGGTGGTGATGGGCGCGCGCCCCGGCGGCATCTCGCGGAGCTCGCTGCGGTCGAGATCGCCGTAGACGAGCATGGCCGCGGTGCGCGGGATCGGCGTGGCCGTCATCACGAGCACGTCGGGTGCGTCGCCGAGACCGCGCAGCAGCGCGCGCTGCTCGACGCCGAAGCGGTGCTGCTCGTCGATGACCGCGAGGCCGAGGCGCGTGAACGGCGCATCGCCGTAGAGCAGCGCGTGGGTGCCGACGACGATGTCGACGTCGCCGTTCGCGAGCCCGGCCGCGATCCGGCGCCGGTCGGTCGCGCCGACGCGGTTCGTGAGCAGCGCGACGGTCACGGGTCGCTCGGCGAGCAACGTGCTCTCGCTCGACACGGTCAGGTGGCCGAGCATCGATGACGTGACCGAGTGGAGCTGCTCCGCGAGCACCTCGGTCGGGGCCATCAGCGCACCCTGGTAGCCGCCCTGCACCGCCATGAGCAGTGCCGTCACCGCGACGAGCGTCTTGCCGGAGCCGACCTCTCCCTGGAGGAGCCGGTGCATCGGAACCGGCTTGGCCATGTCGGCCGCGATCGCGTCGATCGCGGCCCGCTGGTCGCCGGTGAGCTCGTACGGGAGCGACGCGAGGAAGCGCCGGACCAGCTCGCCGTCGACCACGTGCGCGATGCCGGACTCCTCCGCCTCGATCGCCCGCTTGCGCGCGACGAGACCCACCTGCATGCGCAGGAACTCGTCGAACCGGAGGCGCCGCTGTGCCTTCCGCGCCGCGTCGATCGACGCCGGCTGGTGCACGTCGCGATACGCGGTCGTGCGGTCGACGAGCTTGAGCTCACCGAGCACACCGGTCGGGAGCGTCTCGGCCAGCTCTCCGACCCAATCCAGGACACACGCGACGACGGGTTGGACCTCCCACGTCGACACGTCGGCCTTGCCCGACTGCGGGTAGATCGGGACGACGACCCCGGTCTTCGCGTCGCCGGCGCGGCCGAGCACGTCGACGACCGGGTTCGTCAGCTGGCGCTTCCCGCGGTACACGTCGAGCTTCCCGTAGAGCGCGACCTCGGCGCCGGGCGCGAGCTGCTTCTCGCGCCACGGCTGGTTGAAGAACACGAGGTTGAGC
>CAZXCB010000255.1:0-4668 GCA_964639075.1 uncultured Bifidobacteriaceae bacterium | reverse complement strand
GACGGTGGCTCGCTCCGCCGCGGCTCGCCTCCGCTCGTCCCTCGCTCCGGCTCGGACGTGCCGGTCGCATCAGTTCGCGCCTCGGCGCGGTTGTCGTGACGGTGGCTCGCTCCGCCGCGGCTCGCCTCCGCTCGTCCCTCGCTCCGGCTCGGACGTGCCGGTCGCATCAGTTCGCGCCTCGGCGCGGTTGTCGTGACGGTGGCTCGCTCCGCCGCGGCTCGCCTCCGCTCGTCCCTCGCTCCGGCTCGGTTCTGCCGGGCGTCGGCGCTTGTCGCTAGTCCGCTGCGTACTGGATCACCGGGTCGAGGCGGTGGGCGAAGCGGCGGAGGGTGGCGAGCACGGCCCCGCCGGTCAGCAGGATCAGGATCAGGTTCGGGAAGGCGCGCGCCGCGTCGTAGGCGAACGACGTCGTCACGTAGAACGACCAGTAGTGCGACAGCATCCCGCCGAGACCCGAACCGGGAACCCACGACAGGTCGCCGCCGCGCTGGAACGGCCAGAACCAGAAGTTCATGATCGCCCCGAACAGGAAGCCCCACACCCAGCCGTAGAGGGCGAGCACCACCACCTCGACACGGCGCGGCCAGCGCACGCTCAGCAGCCCGATCGCCCCGGCACCGGCGCCCATCCACGCGGCGGTGAGCATCTGGAACGGGAGCCACGGACCGATGCCGCCGGTGACGACCGCCGAGACCGCCAGCGCGCTGAGGCCGAGCAGCATCCCGAAGCGCGGCCCGAACGCGGCGCCGGCGAGGATGAGGAAGAAGTAGATCGCATTCCCGCCGACGGGCAGGGCCACGAGCCGGAGCAGGCCGTCGGTCGCCGCGAGCACGCCGAGCACCGCGACGGTCATCGCCGTCATCGTCCCGCGGCGTACCTCCAGCGCGAGCGCGACGAGCGCGAGCCCGCCGACGAGGCCGGCGACGAGCGGCGCGTCACCCGCGTGCGCCTGGTCCGGGAGCGAGCTCGTCGGCAACCAGAAGGGATAGAGGAACGCCGCGGTGCCGACGATCGACACGAGCCCGTAGACCGCCCACGGCGGGACGCCACGGCGCGTGCCCACGCGCGGCGCGGTCGTGACGGCCGCCGTCATGCGGACTCCAGGGTCGCGGCGATCTCCTCGACCGTGAGGTAGCCGGGCACCGCACGGGCGATCTGAGGTGCGAACAGCGAGCCCGCGAGGACCTCGCGCGCGGGCCCGGACGCGACGACCTCGCCGTCGGCCAGCACGACCGCCGCGGTCGCGCACCGCGCGGCCAGCTCGACGTCGTGAGTCGCGAGCACGACCGCGCCGCCACGCTCGCGGTGCTCCGCGATCGCGCGTTCGAGCGCGGCACGGGACGCCGCGTCCATCCCGCGCGTCGGCTCGTCGAGCAGCAGCACGGCGGCGCCACCGACGGCCACCGCCGCGATCGCGACTCGCTGTCGCTCGCCGCCCGAGAGCGAGCGCGGGTGGCGATCCGCGAGCGCGTCGAGACCGAGCGCCGCCAGCCACTCCGCGACCGCGGTGTCGTCGCGGCGGCCGAGCAGCCGCAGGGTCTCGGCGACCTCGGCGCGCACCGTGGGCCGGAACAGCAGGCTGGAGGGATCCTGCGGCACGTAGGCCCGACCGGCCGCACCCTCGAGGTGTCCCCGGCTCGCCGGGACGAGCCCCGCCAGCACCCGGAGCAGGGACGTCTTGCCCGCGCCGTTGCGGCCGAGCAGCGCGATCGCCTCGCCCGCACGGACGTCGATCCCGACGTCGTGGAGCACGGGCATGCGGTCGAGCGTCAACCCGATCCCGTGCGCGCGCAGGAGCGCGTCGCCGGGCGCGGCCGGGGGCGGTGCCACGACCTCGGGCAGCACGACCCCGGCCGCCCGCCGGCGTGCATCGCGCACGGTGAGCGGCGGGGGGGCCCACCCGAGGAGGGCGCCGAGACGCGTCACCGGTGGCGCACCCGGGTAGTCGGCGAGCACGAGCTCGGGCGCACCCGGAGCGGTCGTGATGCGACCGTCGGTCATGAGCACGGCCTCGTGGGCGAGCGGCGCCGCGCGCTCCAGGCGGTGCTCGGCGACGATCACGGTCGTGCCGAGATCGGCGTTGAGCCGCGCCACCGCCGCGAGCACGTCCTCGGCACCCTGCGGGTCGAGCTGGCTCGTCGGCTCGTCGAGCACGAGCACGTCGGGCGCGGTCACGAGCGCGCCCGCGATCGCGCAGCGTTGGCGCTCTCCGCCGGACAGGGTGACCGGGTTCCGGTCGCGGAGGGCGGCGATCCCGAGCGCGTCGAGCACCTCCTCGACGCGGCGGCGCATCGCGGCCGGATCCATCCCGAGGTTCTCCAGCCCGAACGCGACATCGGACTCGACGCGATCGACGACGAACTGCGCCTCGGGGTCCTGGTGCACGAAGCCGACGACGTCGGCGAGCAGGCGTGGCGGGTGGTCGCGCGTGGACCGGCCCGCGACGACGACCTCACCGTGGAAGCGGCCACCACTGGAGTGCGGGACGAGCCCGTTCGCGGCCCGCAGCAGCGTGCTCTTGCCCGAGCCCGAGGTGCCGACCACGAGCAGGATGTCGCCGGGCGTGACCGTCAGGTCGATTGCCCGGAGCGCGTCGGGACCGTCGGGGAAGCCGAACGACACGTCGTCGTAGCGCAAGGTGCCGGTCATGGTGCGCTCACCGCCGCGATGGACCGGCGCGCGGGTGACGGGCGGGGCAGCGTCGGCCGGCGGAGCAGTGGTGCGAGCAGCGGCAGCAACGCGAGCGCCACGACCGGGTCGAAGCGCGGCCAGGTGACCGGGCTCGCGTACCACGCCAGCGTGTCGTTGCCCACGGCCGAGAGCCCGGCCAGGGCGACGGGAGCGAGGGCGGCGGCCACCATCATCAGCCAGTCGGCCCGGGTGAGCTCGCGGCGGCGGTAGTGGCGGCGGCGGGTGCCGGCCGATGCCCGCCAGACGCCGAGCACGAGCGCGGTCACCCCGACGGCGCCGCCGACGGCCGCGAGTCCCGGGCGACGGCCGACGAGCGCGACGAACGCGCCCGCGAGCGCGAGCAGGCCGACGACGGCGCACCATCCGGCCTCGACCTCGGTGCGCGCCGCGCCCCGGATGCCGAAGCCGCGCGCGTCCATCGACTCCGAGAGCGCGACCGCGCGCTCCATCCCCCGTTCGAGCACCGGCAGGGTCGAGCGCAGCACGCGTCCGCGGCGGACCGGGTGGCCGCCCGTTCGCGCCAGGTCCGCCTGGCGGACGGCTCTGAACGACTCGATGGTCGCGGGGACGAACGCGAGACCGACGGTCACGACGACGCCGAGCTCGTGGAACGCGCGCGGGGTCGACTGCACGAGCTCGTAGTGCGACCACACCGTGTTCGCCGCGCCGAACACGGCCATCATCCCGACCACGGTGAACGCGGCACCGAGGGCCTGGAGCACGACGTCGGACTCGATCGTGCCGCCGATCGTGAACCCTCCGAGCACGTCGGGGACGGTCGCGTGCGGCAGGGTGACGAAGACGTTGATGCCGTTGTGCGTGGTGAGCGCCGCGAGCGCGACGCGGATCGCGGAGTACGCGACGCCGAGCAGCAGCAGGGTGGGGAAGGTGCGGCGGTAGGGACCGTCGGGCGCGTGCGCCTCCACGATGAGCCAGCAGACGGCGATGACCAACGCGACGTAGACCGGGCTCGGGGCGAGTTGCACGCACGCGGCCGCGGCGACGGCCCAGCCCAGCCAGGCGACGGAGTGCCAGGGGCGCGGCGTTGCCGCGGGCCGATGCATTCCCCTAGGGTGCCCGCTCGAAGGTGGTCGCGCCCAATGGGTGCGTTCCGTCGCCCGGGCCGACCGGACGGCGGAGGGAGGAAGCCGGTGCGAGACCGGCGCTGACCCGCAACTGTGAGCAGCCCCCGGGCTGCGAGCCAGGAACTCCACCAGGTTCCACCGGTCCGCCGGTGCATCCGTTCCCGCCCAGGGCGGTCGATCAGCGGTCCTCGTGGAACGGGACCGACGGAGGTTCCCATGCTGTGTCGCAGAGCGGCTCTCGTGGCCACGGTGCTCACCCTCGGCGCGCTCGCGCCGCTGGTGCCGGCCGAGGCGGCAGGATCGCATCGGGCGCTGGTCGTCGTCGACACCGGTGCCGGCGTCACGCGCACGGTGGTCGAGTTCTCGTCCGCGTCGATCACGGGTCTGCAGGCCCTCGAGCTCGCCGGCGCGAATCCGGTGGTGTACTCGTTCGCCGGCCAGGGCGGTGCCGTGTGCAAGCTCTTCGGGGTCGGTCGTGACGCCGGGCCGAACTGCCTCGGCGGGGCCGACGGCAACCCGAGCTACTGGGCCTACTTCCGCGCGCCCGCGGGCACGACGACCTTCACGTACTCGCGTGCGGGCGCCGGCTCCACCCAGGTGCACGACGGCGACGTCGAGGGCTGGCGGTGGGGGACCGGCGCCGCCCCCGCGTGGTCGGGCCTCCCGCCCGCGACGACCACCACCACTGCCGCGCCCGCGCCTCCCGTCGGTGGCGGCTCGACCCCGACGGTGCCCGGTGGCACCGCGCCCGGGAGCGGTCCGGCCGCCGGAGGCGTGCCCACCGCCGCGGCGCTGTCGCCGGAGGCCGCGGCCTGGTTCGCGGCCGCGGCCGCGGCGACGAGCACCACCACGACGACCGCAGCGATCGCTCCGGCGCGCGCCGCGGAGGTCG
>CAZXCB010000254.1:0-4692 GCA_964639075.1 uncultured Bifidobacteriaceae bacterium | reverse complement strand
ATGGACACCGGCTGCTACGCGATCCACATGAATCGCACGGTCGCGGCGGGAGAACCCGAGGTGCGCTCGGCCGAGGCCAGGCTCGCCCGTCCCGGGGTCGATCGGTGGATGCGCGCCGAGCTCGCGTACCCGAACGGCGTGACCGGCACCGTCACGTGCGCGCTGTGGTCGTCGACGCTGCTCAAGATCGGGATCCGGGCCGTGGGCAGCGAGGGTGAGCTACGCGTGTTCAATCCGACCGGCCCCCAGTTCGGGTACCGGCTCACCGTGCGGCGCGGCGGTCGCAAGGAGCGCATCCGGGTCGACGGTGCCAGGCGGCCGACGTACTCGTACCAGCTCGAGGCGTTCCTCCATGCGGTGCGCGACGGTGGACCGGTGCTCACGTCGCCGACCGACGCGGTGGCGAACATGCGAGTGATCGACGCGGTCTACGAGGCCGCCGGACTCGGGGTGCGCCAGCCGTCGACTCCCGCCACCTGAGCCCGGCGTGGGAGGATCGGACGCATGGACCTCCGCCGAACTGCCCTCTACATCTCCCGGACCCGCGTGGGTATGGGCATCGTGATGATGGCGTCGCCCAAGGTCGCGTTCGGCCCGATCTACGGCGAGGGTGTCCGCGACCCGGGTGCGCAGGCGATCGGTCGGATGATGGGCGCACGCGAGGCGGTGCTCGGCGCCGGCGCGGCGATCGCGACCGGTGAGCGGCGCGGGAGTGCGAACTGGATCTCGATGATCGCGTTCGCCGACGGTATCGACGCAGTCGTGAACCTCACGTCGCGCCGGCTCGGCTGGCGCGGGCGCCTTCTCGGTGTGGTCGCCGCCGCGTCCGCGGTCGCGCACCTCGCGCTGGCGCAACAGCTGGCGGCCGAGGTCGACGTCGCCGGTTAGGTGCGCACGGTGGCGATCGCCACGGCCATGAGCCGGGCGTCGGCGCCGACGTCGCGGATCTCGGTGCGCACGAGGTGGCCGTCGGCACGCGTCCCGTGGCGCGCCACCGTGGCGACCACCGGTCCGACGCGACCGGGGCTGAGGAAGTGCACCACGACGTCGGTCGTCGCGGTGCCGCCGGTCGCATGCCGGCACGCGAGGTCGACGAGGCCGGCTGTGACGCCACCGTGGAGGATTCCCCAGGGGTTGCGGAGTGGTTCGGTGATGTCCAGGGCCAGAGCGTCGGGGCCGGCCGGCCGCGCGCCGAGGAACTCGTCGAGTGGTGGCATCGCGGCGGGGTCGACGGCGGGCGCGGCGATGACGAGCGGGCGCGTGTGCGTGGGCGGCCCACCCTCGGGGACGAGGATCGCCGAGGTGAGGGTGCCGTCGGCGACGGGCCGGCCACCAGCGCCGGCGTCGGTGACGGAGATGCTCGTCACCACGGCGTTGCGGCCGGCGCGCCGGACCCCGGCCACGAGGTCGATCGGTCCCACGACGTCGAGGCGCACGGCGCGCAGCATCAGGTTGGTCGAGACCACCCATCCCGGCAGCGCGGCGAGCCCGCCGCAGAGCCCGGCGACGCTGTCGGCCATTGCGAGCAACGCGCCCATCGCGAGGCGGCCGTCCGGAGACCGGATGTGGTCGGCGGCCGGTGCGACGCCGGTGACGACCACCACCGCGGGATCGGTGCCGCCCGTCTCGCGCATGGTGAGCCCGAAGAACCGCGCCACCGCGCGGCCGGCGTCCGGGTCGTCGAACATGCTCACGTGACGTGCACCGCCCGGGCTCGCACGATCGTGCACGTCGTGTCCGCAGCCCCTTCGTCGACGAGCTCGACGTGCGCGGTGCCGTACTCGGGCGTCGCGGCCAGGACGGTGGTGTCGGAGCGTACGGGACCGACCTTGGCGAGCGTCAGGTAGGTGACGTGGAGGTCGACGGTGGCGAGCGGCGCGCCGGCGGCGGTGCCGAGCGCGCGCTCGGCGGCCGCGGCCGCGGTCATGGCCATCATGCCGCCCTGCACCGCGCCGAGGCTGTTCCGCACGTAGTCGGAGATCGGGAGGTGCAGGCAGCCGGCGTCGGCATCGGTCGTCACGAGGCCCGCGGCCGGCTCGAGGGCCTCGCGGAACCCCGAGCCCGGAAGCGCCATGGTCATCCTCGCGACCGTGTCGGTGCCGTCGATCACCGGGTTGCCGTCACGGCGGGGCAGGAGCGCGAACGTCATCGTGGCGAGACCGAGCTCGGTACCGCCGGCGGTCAGCTCGACGTCGACGACCACGGTGGTGCGGCCGTGTCGCAGCACGTGCCCGACCGCGTCGACCCGCGTCACGTCGCGCCGCGGGAGGGCGTGGAGCGTGAGGTCGGCGGTCGCGATCCAGTCGGGCTGGGCCGCGGTCGCGGCGAGGCCGCCGCCGAGCGCGTCGACCAGGGTGGCGAGGGCACCGGCGTGGGTGACGCCGCTCACAGTGCGCAGCTCCGGGCCGATCGCGATCTCGCCCCGGGCCAGGAGCCCGGGCCCGAGCTCGGTCGTGAGCCCCAGGTCGCGCAGGACGTGCCGCTCCGGGGGATAGGTGGCGGCGCCGGGTTCGGTCACGGGCGCCGAACCTACGATCGGCCGGTCGGCCCGAGCCATTCGCAGGCGCGACGATGGGGGCGTGTCCGTCTCCACCCGTGGTCGCCTGCTCGTGGCTTCGCCCGATCTCGACGACCCGAACTTCCGACGCACGGTCGTGCTGGTGCTGACCCACGATGCCGACGGCGCGGTCGGACTCGTGCTGAACCGACCCACCGACATCGCGATCGGCGAGGCGCTCCCGGACTGGGCGCACGTGGCGTCGCCGCCCGGGTGCCTCTACGTGGGCGGTCCGGTGCAACCCGACGCCGCCATCGGACTCGGCTGTGGAGGTCGGGCCGCCGCCGACCCCGTGCTCGGGCGGCTCGGGGCCGTCGACCTCGAGGGCACCGCCGAGGACCACGACTCGGTGCGCGTGTTCATCGGCTACGCGGGGTGGGGCCCCGCGCAGCTGGACGCGGAGATCGGTCGTGGCGACTGGATCGTCGTCGACGCCGCGTTCGACGACGTCACGACGGCCCACCCCGAGGAGTTGTGGCGCGACGTGCTGCGCCGCCAGCGCGGTCCCCGCGCGCTGCTCGCACTCGCGCCGGACGACCCGTCGCTCAACTGAGCGTGATCAGGACAGCAGAGCGCGCCCGGTGACCAGAGGGAGGTCGAGCGTCGACAGCACTCCCGGAGGGGACGCGCACACGGCCGGGATCGCGTTGAGGATCCGCATCCCGGTCGCGACGAGGCCTCCGGTGTTGTGGTCGCCGTCCTCGCCCATCATCTCGAGCGAGACGGTGTACGACGGCGAGCCGGCGACGGTGACCTGGTAGCCGCCGTGGCCCGGCGGCTGCGGCCACGCCGGCGCCATGTGCGGGTGCATCCGGGTCACGTGCTCGACGACGATCGCGGGCCGGCCGCGGATCCAGCCCTGGACCTCGAAGCGGAGCGCGGCCATGGTGCCCGCCGCGATCGGACCGACCGCGGTGTCGAAGTCGTGGGGCGCGGGGAAGCGTTCGACGACCTCCCGGATCTCCTCGACCTCCTCGCCGAGGCCCGCGGCGATCATGTGGATCGCGCCGCCCCACGCGAACCCGATGGCACCCGGTACGAGCAGCAGCGGCGTGTGGTCGAGCGGTCTCCCGAAGCCCATCGTGTCGAAGAGCACCTCCGGCTGCATGTACGTGGAGTAGTCCAGGTTCTCGACGACACGGATCGAGTCGATCCGCTCGCAGAACCCGCTCACCACGAGCGGCAGCAGGTCGTTCGCGAAGCCGGGGTCGATGCCCGACGTGAAGCACGCGACACCGCCCTCGCGGCACGCATCCTCCAACTGGCGCACCCACCCGCTCGGTGCCACCGGTGGGTAGAGCAGCGTGACGACCGACGTCGCGACGACATGCTTGCCCGCACGCAGGAACCGGCACATGTCGTCGACGGCCTCCTGCGGGCGCAGATCGCCGGTCGCGGTGTAGCAGACGACGTCGGCGTCGGACGCGAGCAGGGCGTCGGCGTCGTTCGTGGCCAGCACGCCCGTCGGCGTGTCGAGGCCGCACAGCTCCGCCGCGTCCTTGCCGACCTTGGCGGGCGAATGCACCCACAGTCCGGCGAGCTCGAGCTCGGGATGCAGCACGATGGACTTCAGGGTGTGGGCGCCGACGTTGCCGGTCGACCACTGGATCACTCGATGCGTCATGGCGGCGGACCGTAGCGGGCCGCCGGGGATCGGTGCCGGTAACGAACGCGCCGGTCGGACGACAATGGGGCAACGAAAGGAACCCGAGATGGTCTTCCGATTCCTCCACTCCGACAAGGAGCAGCTGGTCGAGCCCGAGCGCGCGTTGCCCGGGCGCGACCAGGAGATGCCGGTCCCGCTCGCGCACTTCGTCAATGGGCACGAGCTGCGCGGCCCGTACCCCGAGGGGCTCGAGACGGCGATGTTCGCCCTCGGCTGCTTCTGGGGTGCCGAGCGCACGTTCTGGCAGGTGGACGGCGTGTACACGACCGCCGTCGGCTACGCCGCGGGCTTCACGCCGAACCCCACGTACGAGGAGGTGTGCAGCGGCCGGACCGGTCACACCGAGGCCGTGCTCGTCGTGTTCGACCCGAGGGTCGTGTCCTACGACGAGCTGCTGCGCGTCTTCTGGGAGGGCCACGACCCGACCCAGGGCATGCGCCAGGGCAACGACGTCGGCACCCAGTACCGC
>CAZXCB010000253.1:0-4751 GCA_964639075.1 uncultured Bifidobacteriaceae bacterium | reverse complement strand
GCCGTCGGTGTCGTGATCATCGAGGGAGGCGTGCACACCGATCAGATCGACCAGCCCTACATCGCGTCGACCACATGGGGCCTCGCGGTGACGGACCGCTCCACCCGCGCCTTCCTGGCCTGCCACGTGCGCGCCGACGAGGCCGCGTGCGGCACGCTGGCGGTTCCACGACCGCATCTCTCCCGCTCGTTCGCGACGCAGTACGACCCAGACGGGTCCGGCCCCGGTGGCAACGTGTGCGTCCAGGCCCCGGACGCGCCATCGCTCGGTCAGGATCCCGAGGCGCTCGCGATGGCGGTCCTCGGCAGCCACGCGGCCTGCGACCCCTGACCACCGCGCACCAAACCCGAGATCGGCTCACCCTGCGAGGGCGATGAAGCGCTGCGCCGCGGGTCCCACCGAGTCCGGCCGGTGCACGAGCACGATCGAGCGCCGGAGCCGTGGCACCGTGGGTCGCACCGTCGCCCCCAACCGGGCCGCCGCACGAGCGAGCTGCGCGGGCAGGAACGTGGTGCCGGCCCCGGCGAGCACCAGCGGGATGAGCGCATCGCGCTGCTCGGTCTCCACGGCCACGGTCGCGACGACGTCTGCGTCTCGCAGCGCGCCGCCCACGACGTCGCGCAGCGACGAGCCCGGAGGGGTCAGCACGAGCGGGACGCCGGCGAGCTCGCGGATGCGCACCGCGCGCGTCGTGCCGCCCGGTGGCGACACGGCGAGGAGCTCCTGGTCGTGCATGGGGATCTCGGTCAGCCCGCGGTTCGCGGCGCCGGCCTCCGTGATGCCGAGCTCGGCCGTCCCGGTGCGCACGTCTCCTGCGAGTGCCTCGAGGTCGGTGGGTGCGCCGAGCCGCACGGTGACGCCGGGGTGGGCGCGGCGGAAGCGCCCGACGAGGTCGGCGACCGGATCGGCCGCGAGGGTGGGGAGCGCGGCGACGTCGAGGCGCCCCGCGACCAGGCCCGTCACGGCCCGGACGGCTGCCTCCGCGGTCTCCACGTCGCGCAACGCCCGGCGGGCAGGACCGAGCAGTGCCTCGCCGGCAGGGGTCGGCACCGCGCCGCCCCGCAGCCGCACGAGCAGGGTGGCGCCGAGCTCGCGCTCGAGCTCCTTCACCGCGAGCGACACCGATGGCTGGGCCACGTGGAGCGCTCGGGCCGCGGCCGAGAACCCACCGTGGTCGACCACGGCCACGAGGTACTCGAGCCGGCGGAGATCCATAGGTGTCACCTATGGTAGCGGTCGAGAAGATGTCTTGGACATCTGGGTCGCCATGCCGTTCGATGGGTGGCGTGTTCCTCGCCGAGATCGCCGCCGCCGGACTCGTGGTCGGAGTGGTCTTCGGGCTCTTCGGCGCCGGCGGCTCGGCGTTCGCCACCCCGCTGCTCGCGCTCCTGGGGGTACCGCCGGTGCTGGCGGTGGCCTCGCCGCTGCCGGCGATGGTGCCCGCGTCGGTCGTCGGTGCGCGCCGGTACCTGCGGGCCGGCCGACTCGATCGCCGCCTCGCCGGGCTCGCGGTCGCGGGCGGTCTGCCCGGCACGATCGTGGGCGCGCTGGCGTCGGCCCTGGTCGGCGGTGACCTCCTGCTGCTCCTCTCCGGGCTGATGCTCGTCGTGGTGGCGGTCCGCCTGTTGATGCCCGACCCGCGTGCGATGGCCGACCGGTGCGTGCAGCGTCGAGCGCGGACGTCGCTCGTGCTCGGCGCGTCCTTCGGCGTCGGGCTCCTCACCGGCCTGCTCGCGAACGGCGGAGGCTTCCTGCTCGTCCCGCTGTTCATCGTCGGGTTCGGGCTCCTCGCGACCGAGGCGGCAGGGACGAGCATGGTCGCGGTCGGCGCCCTCACGGTGCCGACGGTGCTGATGCACAGTCATCTCGGCCACATCGACTGGCCGGTCGCCGTCGCGTTCGCGGCGGGGTTGATCCCCGCCTCGCTGGTCGGTGCCCGGTGGTCGCTGCACCTGCCGGCCTCGGTGGCCCGCCGGGCGTTCGCGGTGATGCTGCTGGCGTTCGCACTCTGGTTCCTCGCCACGCGCGTCCTGTGAGACCGTCGGGGGACGCGGTCCCCGGGGGATGCGCCGGAGGGTGCTGAACCGCAGATAATCTCGCCGCTTCCCGGCCGGAGGCCGGCGGCCGACAACGTCAGCACCGGGCCACCGAGGCCCCCGCGGGCGCCGAGGAGGTCCGAGCGTGCAGCGATGGCATCCGTGGCCCGTCGGCGCGGTGCTGGGCGGCGCACTGCTGGCGGGGCTGTTCGGGTCCGCGACCGCGGGGCGGACCGTCTCGATGGTGGTGCTCGACGCCACCGGCTTCGCGCTCGCGGCGGTCGTGGTGGTCTCGGTGCGCGTGTACCGGCCCCGCCGTCCGGCTCCCTGGTTGCTCGTCGGGCTCGGGATCCTCTGCTCGGCGATCGGCGACGTGCTCTGGGACGTCTCCGCTCACGTCCCGGCGGTGTCCGGGTGGGCGACGATCGCCTCCGCCATCGCGTATCTCTCCAGCTACCCGCTGTACGTGTTCGCGGCGTTGCTCCTGCTCGGCGGGCGCGCCGTGCGGCGCGAGGCCTTCGTGCTGCTCGAGGCGGCCGTGTTCGCACTCGCCGCGTGGCTCGCGCTCTGGGTCCTGTTCGTCCGGCCGGACCTCGCGGGAGCCGGCCTGAGCGTCTGGGACTGGGTCCCGACCCTCATGTACCCGCCCCTCGACCTGCTCGTGATCGTGGCGGTGTGGCGACTCGGCCACGGCGACCTGCGCCGGTCGCCGCCCTGGTTGCTCCTCCTGGCGGGCTTCCTCCTCATGTTCGCGTGTGACTCCCTCTACGCGATGCTCGCGATGCCCGATGGCAACCTCACCGCGACGGTGCTCAACCTCGGTTGGCTGATGTCGTACGCGTGCCTGGCGGCCGCGGCCGCGCACCCCGCGATGCGCTTCGTGCGGGCCGACCCCGAAGCCGTCGAGGCCGGCATGCGCCGCGCCCGCGTCGCGACCACCGCGCTGGCGTGCACGGTCCCGTTCGTGCTCATGCTGCTCGCGACCGGCGAGACCGACGCCGCCGGCCGGATCGTCCCGTGGTCCGGCGTCATCATCGTGGTGCTGGCCTTCGTCCGCTTCCACCTCGCGGCGTCGCGCAACCGGCGCGCGGCCGAGACGCTCGCGTTCCGCGCGACCCACGACGCGCTCACCGGTCTCGCGAACCGAACTGCTCTGCGGGACCGACTCGCGCTCGCGACGCTGCGCGCGGCGCGGTCCCACCGATCGTGTGCCGTGGTGTTCATCGACCTGGACGACTTCAAGCTCGTCAACGACAGCCTCGGTCACGACGAGGGCGACCGGCTGATCGTGGAGGTCGCGCAGCGGCTGCGTAACGCCGTGCGCGCCGAGGAGTGCGTGGCGCGGCTCGGTGGCGACGAGTTCGTCGTCGTGCTCGAGGATCTCACCGGGGTGGAGGACGCCATCGACGCGGCTGAACGCGTCTCGGCCGACCTGAGCGCGCCGTACTCGCTCGCAGGCCTCGAGGTGGTGGTCGGCGCGAGCATCGGTGTGGCCCCGCGTGCCGAGCGCTACCTGGACGACGTCGACGCGGCGCTGCGGGACGCGGACCTCGCCATGTACTCGGCGAAGGGGCGCGCCAAGGGTGGACTCTGCGTCTTCGACGCCGATATGCACGCGCGCGCCCACGACGTGCTCGCCGAGCGGAACGCGATCCGTCAGGCGCTCGCTCGGGGCGAGCTCTCGGTCGAATACCAGCCGATCTACTCCTCGCGCGACGGCATCCAGCGTGGCGTCGAGGCGCTCGCACGGTGGACGCGCGACGGTCGGCGGATCCCGCCGGACGACTTCATCCCGCTGGCCGAGGCGTCCGGCGAGATCGTCGCGATCGGCGAATGGGTGCTCGCGACCGCGGCGCAGCGGCTGGCCGCGACCGAAGGTGCCGACGACCTGCTGATGTCGGTCAACCTCTCGTCCCGCCAGCTCCAGGAACCCGGGTTCGCCGAGCGGGCGCTCGAGATCGTCCGGAACGCGGGCGTCACGCCGAACCGCCTGGTCCTCGAGCTCACCGAGTCGGCCCTGCTCGAGCCGGACCCGACGGTCGACGCGAACCTCCGCCGACTCGGTGGCGCCGGGTTCCAGCTCGCGATCGACGACTTCGGCACCGGCTACTCGAGCCTCGCCTACCTGAAGCGCCTCGCGGTCGACTGGATCAAGATCGACCGGATGTTCATCCAGGACCTCGGCGTGTCGGAGTCCGACGAGGCCCTGGTCCGGACCCTGGTGCGGATGGGCACCGAGCTCGGGATCCGCGTCATCGCGGAGGGCGTCGAGACACCCGCACAGCTCGACATGCTCCGGGCGCTCGGGTGCGACGCGGTGCAGGGTTTCCTGCTCGCCCGACCCGGGCCCGCGGTCGTGGTCGCGGCAGATCCTGCCGGGGTCGATCGGGTCGCCTGACCGGCGGGGGTCGTCAGGAGCTCAGTCGGTGGCGCGCAGGAGCCGTCCGGCGAGGGCGCCGGTGTGCTCACCGGCGGCGAGGAACGGTTCGCCGTTGACGATCGTGTGGTCGATGCCACGTGCGCGTTGGACGAATCGGGGCGCGCCCCCGGGGAAGTCGGCGACGATCTCGGGGAGCGGCAGCCACAGCGCGTCGAGGTCGATCACGTTGACGTCGGCGAACGCGCCGGCGCACAGGGTGCCGCGGTCGCGGTAGCCGCCGAAGTCGGCGGTGTCGGACGTGAGTCGGCGCACGCCTTTCTCGATCGTCAGCGCGC
>CAZXCB010000252.1:0-4762 GCA_964639075.1 uncultured Bifidobacteriaceae bacterium | reverse complement strand
GCTCGACCTCTCGACGTTCGGCGACCGCGGCCCGGGCCCGGTCGACCGCGATCCGGGCCTCGTCGCGGTGCTCGACCGCGCGCTCGGCGGCGGCGACGGCCTCGTCGAGCGCGGCCCGCGTGACCCCTGCCGACTGTTCGGCGCCGAACCGCCACGGCCGACCACCGCCGAAACGATCACCGGCGCGGGTCATCACGGTGAGGTCGGGGTTCGCGATCGCGACGTCCATCGCCGTGCGCCAGTCGCCGTCGGCGACGACGACCCCACCGAGCGTGCGGGCGAGCGTCGCCTCGAGTCCCGGGAGACTGGCATGCACGCACGACGCCAGCGGCCGCGTCCCCGTGGGAGCGATGGTGGCGCCGGTCGTGACCGCGGTGTCGGTGGCGTCGAGCACGAGCAGCCAGGCGCCGGCGTCGCCCGCGGCGAGGCGCTCCACCGCGCCGCGCGCTTCGTCGCGGCCGGACACGATCAATGCGCCCATGGCGTCGCCGAGCGCGGCGGCGACGGCCCGCTCCGCACCGGGCTCGATCACGAGATGGTTCACCAGCGCGCCCGCGACACCGACCATGCCGTCGAGCACGGCCTGGGCGTCCGCGTCGTTCGCGGCGTCGAGTGCCTGGGCGAGCGCGTCCGCGCGTGCCTGCCACCGGCTCGCGTCGGCCTCCGTCTCGCGGAACCGCGTCTCCGCACCGGCCAGGTCCGCCTCGGCGGTCTCGCGCGCGGCGACCGCGGCCTGGGCTGCCGCGGTCGCGCTCGGGACCGACGACTCGGCCGTACGCAGCGTCGTGGTGATCGCGTCGAGGTCGAACGCCAGCTGCTCCCTACGCTGCTCGAGGCCGTGGGCACGGGCGTCGAAGCGGGCGAGCTCGGCCTCGATGCGCGCCAGCCCCTCCCGGCGGGCGGCGAGCTCGCGCCGCACCGCCTCCGCCTGGGCGACCGGTTCGTCGCCATCGCCGGCCGCGGCGAAGGCCGCGCGCTCGTCGGCGAGCGCACGCTCGGCCTGCTCCACCTCGATCCCACGCTCGGCCAACGCCCCGGAGCCCGGTTCCAGCGCGTCGAGCTCGGCGCGCACCGATCCGGCATCGGCGACGAGCGTCTCGACCACGCCTTCGTCGGCCGCGGCGGCAAGCTCCCGCTCGAGACCGCGGCGCCGCTCGACCACCAACGCGTCGAGACCCCGCGCCCGCTCGCGCATCGCCTCGACGCGCGCGAGGGAGTCGCCGACGTCACCGTGGCCGACGTCGGTGAGCGCGCGCTCCGCATCGAGCACCGACGCGTCGAGCTCGCGCAGACGCGCCTGGATGCCGGCCTCCGCGCGCTGGAGCTCACCGGCGTGCTCACGCAGGCGCGCGGTCTTGAGCTGCAGCCCGGCGAGCTCGCGGCCCGCGAGGTGCAGCCGGATCGCTCGCAGCTCGTCGACGACGCCGTCGTGGCGGCGGGCCGCGTCGGCCTGCTTCTGGAGCGGCCCGAGCCCGCGTCGGACCTCGCGCAGGAGGTCGTTCAACCGCACGAGGTTGCCTTCGGTGGCCTCGAGCCGACGCTCGGCCTTCTCGCGGCGTTTGCGGTACTTCAGGATGCCGGCCGCCTCCTCGATGACCGCGCGGCGGTCCTCGGGGCGCGAGTTGAGGACACTGTCGAGCTGGCCCTGGCCGACGATGACGTGTTGCTGACGCCCGATACCGCTGTCGGAGAGCAGCTCCTGGATGTCGAGGAGCCGGCACGGCGTCCCGTTGATCGCGTACTCGGAGTCACCGTTGCGGAACAGCGTGCGGGTGATCGTCACCTCGCTGAACTCGATCGGCAGGAGCCCGGCGGTGTTGTCGATCGTGAGCGACACCTCGGCCCGGCCGAGCGCGGGGCGGTCGGCGGTGCCGGCGAAGATGACGTCGTCCATCTTGCCGCCGCGCAGGGTGCGTGGGCCCTGCGCGCCGAGCACCCACGCGACCGCGTCGACGAGGTTCGACTTGCCCGAACCGTTCGGGCCCACGACCACCATCACGCCCGGCTCGAACTCGAGCACGGTCTTGTCCGCGAACGACTTGAACCCGCGCAGGGTCAGCGACTTCAGGAACACTCCGCAGCTCCTCCTTGGCCGACATCGGAGCGTACCCACGCCTCGGGGACGGCCCGCGGATATGCGGCTGCGGCTCCCCTCCCCGGAGCGCGCGCATCGCCGTGCGGTCGACGACGTGCCGCGCGCCGGGCGCGGCTGTGGTGCACCGACCTCACACCTGGCAGTAGGGGCAGTAGAAGGTCGACCGGCCGCTGAACTTCTCGCGGACGATCGACCGGCGGCAGCGCAGGCAGGACTGTCCGTCGCGGGCGTACACCTGGTGGTGCTCCTGGTAGCCGCCCTTGCGGCCGTTCAGGTCGACGTACTGCTCGTCGGCGAGCGAGGAGCCGCGGTACTTGACGCCGTCCTGGAGCACCTCGAACACCGCCCGGTACAGGCGGCGCACCTCCTCGGGCCGCAGCTCGTCGCTCATGCGGTCCCAGCGCAGCCCCGCGTGGTGCAGGATCTCGTCGGAGTAGATGTTGCCGATCCCGGCGATGAAGGTCTGATCCATCAACGCCACCTTGAGCTTGGCGTGGCGCTGCGCGACGAGCTCGCCGAAGCGGTCCCAGCTCATCGCGGTCTCGAGCGGGTCCATGCCGAGGTGCTTGAGCTCGTCGACCTCGTCCTCGATGCCGTCGAGTCCGGTCACGAACATCTCGCCGAAGGTCCGCGGGTCGATGAAGCGCAGCTGGCCGCCCTGGGTGAAGGTGATCACCACGTGCGTGTGCTTGGCGAGCGCCTCGCGGGTGCCGCTCGCGCGCCGCAGCTGGCCGGACATCCCGAGGTGGACCACGAGGACGTCGCCGCCGTCGAGCTTG
Organism: uncultured Bifidobacteriaceae bacterium; assembly: GCA_964639075.1. Lineage (GTDB taxonomy): Bacteria > Actinomycetota > Acidimicrobiia > IMCC26256 > JAENVU01 > JAENVU01. Next base: position 1,888 of record CAZXCB010000252.1, on the reverse strand, counting down.
AGCAGCAGGTACTTGCCGCGTCGCTCCACGCCGGTGATCTTCTTGCCGATCAGCGCGCCCGTGAACTGCTTGCGCTGCTTGTAGCGACGGATCGTGCGCATGCCCGTGACGTCGACGGCCTTCACCTTCCGGCCGACGACCTCCTTCTCGAGGTCGCGTCGGATGACCTCGACCTCAGGAAGCTCCGGCATCCTGCTTCTCCCCCGTCCGCGCCGGTGTCCCGCCCGACGACAGCGTCTCCCACGCGGCACGGGCCGCGGCCTGCTCGGCCTGCTTCTTCGAGCCGCCCTCGCCCTTGCCGTACGGCTCGCCGTCGAGCACGACGGTGGCGAAGAACCGCTTCGCGTGGTCCGGGCCCTCGTCGCGCACCTGATAGCGCGGCAGGCGGTCGAAGCGCTGCGCGGCGAGCTCCTGCAGGCGGGTCTTGTAGTCGTCGCCGCCCGGTCCGGTGGCCGCCTCGGTGATGCGTTCCTCGAACAGGCCCATCACCACCGACCATGCCGCGTCCATCCCACCGTCGAGGTAGACCGCCGCGATCACGGCTTCCATCGCGTCGGCCAGGATCGACGGCTTGGACCGGCCACCCGAGCTGTCCTCACCCTTGCCGAGCAGCAGGCACGGACCGATCTCGATCGCGGCCGCGACGTCCGCGAGGACCTCCGCGTTCACCACCGACGCGCGCACCTTGGCGAGCTCGCCCTCCTGGTGCTGCGGGTAGTGCTTGAAGATGTGGTCGGTGACGACGACGCCGAGCACGGCGTCACCGAGGAACTCGAGCCGCTCGTTCGACGGGTCGTCGGGGTGCTCCGCGCACCACGAGCGGTGCGCGAGCGCCTGGTGCAGGACGGTCTCGTCGGTGAACTCCCACCCGAGATGGGACTCCATGCGAGCCCGCGCGTCGGCATCCATGCGCCCGTCCTCGGCCCTCAGGCCGCGGAGACCCCCAACCGGGAGACGACGTAGTCGACCGCGTCGCGTACGGACTTCAAGTCACCGAGATCCTCGTCGTCGACGGTGAAGCCGACCGTGCGCTCGCCGAGGTCCTCCTCGAGTCCCTCGACGAGCTCGATGAGCGCGAGCGAGTCTGCATTGAGGTCGTCGGCGAACGTGGAGTCCATCGTGATGGTGTCGTCGTCGATCTCGAGGATCTCCGCCAGGTGGCCACGCACCATCGCGAAGACCTCGGCCGCGGTGACGGGCTCGTGCGAGGAATGGGTTTCAGCCGGCATGGGCCTCCTGTCGATCCGGGGCATCCGGGGGCGGACGTCGATCCGGGGCATCCGGGGGCGGACGTCGATCCGGGGCATCCGGGGGCGGACGTCGGACGGCATCGTCGGGGGTGACGATGGCGGCCTGCATGCGGTCGACGAACCCGCCGGCGACGCAGTCGCAGGCGAGCCGCACCGCGTTGACGATGGCGCGAGCGCTCGACGAGCCGTGTGAGATCACGCACACGCCGTCGACGCCGAGGAGCGCGGCGCCGCCGATCGTGTCGGGGTCGAGGTAGTCGGTCACGCCCTGGAGCAGCATCGGCGCGACGACGTCCGCGGCCTCCTTGGCCTCCGGGGTGGAGCCCAGCACGGTGAACACGAGGCCGGCCGCGGCCTTGAGCGAGCCCTCGACCGTCTTGATCGCGACGTTGCCCGTGAAGCCGTCGGTGACGATCACGTCCGGGTGACCGGACATGAGATCACGGCCCTCGACGTTGCCGACGAACCACGGCTCGCCGTCGAGCAGCGCGAACGTCTGCTTGCGGAGCTCGTCGCCCTTGCCCGGCTCCTCACCGTTGGACAGCAGCCCGACCGTGGGCTCGTCGAGGCCGAGGCGCAACCGCGCGTACGCCCGGCCCATCTGGGCGAACTGCACCAGCCATTCCGGCCGGCAGTCG
>CAZXCB010000251.1:0-4812 GCA_964639075.1 uncultured Bifidobacteriaceae bacterium | reverse complement strand
GGACGCACGCCTCGGCGAGCTCGCGGTCCTTGCCCTCGAGGAACGTCTGGCCGCAGAAGCGCGGGAACGTGGGAAACGACAGCGACGCCTCGACGTGGTTCATCTCCATGTCGGCGACGCGCGCCTTCGGGTCGTAGCAACCCGGGCGCATCTCGTCGTAGGTGATGGGCGACATCGTCATCTCGTCACGGTCGAAGCCGACCGCCGCGACGTGGCGCTTGTTGATGTAGACGAGGTCCTCGTAGACCCAGCAGTCGGCCGGCGGGCCCTCGGGGTCGAAGGTCTGCTCGTAGGTGCCGCCACCGACGTGGCGCATCGACCCGATCCCCCGCCGCTCGACGCGCGGGCCGGCGGCGCGGAACCGCTCCGGCAGCCACGTCCGCCACAGGTGCGCAGGCTCGACGACGTGATCGTCGACGCTGACGATCATGGGGATCTCGGTCCCCGTAGCCGGCTGCCCGGCTGCGTCCGGTTCAGCGACGACGGTCACGGTCCCCTCCTGGGCGTCGAGATCTGACGGGTCGTCAGATTATCGGCAGGACCCGGCGGAACCCCATCAGCAGGCCGCGCCGGCGACCGGCGGGACCAGGTCGACGAGGTAGCGCGCCAGGATGCGGTCCAGGCACGCGTTGCCGTTGAGGGTCGCGGTGTGCGTCGAGTCGTCGACGGCCACGAGCCGCGCGTTGCCGAGCTGGGCCGCGAGCGCCTCGGCCCACGCGAAGGGCGTCGCCGGGTCCCCGCGGGTACCGACCACCATGATCGGCGTGGCGGTCGGCGCGTACACCGGCGTCGGCGCGCTCCACCGGGGTGCGTAGGGCCACGACGCGCACTCGAACCCGAGCCCGATGTTCCCGGCCCCGAACTCGGGAGCCGCCAGATCGGCGCGCCGCTGCAGCGCCTCGGTCTGGGCGAGCGTGAGGTTCGGGCCGTCGGCGCAGCTGATCGCGATGAAGGCCGGCCACTCGGCGTCGTACGCGCCACCCTGCCGGCCGACGTAGAAGTCGAAGATGGCGAGCAACGCGCCCGCGTCGCCGTGCTCGAGCTCGTACAGGCCGCCGGCGAGCTGGGTGAACCCCTCGGTGCCCGAATACAGGAGTGCGGCCACCGCGACATCCAGCTGGGTGGGACCGAACGTGCGGGAGCCTGCCGCCATCGGGTTCGCGTCGATCCGGGCGACGAGGCGGTGGTAGTCGTCCCGGGCGTCGCGACCACCGTGGAACTCGCACGACCGCCTCGCCGCGCACCACTCGAAGAACCGGCCGAGCGAGGCGTCGAAGCCCTGAGCCTGCTGGATCGCGACGTCCTCGACCGGGCGCGTCGGGTCGATCGCGCCGTCGAGCACGAGCGCACGCACGCGCGTGGGGAACGCTTCCGCGTAGCGCGCGCCGATGAGCGTGCCGTAGGAGTACCCCACGTACGTGAGCTGCTCCTCGCCGAGCGCTGCGCGCAGCACGTCGAGATCCCGCACGGTGTCGGCCGTCGAGATGTGCCGGAGCCGGTCGCCGGACCGCCGCACGCACTCGTCGACGAAGTGCTTCGCCGCAGCTTCGAGCGCGGCGAGCTCGGCCGGGTCGTCGGGAGAGCTGTCGACCGCGAACCGGGCATCGAGATCCGGGCCGCAGTCGACCGGCGCGCTCGCGCCGGCGCCACGCGGATCCCACGCCACGAGATCGAACCGGTCCGTGATCTCGGAAGGCAGCTGCGCGGCGAGGTAGCCGAGGATGTCGAGCCCCGACGCGCCCGGACCCCCCGGGTTCGCGAGCAGCGCTCCGAGCCGGTCCCGGCTCGCGCGCTCGGACCGGGCGACCCGCAGCCCGATCGTGCGGCCGGCCGGCTTGGAGTAGTCGAGCGGCACCCGCAGGGTCGCGCACTCGCCCTCGGAGCAGGGTTCCCACTCGAGCGGTGCCGGCGTGAACCCGGTGCCGGACCGGGGCGACACCACGGTGGTGGTGGTCGTGCTCGCGCGCGGCAGCCGCGCGCGGCGCGCCCGGGGGGCCTCGCTCAGACACGCGGACGAGACGAGCGCCGCCACCAACGCCGCGACGGCGAGGCGGGCGCGGGAGGACGATCGCGGCACGCAGCACCCTTGCACACGCGCCGCCGGCACCAGTGGGCAGGCATCCCGATCCGCCGGCGGACCCGGGTACCGTGCGGCCATGGATCTCCTCATCGCGGGACGCACCCGCCCGGCCGCGGACGGCGGGACGCTGACCGTGCACGAGCCCGGCACCGGCGGGCCGCTCGCGACGGTCGCGTCCGCCACGGCGGCCGACGTCGACCGGGCGGTCGCGGCAGCACGGGCGGCCTTCGACTCCGGCGTGTGGGCGGACCAGAGCGCGACGGCACGGGGGAAGGTCCTCTTGCGCGTCGCCGACCTGCTGCGCGACCAGCTCGAGGAGCTCGCGACGCTCGAGGCGCGGAACGCGGGGAAGCCCATCGGCGACGCGCGGTGGGAGGTGAACGCGGCGGCCGACGTCTTCGAGTACTACGCCGGCGCGGCGAACAAGCTCTGCGGCGAGGTCGTCCCGGTCCAGGACTCCGGGATCGACCTCGTGCTGCGCGAGCCGGTCGGCGTCTGCGGGCTGATCGTCCCGTGGAACTTCCCGTTGCTCATCACCACCTGGAAGACGGCTCCCGCGCTCGCATGCGGCAACTCGGTGATCATCAAGCCCGCGTCGCTCACGCCCCTCTCCGCGCTGCGCCTCGGCGAGATCCTCGTCGAGGCCGGTGTCCCCGACGGCTGCGTCTCGGTGATCCCCGGGCCCGGCTCGGTGGTCGGCGACGCGCTCGTGTCGGACCCCCGCGTCGACAAGATCGGCTTCACGGGCGAGACCGCCACCGGCGCGGCCATCCTGCGCGCGAGCTCGGAGAACATCACGCGGGTGTCGCTCGAGCTCGGCGGCAAATCGGCGTGCGTCGTGTTCGCGGACGCCGACTGGGAACGGGCCGCGGCCGACACGCCGATGGCCGTCTTCGGCAACGCGGGCCAGGACTGCTGCGCGCGCAGCCGCGTCGTCGTGGAGGCGTCGATCTACGACGACTTCGTCGCCGCCTTCACCCGCACGACCGAGGCGATCACGGTCGGCCCGCCCCTCGCCGAGACCACGGGGATGGGCCCGATGATCTCGGACGCGCAACGCCGGACGAGCCTCGGCTACATCGAGATCGGCGTCGACGCGGGCGCCGAGCGCGTGACCGGCGGCGTGGTCCCGGACGACCCCGGCTACTTCCTCACGCCGGCGGTGCTCGCCGGTGTCGACAACTCGATGCGGGTCGCGCAGGAGGAGATCTTCGGTCCGGTCGCGTCGATCATCCCGTTCCACGACGAGGCCGACGCGGTCCGCATCGCCAACGACACCCCCTACGGGCTGTCCGGATCGCTGTGGACGCGCGACCTCGGCCGCGCGATCCGGGTGGCGAAGGCGATCCGCACCGGCGTCCTGTCGGTGAACACGAACCGGTCCGTGCGCACCGAGGCCCCGTTCGGCGGGTACAAGCGCTCGGGCCTCGGCCGCGAGCTCGGCATGCACGCGATGGCCCACTACACCGAGGTCAAGAACGTCTTCCTGAGCTCGGAGTAGCGGGTCCTCGGGGGAAAGGGGTCAGGGACCCGGCGGCGCCCGCCGAGAACCCTCCCGTGGACCCCGTCGCCGAGCTCCGCCTGCTGTGTGCCTCCGGGACGACCCTCGTCTCGGTCGAGACGCGCGAGGAGGCGCGCCTGCTCGAGCTCGTGCGCGCCGCGACCGGGGGCCCGGTCTGGACCTGGTCCGCGGCGAGCGGCCTGTGCCGCGACGGCGCGCCGCCGGTCTACGGCACCGACCAGGCCGACCAGGTGGTCGACAACCTGGCGGCACTCGGCGGCAGCTGGACCGCGGTCCTCTGCGACCCGGCGCCGATCCTGACCGATCCCACCTGCGTCCGGGAGCTCAAGGAGCTCACGCAGCGATCGCCGGCGGGGCGCACCGTGGTGCTCGTCGCTCCCCACCTCGCGCTGCCGCTCGAGCTCGACGGGCTCGCGCATCCGTTCCGGCTCCCGCCACCGACGCTGCCCGAGCTCATGCGTCTCGTCGAACGCGTCGAGCTGCGGGTCGCCCAGCGGGGACTCGCGTCGGAGCTCGACGACGGAGACCGGCTCCAGCTCGGGCGCTCGTTGACGGGCCTCACGCTCGTGGAGGCGGAGCGGGAGCTCATGGCGCTCGCGCTCGCCGACGGTCGCCTCACCGAGGACGACGTGGCGGCCGCGCTCGCCGACAAGGCCGAGCTGCTCAACACCGACGGTGTGCTCGAGGTCGTGACCGACGCGACCGTCCGCCTCGCGGGCCTCGGCGGGCTCGTGCACCTGAAGGCCTGGATCGACCAGCGCGTCCGCGCCGGTCTCGACCGCGCCGACGATCCGCCGCGCGGTCTGCTGCTCGCCGGGGTGCCGGGGTGCGGCAAGTCGGCGGTCGCGCGGGCGATCGCCGGCGAGTGGGCGGTGCCGCTCGTGCTGCTCGACCCCGCGCGCATCTACTCCAAGTACGTGGGCGAGTCGGAGCAGCGCTTCGACACCGCACTCGCGACGGTCGAGGCGATGGCGCCCGCGGTGCTGTGGATCGACGAGATCGAGAAGGGCTTCGCGTCGGGATCCGAAGACGGAGGGGTCTCGACGCGAGTGCTCGGCACGTTCCTGCGATGGCTCCAGGACCGTGACGCACCGGTCTTCGTCGTCGCGACCGCGAACGACGTGACGCGCCTCCCTGAAGAGCTAACCCGCAAGGGCCTCTTCGTCGAGCTGTTCTTCGTCGACCTCCCCGAAGCGACCGCGCGGGTGGA
>CAZXCB010000250.1:0-4926 GCA_964639075.1 uncultured Bifidobacteriaceae bacterium | reverse complement strand
GCGTCCTCGACCTCGGCGTCGGTCGCGTCCGGCTTGGCGTACCGGAGGTTCTCCCGGATCGTGTCGTGAAAGAGGTGGGGGTCCTGCATCACGAACCCGACCGCGTCGCCGAGCGACGCGAGGGTGAGCTCGCGCACGTCGTGGCCGTCGATGCGTACGCTGCCCCGCTCGACGTCGGCGATCCGCGGCACGAGCATCGCCGTCGTCGTCTTGCCCGCGCCGGACGGGCCCACGAGGGCCACGACCTCACCGGGCTCGACCGTCAGGGACACGTCGCGCAGGATCCAGTCGCTCGGCTCGGTCTCGAGGTCGGGTAGCCCTTCCTCGAGCGACGCGAGCGAGGCTTCGGCGGGCGCCGGGTGCCGGAACCACACGTGGTCGATCTCGATCCGTCCGCGCGGGTCGACGAGGTCGTACGCCCCGGGCTTCTCCGCGACCAGCGGTGGGAAGTCGAGCACCTCGAACACCCGCTCGAAGCTGACGAGCGCCGTCAGCACGTCGACCCGGGCGTTGGTGAGCTGGGTGAGTGGCTGGTAGATCTGGGCGACGAGCAGGGTGAGGGCGCCGAGCGTCCCGATGGTGATGACGCTGTCGATCACCATGCGGCCACCGATGTAGTACACGATCGCGGTGCCGACGGCGGCGACGAAGCCGAGCGCGACGAACAACACGCGCGAGTACATGGCGGACGCGACGCCGATGTCGCGCACCTGCGCCGCCCGGACCGCGAACTCGTCGCGTTCGCGGTCCTGACGGCCGAACAGCTTCACGACGAGGGCGCCGGCGACGTTGAACCGCTCCGCGATCGTGTTGCTCATCGACGCGTTCACGATGAAGCCGTCGCGGGTGATCACCTGGAGCTTCCGGCCGATCCGGCGAGCGGGAATGATGAACAGGGGCAGCACGACGAGCGTCAACAGCGTCAGGCGCCACTCGAGACCGAACATCACGGTCAGGGTGATCGCCAGCGTGATCACGTTCTGGACGACGGTGCCGATCGTGTTCGTCACCGCCTGTTGCGCGCCGACGACGTCACCGTTGAGCCGGCTCATGAGCGCGCCGGTCTGGACGCGGGTGAAGAAGGAGATCGGCAGCCGCTGCACGTGGTCGAACAGGGCGACACGCATGTCGTAGATGAGACCCTCGCCGACGCGCGCCGAGTACCACCGCTGCACGAGCCCGACCGCGGCGTTCGCCAGTGCGACACCCACCGCGGCCAGCGCGAGCACGAGGACAAGGGTCTCGTCCTTGGCCCCGACGGCGTCGTCGAGCAGTGCCCGGAAGAGGAAGGCCGGGACGACGCCGATCACGGCGAGCAGGACGACCGTGACGAGGAACCCGATGAGCGCGCCCCGGTACGGACGGGTCAGGCCGAGGACCCGGCGGATCAGCGCGCGTTCCACCTTCTTGCCCCGCACGGCGTCGGGATCGCGCCGGAAGCCCATCATGGTCTGGTGCATCTGCATGTGGCCGACTCAACCCGCCTGGACGCGGCGGTGTTCCCCGCCGCAGCGCTCGAGCAGGTCGCGCAGGGTGCGCAGCTCGGTGGTCGACAGTGCGAGCAGCGCTGCCGGGGGGGTGTGGAGGTGCTCCTCGACCCGGGCGCGTGCCGCCCGTCCCGCGGGCGTGAGCGCGAGGGTCTTCACCCGCCGGTCCGACGCGGCGGCGCGCCGCTCGACGAAGCCGCGAGCCTCGAGCCGGTCCGCGAGCCACGTGACGTTGGACGCGTCGCAACGCAGCGTCTGGGCGAGTGCCCCCATGGGTTGGGCGTGGTCGGGATCGAGCGCCTCCAGCGCCTTGAGCTCCCCGGGGCCGAGGTCGAGCTCGCGCGCGATGCCGAGGAACGAGTCCCGGAACGTGCCCATCAGCGAGTGGAACACGTCCCAGGTCTCCGCGGCCAGCTCGGACTTGCGCACCATGGGAGCACGGTACCCCATCTGATTGGTGGCATCAATCATTGAAGGAAAAGAAACTTGAATCCTTCAATGAGTTGCGCGATCATGGAACCCATGCCAGCCGTGGAGGTCGAGGGTCTCGTCAAGCGCTTCGGCGACGTCGTCGCGCTGGACGACGTGTCCTTCGGTGTCGAGCCCGGGACCGTGCTCGGCCTGCTCGGTCCGAACGGCGCCGGCAAGACGACCGCCGTGCGCATCCTCACGTCGATCATCACGCCCGACTCGGGGCGGGCCGCCGTCCTCGGGATCGACGTCGCCGAGCACCCGCAGTCGGTGCGGCTCCGGATCGGGCTCGCGGGCCAGTACGCGGCCGTCGACGAGGTCCTGACCGGTCGCGAGAACCTCCGGCTGGTCGGTGGTCTCAGCCACATGGCCCGGCGCGCGGCCGAGGAGCGGGCCGACGAGCTCCTCGCGCGCTTCGGCCTCGCCGACGCGGGAGACCGCATGCTCAAGACCTACTCCGGCGGGATGCGTCGGCGCCTGGATCTCGCGGCGGCGCTGGTCCACCGGCCGCGGGTGCTGTTTCTCGACGAGCCGACGACCGGGCTCGACCCGGCCTCCCGGCTCGACCTGTGGGCGGTCATCGGCGAGCTCGTCGCCGACGGCACCACGCTGCTGCTGACGACGCAGTACCTCGAGGAGGCCGATCGCCTCGCGGACAGCATCGTCGTCATCGACCACGGACGCGTGATCGCGGAGGGCACCGCCGCCGAGCTGAAGGCCCGCATCGGCGCGACCCACATCGAGGTCACCGTCCGCCCGGGCGACGAGGCACGGGCGCGGTCCGTGCTCGCGACGGTCGGCATCGCGGCGGTTGCCGACTCCGCCGAGGGCATCGCGGTCCAGTTGCCCGACGGCGCGCGCGACGTCCTGGCCGCGGTGCGCGCGCTCGACGGCGCGGCCGTGCAGGTCGAGACGCTGGCGGTACGTGAGCCGACGCTCGACGACGTGTTCCTCGAGCTCACCGGGCGCACCGCGGTCGACGGAACGGGCGCGTCCGCCACCCCGCACGAGCCGGAGGTCGCCCGATGACCGCGACGACCACCCCGGTGGACGCCAAGACGCTGGCGCGTGAATCGCACCTGTCGCTGGCTCAGGTCGCGAGCGACGCCCGGACCATGACGTGGCGCAACCTCGTGCATCTCCGGCGCAACCCCGAGCTGCTGGTGTTCTCCACCATCCAGCCGATCATCTTCGTGCTGATGTTCGTGTACGTGTTCGGCGGGGCGATCAGGGTCCCCGGCGTGCCCTACGTGGACTTCCTCATGGCCGGCGTGTGGATCCAGTCGGTCACCTTCGGTGCTCTCAACACCGGCGTCGGTCTCGCCGAGGACCTGCAGGCCGGACTCATCGAGCGGTTCCGATCGCTGCCGATGGCGCGATCCGCGGTGCTCATCGGTCGGACGACCGCGGATCTCGTCCGCAACGTCTTCGTGGTGTCACTCATGACGGGCGTCGGGTTCCTCGTCGGATTCCAGTACCACACGACCCTCTTCGCCCTGATCATGGGCCTCGTCCTCGTCCTGCTGTTCTCCTACGCGCTCTCGTGGCTGTCCGCGCTGCTCGGACTGATGGCGCCGAACGCCGAGACGGCCCAGGCCGCGTTCTTCCCGATCGTCGCCGTCCTGGTGTTCGCGTCGGCCGCGTTCGTTCCCGTCGCGACGATGCCGGGCTGGCTCCAACCGTTCTCCCGCAACCAACCGGTCTCGGTCGTGATCGAAGCCGTGCGGGCGTGTGTGCTCGGCGGCGCGACCGCGTCCGAGGTCATCAAGGCGCTGTTGTGGATCGCGGCGATGGTCGCCGTCTTCGCGCCGCTCGCGATCCGGCGCTACCGCAAGGTGACCTGAGACCCACCTACGCTCCTGCGCCATGAGCGGAGCGGGCCACCTCGGTGCTCGCAGCCGCCGAACCAGTGGAGCGGGGCCCGAGCGGCCCGCGCCGAAGGCGCGAGAGCGGGGATGATGACCGACGTGGAGATCCGGGACGAGCTGCGCGCGACCGTGCGGCGTTGGGTGGAGCGCGAGGTCCTTCCCGTCGCGGGGGACCTCGAGCACGACGACGCCTACCCGGCCGACCTCGTGCGCCAGATGCAGGAGATGGGTCTCTTCGGGATCACCATCCCCGAGGAGCACGGCGGGCTCGGAGTCGACCTGCTCGCGTACATCGCGGTCATCGAGGAGCTCGCCGCCGGGTGGATGTCGCTGTCGGGCATCATCAACACGCACACGATCGCGGCGAGCCTGATCCTGCGGGCGGGCACACCGGAGCAGCAGGCGCGCTGGCTCCCAGGCCTCGCGCAGGGTGCCCCGCGGGGCTGTCTCTCGCTGTCCGAGCCCGACGCCGGCAGCGACACGCGCAACATCTCGTGCCGCGCGCACCGCGACGGCGAGGAGTACGTGATCTCCGGCACCAAGACGTGGGTCACCAACGGTGAACGCGCCGGGATCGTCGCGCTCGCGGTGCGCACCGACGAAGGGATCAGCTGCTTCATCGTCGAGAAGGAGCCGGGTCCGACGTTCGAGGGCATCACCGTGTCCAGGAACATCGGCAAGCTCGGCTACAAGGGCATCGAGACCGTGGAGATGTCCTACGCCGACCACCGCGTCGGCGCCGACTGCGTCCTCGGTGGTGACGAGCGCCTGGGGCACGGGCTCGGCGACATCCTCTCCGCGCTCGAGGTCGGCCGCATCAACATCGCGGCGCGGGCCGTGGGGGTGGCGCGGGCCGCGTTCGAGCACGCCATCCACTACGCGCAGCAGCGCGTCACCTTCGGCAAGCCGATCGCGGAGCACCAGGCGATCCAGCAGAAGCTTGCCGACATGGGCACGAAGCTGCAGGCCGCCAGGCTGCTCACCGAGCACGCGGCGAACCTCAAGCAGTCCGGCGCGCGGGCCGACGTCGTGGCGGGATTGGCGATGCTGTTCGCGAGCGAGACCGCTTTCCCGCTCGCGACCGAGTCGCTGCGCATCCA
>CAZXCB010000249.1:0-4938 GCA_964639075.1 uncultured Bifidobacteriaceae bacterium | reverse complement strand
CGACCACCAAGACGGCCGACGTCGAGGGCACGCTCGCCCAGATCTACGCGCTCGCGGCCGCGGGGTGCGACATCGTGCGCTGCACGTGCAACGAGGAGGAGGCCGCCGAGGGGCTGGCCCACATCGTGCCCCGCTCCCCGGTGCCGATCATCGCCGACATCCACTTCCAGTATCGGTTGGCCCTCGCGGCGATGGAAGCGGGCGTGCACGGTCTGCGCCTGAACCCGGGCAACATCCGCAAGCCCGAGCAGATCAAGGCTGTCGCCCAGGAGGCGAAGGACCGCGGGTTGCCGATCCGCATCGGCGTGAACGCCGGCAGCCTCGACCCCGACATCGCGGCCGCCCACGGCGGCATCACCCCGGAGGCGCTCGTCGCGTCGGCGCAGCGGGAGCTCGCGTACTTCGGCGAGGTCGGATTCGACGACGTGAAGATCTCCGTGAAGGCGAGCAACGTCGCGCTGATGATCGACGCCTATCGGATGCTCTCGGAGGCTGTCGACCATCCGTTGCACCTCGGCGTGACCGAGGCGGGCCCGCCGCCGGCCGGGCTGGTCAAGTCGACGGCCGGCATCGGCACGTTGCTCGCGGAAGGCATCGGCGACACGATCCGCTACTCGCTCACGGCGGACCCGGTCGAGGAGGCGCGCGCCGGCCGGACGTTGCTCGAGGCGCTGGGGCTGCGCGAGCGGCGCGGGCTCGATCTGATCGCGTGCCCGAGCTGCGGTCGGGCCGAGGTCGACGTCATCAAGGTCGCGGGCGACGCGATGGCTGCCCTCGAACAACGCGACATCCCGTTGCAGGTCGCGGTGATGGGGTGTGTCGTGAACGGGCCGGGCGAGGCACGCGAAGCGGACCTCGGGATCGCGGCCGGGCGCGGCAGGGGCCACCTGTTCGTGAAGGGTCACGTCGTGCGGGTCGTGCCCGAGGCCGAGATGGTCGACGCGCTGGTGGCGACGGCGGAGCTGATCATGGAAGAGGGCATCGACGCGGTGATCGCCCACGCCGACGCGAACGCGGCGGCCGAGGCGGAGGCGACCCGGGTGGAGCTGCTCACCGCGCAGGGCACCGACGTGAACCACGCCGGCGAGCACATCGACCGCATCCGGGAGCTCGCGGGCGAATGAGGCTCAGCCGCGGTTGAGCCGCCAGTCGCGGCGGCGGGCGGCGAAACCCGTGAGGCGGGCCTCGGCGAGACGCTCCGTGCGCAGGCGCTGGACCAGGCGGTCGTCGAGCGGCGTGAGCGCGTCGGCGCCCACCACCCAGCCGAGCAGGTGGTCGGCGAGCGCGGGGTTCCGGGGGAGCACCGGCCCGTGGAGGTACGTGCCGAGGATGCGGTCGCCGAGCACGCCGTCGACGCCGCCGGTCCCGTTGCCGTGCCCGACGGTGACCCGGCCGAGCGGCGCGACGCCGGGTCCGAGCGTCGTGCGGCCGCCGTGGTTCTCGAAGCCGGTGAGCGGCGGCAGCCCGGAGGCCGGCGCAGGCTCGACCACGCACTCGCCGATGAGGCGGCCGTCGCCGGGGCGGGTGTGGAGGTCGACGAGGCCGAGCCCGTCCAGCACCTCGCCGTCGTTCGCGGTGTAGCTCCCGCCGAGCAGCTGGTAGCCCGCGCAGACCGCGAACAGGACGGCGCCGTCCGAGCGTGCAGTGGCGAGCGAGGCCGCCGACGCCCGCATGCCGGCCGCGGCCATCACCTGCGCGTCGTCCTCGCCGCCGCCGAAGAGGTACACGTCGAGGCTCGCGGGGATCGGCGCGCCGGCGTCCACCTCCACCAGCTCGGCCGCGATGCCGCGGCGACGGCACCGTTCCACGAGCACGATCGCGTTCCCGCGGTCGCCGTAGGTGCCGAGGAGCTCGGGATAGACGAGTCCGACCCTGACCACCGACTCGCTCACGTGGGTTCCCCGCTCACCAGGTGCTCCGGGTCAGGTGCGTGAACTGGGTGTAGGAGGCGACGACGTGCACCTCGCCGGGCAGCGCAGACGCCGCGGCCAGCGGGTCGGGCACGACCCGGTGCTCGACGCCCCCGTAGTCGAGCCGCACCGCGACGTCGAGCGCCCGCTCGCCGCTCGCGGCGACGGGCTTGCCGCGCAACAGCTCGTAGGGCACGTCCCACAGCCACGAGGGATCGCGGCCGTCGGCCACGTGCGCGTTGACCGCGAGCACCACGCTCGTGTCGTGCGGCGCCAGCCAGCGCAGCACCTCGGTCCAGCCGGCCGGATTCTTCGCGAGCAGGACCCGCGCCGTTCGGCCGTCGGGCAGGCGGCACGCGGAGAAGCGGCCGGAGACGACCTCGACGGCGCGCAGGCCGTCGAGGGCGCGCGTCGGGTCGACACCGAAGTGGGTGATCGCCGCGGTGAGGGCGAGCGCGGCGTTCATGCGGTTCCAATCGCCCGGGAGCGCGAGCGCGAGCGCGATCGGACCGTCGGGAGTGACGAGCGTGTCGCCGGTGAGGCGGTACGGCGCGTCGGGTTGGGCGAACCCGCAGGCGTCGCAGTGGAACGCGTCCTCGGTCCAGGTGAGCAGCGCCGCGCAGCTCGGGCAGGTCGCGGCGTCCGAGCGCCACGGCGCGCCGAGCGCTACCCAGGTCACGAACGCCGCGTCACCGACCGACCACACGACGTGGGGATCCGACGCGTTGGCGACGATGGCCAGGTCCGGGTGCGAGTCGCACACCGCCCTCCAGCGCTCGGCGATGCTGCGCACCTCACCGAACCGGTCGAGCTGGTCCCTGGTGAGGTTGCCGAGGACGAGCAACTCCGCGTGCAGCGGGTCGACGACCTTGGGCACCCAGCGCTCGTCCACCTCGAGGACCGCGACGTTCGCGTCGCGATCCCGCCCGAGCGCGGCCGCGACCCCGGCGGGCATGTTCGCGCCCGTGTGGTTCGTGACGACGTCGGTGCCACACGCGCGGAGCGCGTCGCTGAGCAGGCGGGTGGTCGTGGTCTTGCCGTTCGTGGCCGAGACGATCGCGACCCGGCGGTCGCCGACGACGTCCTCGAGCAGGTCCGGTGCGAGCGCGAGCATGACGCGCCCGCTCACCTGCGTGCCCGCGCCCCGGCGGGTCGCGTGCGAGAGCCATCCCGCCGCGTTCCCGGCCGCGAGCGCGATCCGATCGCGCGCGCTCACACCGCTCATACGCGCTCGCACCAGTAGGCGTCGACGCGGTAGGGGATGGGAACGTGATCGCGGCCCGCGGTGTCCGGATGCGTCGCGAGGACCTCGCGGACCTCGTCGAGCACGGCGGCCTGCTCGGTGTCGGGCAAGGCCGCGACGTGGCTGACGGAGCGGAAGCGGTCGACGACGTCGTCGACGGCGAGGAGCTGGTCGTGGTGGAACGTCGCCGCGTGCAGGGGACCGAAGTGTGGTGAGTCGGTGAAGGCGGAGTCCCGCCAGTCCTCGTGGTCCCGCCAGGGTGCGTGCTTCTCCACCCGGTCCATGATCGACCACAGGGCGTCGACGTGGGGCAGTGACCGGTCGCGCGCGTTCCACACCAGACCGAGGCGACCGCCGGGACGGAGGACACGCGCCGCCTCGGCC
The DNA here is from genome assembly GCA_964639075.1 of uncultured Bifidobacteriaceae bacterium. GTDB lineage: Bacteria > Actinomycetota > Acidimicrobiia > IMCC26256 > JAENVU01 > JAENVU01. The sequence goes on along the minus strand of CAZXCB010000249.1, from coordinate 1,401 downwards.
AGCGCCGGCAGCGCGTCGAACCAGTGGAACGCCTGCGCGACGGTGATCGAATCCACGACCTCCGGGCGCAGCGGCAACGTCTCGGCTGTCGCGGCGATCAGCGGCACATCGGGGCTGAGTGCGCGCAGCACCCCGCGCATGCCCGCCACCGGCTCGGCCGCCACGACCGTGGCGCCCAGGGGCAGGAGCAGGCGGGTGAGCTTGCCGGTCCCTGCGGCGAGGTCGAGCACCGTCGATCGCGGGCCGATCCGGAGGTGCTCGGCCAGCCAGGCGACTGACGCCGGCGGGTAGCCGGGGCGAGCGCGGTCGTAGGCCTCGGCCTCACGGTCGAAGCCCGCTTCGGCGACGTGGTGGACGGGCACCGGGCCATGATGGCAGGCATGGCGACGGGGGAGTCGATCAGCTTCGAAGCGGTGGCGAAGATCTACGACGCGACCCGGGGCGGCCTCGAGCGCGGCATCCGCTTCGCGGTCGCGATCGAGCCCCACTGCTGCCCCGGGCCCGTCTTCGAGATCGGGATCGGCACCGGTGCGATCGCGAAGCCGCTGCGCGACCGCACCGGACGTGAGGTCGTCGGGGTCGACCTCTCGCCCGCGATGCTCGCGACCGCGCGGGATCGTCTCGGCGCGCGCGTGGCCGTCGCCGACGTCGCGCGGCTCCCGGTGCGCGATGCCGCGGCGGGCACGGTGCTCGCGTGCTGGGTGCTCCATCTCGTCGGTGACCCGGCCGGCACGTTGCGCGAGGTGGCCCGCGTGTTGCGACCCGGCGGGCGGCTCGTCGTCGTCTCCTCACGTGGTGAGTTCGAACCGGACGACATCGAGCCGGTGATGGTGGATCTCCACGAGGCCGTCCGTGGCCGGATCGACGTGCGTGAGCGTCTGGAGCCGTTGGCGCGCGCATCCGGGCTCGCGCTCGTGGAGGACGTGCGCACCGATCCGGGTACGTGGCAGGAGTCGCCGAACGATCTCGTCGAGCGGATGGAGCGTCGGCAATGGGGAGTGCTCATCGACCTCGACGACGAGCGGTACGCGCGCATCGTGGCGCCCGTGGTCGAAGGATTGCGCGCCCTGCCGGATCCGAACCGACCCCGGACCCGAATCTGCCGCCACCGCCTGTTCGTGTTCACGCACGCGTGATCGCGCGTCAGACTGCAGCGGAGACCGCCGGACCGACCGACCGAGGAGATGGGGCATGACCGACCCATGGCTCGACGCGACCGCGCAGGCCGAGCTCGTCCGCCGAGGCGACGCCTCGCCCGTCGAGCTGGTCGACGACGCGATCGCGCGCATCGAGGCCTTGAACCCGAAGCTCAACGCGGTGATCCACGAGCGGTTCGACCGGGCGCGCGTCGAAGCGTCGGTTGAGCTGCCAGACGGGACGTTCCGTGGCGTGACGTTCCTC
>CAZXCB010000248.1:0-4972 GCA_964639075.1 uncultured Bifidobacteriaceae bacterium | reverse complement strand
TCGCGAGCGAGACCGCGTTCGAGCTCGCGACCGAGTCGCTGCGCATCCACGGCGGTGTCGGCTACACGACCGAGCTCCCGATCGAGCGCTACTACCGCGACGCGCCGCTCATGATCATCGGCGAGGGCACGAACGAGATCCAGCGTCTCGTGATCGCCCGCGGCCTCCTCGACCGCTACCGGGTGTGAAGGCTCACGGGACGTAGGCGTGGAGGAACGCGAGCGTGGCGTAGCCGGTCATCACCAGGCCTGAGAGCACGATCGTGGCGCGCGCCCACCGCCGGTCGGTCAGCACCGACGCCGCGGCGATCACGACGGGGAACGCCCCGAGGGCGTACCGCTCGAAGCTGTCGAGGTTGTCGGAGGTCACCGAGCTCGCCACCGAGACGACGGCGAACCATCCGTAGCTGGCCGGCAGGCGCCGGAAGCACACGACGACCAGTGCGGCGACGACGATCATCCACGGGACGTGCAGACCCGTACCCAGGTGGCCCTCGAACAGGCCCTCGAGCGCGTGGCCGATGCTCGTCACGGGGTTCGCGAACGAGCCCTTGAGATGGGCGTGCGTCTGCACGCGGTACGGCAGGAACGCGTCGCCGAATCGGTCAGCCACCCACGCGAGGTACAGCGCGGCGCCGGCGACCGGCGCGATGCCCGCGGCGACGCGCGCGATCCGTTCGCGCCCGGGTGCGGTTCGGAACCCGCGTGCCGCCTCGACCGCGATCGGCACCAGCACGAGGAAGCCACCCGGGCGATCGAGGCCGGCGAGCGCGCCGAGCACGACGACGACCCACCACCGCCGGGTGCGGGCGGCGAGGAGGATCGCGATCGCCAACGCGAGGAAGAGGCCCTCGGCGTACCCGAGCACGAGGACGAACGCCGACGGTGCGAGCGCGAGCAGCCATGCCGCACGCGTCGCCGTCGCGGCGTCCATCCCCTCGCGGCGTACGAGGAGCACGAGCAGCGCACCGGCGGCGAGCGCGGCGAGGTTCGCGACGATCACGACGCCGATCCGGGGTCCTGTGCCGACCCAGCCGAGCGCCCGACCGGCAAGTGGGGTCAGTGGGAAGAACCGGAGCGCCTCGCGGGTGAGCGGCGCGTACCCGTGCTGCGCGAGGTCGGCGTAGTAGGCGCCGTCCCACGCGAGGAGTCCCTGGTGGACGGTCACCCGCGCGAGCGGGTCGTCGACGTGGCCGCCCTGCTGCCAGTACCGGGCGGCGAGATAGGCCGCGGCGACGAGCACGCGCGCCACGATCCACGCGGGGAGCGCGGTGAGCAGCGCGGTCCGGAGTGGTCCGGTCCGGGTGGTTCGCGGGGCTACAGAAGTGGTCATTCCGATGCGATCCGGACGCGGGACCGGCCGGATCGGACCCTAACGGTCCGCCGGCGCTCACAGGTCGATCTCAGGTCCGCGTCCTTTCGACCCGACATTCCTAGCCTTGATGCTTCGCCCACGAAGGGAACTCACCATGCGCCGGTCTCTCATGCTCCTGGCCAGCTTGTCGCTCGCGGTCGTGCTCGTCGCGTGCGGCAGCTCGTCCTCGTCCTCCTCGGACAAGGGGCAGGAGTACGTCGACGCCATGATGAAGAGCTACGACAACTCGAGCGGCAGCACGAAGGACATCTTCAGCCGGTCACAGGCCGAGTGCGTGTCCGAGGGCGTGGTCGACTCGGTCGGCGTCGACACGCTCGAGGAGGCGGGGGTGTCGCCGGACGACCTCGGCAAGAGCAGCGACGGTCCGTTCGACACGATCGGCCAGGAGCTCACGGAGCAGCAGGCCGAGGACCTGGTCTCGGTGCTCACCGACGGCAAGTGCTTCGACTTCACCGATCTCGTCATGAAGCAGGTGAGCAGCGCGGGTGGCAGCCCGTTCGCCAAGCTGGGCGAGGCCAAGACGCGGTGCCTGTTCGAGGCGCTGCTGTCCAACCCCGCGTTCAAGCAGGCGATGGCGGACTCGATCCTCGGCAAGTCCTCGTCGAACGACGCGTTCTCGAACGCGTTCAAGAACCAGTCCGAGATCTTCGACATCTTCTCGAAGTGCGACATCAAGCCGAGCGAGATCAGCGGCTGACCCTCGACGTCGTCCCCAACCTGCGCCACTTGTGCGCCCTATCGCAGCGCAACCGACGCAGGTTGGGTAGCGCGCCGGGTCAGCTGTCGGCGGTCTCCACGAGGCCGTCGGCGTGCCGGGCGAACCGACCCTCGCCGCGTGGGTGGACCGGCCCGTCGGCCGGCCAGGGCCATCCCCCGAAGCCCGTCGCGCGATAGTCGGCGAACGCCTGCTCGAGCTCGGCGGGGGTGTTCATCACGAACGGCCCGTAACGCTCCACCGGCTCGCCGATGGGGCGGCCCTGGAGCAGGAGGCACTGCACCGGCTCCGACCCGGCGACGAGCTCGATCGTCGCGTGCGCGTCGAGGAGCGCCGCGGTGTCGGGCCCGACTGCGGTGCCGTCGAGGTCGAGCGTCGCGCCTTCGAAGCAGTACAGCGTCCGCACGGTCTCGGGTCCGACCGCCGCCGGCATCCGCCACGACGCGCCGGGCTCCATCGCGATCGTCCAGATGGCGACGTCGGCCTCCGGCCGGCTCGCCCACGAGCTCGGAGGCGGGGTCGGCGGATCGGTCTCGCCGAGCCGGCCGGCCACGACCCTGACGGTGGTGGTCCGGCCGTCCGCATCGGTGTGGGTCACGCGGGGGACGTCGCGGTCCCAGAGCATCGTGAAGTACGGCTCGGTCATCTTGTCGGCGGCCGGCAGGTTGAGCCAGATCTGGAACAGCTCGAGCGGGTTGTCGGCGTCCGTGGCGAGCAGCGGGAACATCTCGGAGTGCACGATCCCGCGCCCCGCCGTCAGCCACTGGACGTCCCCCCGTCCGAAGCGCGCGGTCGCGCCGAGCGAGTCCGAGTGGTCGATGAACCCGGTGCGCACGATGGTGACCGTCTCGAAGCCGCGGTGGGGGTGCTGCGGGAACCCCGGCACGACGGTCCCGTGATACATGTTCCAGCCGTCGATGCCGTCGAAGTCCATGCCGAGGTTACGACCGGCGAGCGACGCGGACGGCCCCATCGCGTCGTCGCCCCGCGGGTACGCGTCGTCGTGGTGCGCACAGAAGAGGAACGGGTCGATCGTCGGCCACTGGGAGCCGAGCGGAACGGTCTGGCGTACGACGTCGGTCACGCGCGCCAGCGTACGGGAGTCGAACGTCGGCGTCGGTGCGTCGGACGATCCGACTCGCGGGCGGCGCAGAGCACTCGGTACGCTCTCGCGCCATGACGGTGCACGAGCGACCCTTCGGCCGGTACTACGAGGACTTCGAGCCCGGTGACGTCTACCGCCACTGGCCGGGCAAGACGATCACCGAGTACGACGACCACCTGTTCTGCATGATCACGATGAACCACCATCCGCTCCACACGGACGCCTGGTACGCGGAGACCCAGACCCAGTTCGGCAAGAACGTCGTGGTCGGCAACCTCGTCTACTCGCTCGTGCTCGGCATGTCGGTCCCCGACGTGTCGGGTCTCGCCATCGCGAACCTGGAGATCGAGACGCTGCAGCACAAGCGCCCGACGTTCCACGGCGACACCATCTACGCGGAGACGCGCGTGCTCGAGAAGAAGGAGAGCTCGAGCAAGCCCGACCGCGGTGTCGTGAGCGTCGAGACGTTCGGGTACAACCAGCGCGGCGAAGAGGTGTGCTACTTCCGGCGCAAGGTCATGGTCCCCAAGCGCGAAGCCGCCCAGCCCCGCCAGCGGCCGTACCAAACCTGAGGCGCCGGGACTCGACGATGCCGGCGCGCACCACCCCGACCTGAGACTCCGGCTCGGCACCGTGGGCGGAGTGCCTCAGCCTCGACCAGCTAGCCGAGTTGGGGGTCGACAACACTCAGGTCGTGCTGGACGCGCCAGCGGTTGAGCTCGGCGATCTCGCCGCGCTGGCCGTCGGCCATCGCCGCCGCCCACCGACGCACGGTCGGGGTCGTCGCATGCTCGGCCGCGAAGTCGGCCATGTGGATCCCGCCGGCGTGGTGCACGATCAGCAACCGGGTGAACAGCTCATCGAGCTCCGGGCCGCGTGCCGCGGCGAGCTCGTCCATCTGGGCCTCGGTGGCGACGCCGAGCATCTCGTCGCGCGGGGTGGGCATGCCCATCCACTGCATCGCGGTGGCGGGCTCGGTGCCCGCCTGACCCCACCGGGTGAGGTGGTCGTTCATGACGCCGATCTCGGCCGCCTGGTAGTTGGCGATCTCCTTCGCGATCTGCCGCAACCGCGGGTCGGTGCCGTGCTCCACGTAGTCGAAGGCCATCGTCAGCGCCTGGAGGTGGTGGGTCGCCATGTCCTGGAAGAACCCGACGTCGACGCTGGCTGGGCCGGGTCGTTCGGCGCCGTCGTCCGCCTTGCCGACGCGCCAGCCGATCGCGCCACCGAGCACGAGCGCCGCGACGGCGAGCACGATCCAGAACGCGGTCCCCGGTCCTCGGCGGTCGGGGGCGTCGGTGTCGAGGATCTCGTCGCCGGCACCCGGCCCGCCCGCGTCCGGGGCGTCGGTGGTGGTCACGACGTGGAGTCTCCCCGATCCGACGGCCCGGTCGCGTGCACGGGGTCGGCGCAGTCGTGGCACTCGAGCTCGAGGGTGGCATGCTCGATTCCGAAGCGCTCGGCGAGCATCGCCCGGAGCTCGTTGCCGACGAGCTGCGCCTCGTGCAGCGACGGCTCGTCCTGCAGGACGACGTGCGCGGACAGGGCGGGCGTCTCGGAACCGAGTGACCACACGTGGACGTGATGGACCGCTTCGACATCCCGTCCCGCGCGGAGCGCTGCCTCGATCGCGCCGCGGTCCATCCCGCGGGGTGCCTGCTCGAGCAGCACGCTGGTCGCCTCGCGCAGCAGCGTCCACGCGGCGACGAGCACGAGCAAGGTGATCAGGATCGAGATCAGCGGATCGATCCAGTCCGCACCGGTCGCGGCGACCGCCA
>CAZXCB010000247.1:0-4982 GCA_964639075.1 uncultured Bifidobacteriaceae bacterium | reverse complement strand
GCGGCGAGATCGCGCAGCTGCCGGCCACACGTGCGCACCGACAGCGTCAGGCCGTGCGAGAGGAGGATGACCGGCCCCGACCCCGCCTCGACGACGAAGAGCTCACCGCCGTCGTGCGCGGGCAGCCGCCAGCTCGCGTCGAACTCGGCGGGCGGCAGGGCGGTCGCGTCGGCCTCGGGTGCGGCGCGCAGCCGTCGGGCCGCGATCCGCTCGGCGGCGACCGCCGCCCCGGCGACCGCGCCCACCGCGCCGGCGGCGAGACCCAACCGCTTCCAGGCGGTCATCCCGTCTCCCCGACGTACTCACGGGGCACCCGCGGGCCGATGCCGCACACGATCTCGTAGCCGATGGTGCCGAGGCGCTCGGCCCATTCGGCGGCGGTGACCGACTCGGGCCCGTCGGTGCCGATCAGCGTCACGACGTCGCCGACCTCCACCGGGAGGTCGCCGACGTCCACCATCAGCTGGTCCATCGTCACCGTGCCCGCGATGCGGCAGCGCCGACCCCGCACGAGCACCTCGGCGCCGGTCGCCGCGAGGTTGCGGGGCACACCGTCGGCGTAGCCGATCGGCAGGGTCGCGATGGTGGCGTCGGCCGGGAGCTCGTAGCGCAAGCCGTACGAGACGCGCTCGCCCGCCCGCAGCCGCTTCACGTGGGCGACCCGGCTGCGCAACGACAACGCGGGCACCAGCCCGAGGTCCTCACCGACGCCCGGTGCGGGCGGGATGCCGTAGACGGCGATACCGACGCGCACGAGGTCGAAGCGCGACTCGGGGAAGCCGATCGCCGCCGCGCTGTTGGCCGCGTGCACGGGATGCGGGTCCAGGCCGGCGGCGGCGAGCTCGGCGCGGGCGGCCGCGAAGCGCGCCAGCTGGCGTGCGGTGTCCTCACGCCCGGGCTCGTCGGCGACCGCGAAGTGCGTGCACACCCCCGCGACCACGAGCTCGGGGTGCTCGGCCACCCGGCCGGCGAACGCCGTTGCATCGGCGCCCGCCACCCCGACGCGGTGCATCCCGGTGTCGATCTTCAGGTGGACACCGAGCGGCGGAGCGCCGGCCTCGGCCACCGCCTTCGCCAGCGCCTCGACGCCGCGGTCGGTGTACACCACGGGCGTGAGGCCGCGGGCCACGACCTCGGGCGCGGCCTCGGGCACCGGCTCGGAGAGCACGAGGATCGGCACCTCGATCCCCGCGTCGCGCAACGCCACGCCCTCCTCGACGAGCGCCACACCGAGATGGGTCGCCCCCGCGTCGACCGCCGCGCGCGCGACCGGAACAGCACCGTGCGCGTACCCGTCCGCCTTGACCACCGCGAGGACCTCGGCCGGCGCGACGAGGGCGCGCAGCACCCCGACGTTGTGCCGGATCGCGCCGAGATCGATCTCGACACGCGTCGGGCGGAACGTGCTCACGTGCTCCGCGCGAGGAAGCGCACGACGTCTCCGCGCGCGACGATCCCGACCGGCATCCCGTCCTCGACGACCACCACGTGCGTGACGTCGGACTCGTGCATCAACGTCGCGGCGTCCTCGAGCGACGCGTCGGGGCCGAGGCTCGGGTACTCGCCCTCCATCACCTCGCCGACCGTCGACGCCAGCGCCTTGCGCAGGTCCTCGTCGTAGCGACGGATCGCGCCGGGCATCGTGAAGTCGACGCCGAGGATCGCGATCGTCGTCGGCAGGTGGAGTCGGGCCTCGGTCGCGAGCAGGTCCTCGTCACGCAGCAGCCCGACCACACGACCGGCCTCGTCCACCACGGGTGCCGCGCCGATCCCGTGCTCGTCGAGCACGTCAGCGGCCTCGGCCAGGGTCTGGTCGGTGTGCAGCACGACCACCTTGGTGGTCATGACCGCGCGCAGCGGGGTGGTCGAGGACATTCCGGCCTCCGGGCAGGTCGTGCGGGACGGTGACGAGATCAGGATCCGACGAGCTGACGAACCGAGGCGCCGGCCAGGGCCGGCAGATCGGTCGCGACGAACCCAGTATGCCCGCCCTGCTCCGCGGCCTGGCCATGCACGAATGCCGCCGCGGCCGCGGCCTCGAAGGCATTCGTCCCTCTTGCGCAGAATGCGGCGATGATGCCGCCGAGGACGTCGCCGCTCCCCGCGGTCGCGAGGTCCGCGGAGCCCGTCGGGTTGAGCGCGGCGCGGCCGTCCGGTGCCGCGACGACCGTGGTCGGACCCTTCAGCAGGACGACGGCACCGCTCGCCGCCGCGAGGTCCCGCGCCGCCGCCACCCGATCGGGCCCGGGCGCCGATCCGGAGAGGCTCGCGAACTCGCCGTCGTGCGGGGTCAGGACCGTCGAAGCGCCGCGATCCTTGACGGCCGCGAGGTCGCCGGCGAGCGCGACGAGGCCGTCGGCATCGAGCACCACCGGGACGGGCACCGACCGTAGGAGATCGCCGACGACCGCGGCCACGGCCGGGTCCCGACCGACGCCCGGGCCGAGCACCGCGGCGCCGAAGCGCTCGGCGCCCGCGACCGCGGCGGCGACGCTGTCCGGGCCGAGCCCACCCGTCCCGCGGTCGGGCAGACCACGCACGATGAGCTCACTCGGTCCGACCCCGCTCGTCACCGAATCCGGCAGGGCCACGATCACGATGCCCGCACCGGCGTGCGTGGCGGCGTGACCCGCGAGCATCGGTGCGCCGGTCATGCCCCGGCTGCCACCGATCACGAGCACGCCGGAGCGCCACTTGTGCGTGGCAGCGTCGCGCGCCGGGATCCAGCGCGCGACGTCGGTCGCCTCGGTGACCACGGTCCGATGCGCGTCGGGTCCGAGATCGATCCCGATGTCGGCGACGGTCAGGGTGCCGACGTGCGCGCGGCCCGGGAGGAACCAGAGCCCGGTCTTGGGCGCCGCGAACGTCACCGTGTGGTCGGCGCGCACCGCCGCGCCCCGGATCTCACCGGTGCGGCCGTCGACCCCGGACGGGATGTCGACGGCGAGCACGACGGCACCGGCGGCGGTGAGCATCGTCACGAGCTCGGTGCCCGCACCTTCCCACGCGCCCTGGAACCCGGTCCCGAGCACCGCGTCGACCACGAGATCCGCGCGACCGATCGCGCGGCGCGCGGCCGCCGGGTCGACCAACCCGGCGCGGTCGATCTCGACGACCTCGGTCCGGACCCCCCAGGCCGCGAGCGCGGCCGCGGCGATGCGGCCGTCACCGCCGTTGTTGCCGGTGCCGCACACGATCGCCGCGCGCCGACCGTACGTGCCACCGAGGACGGCACGCGCCCGCCAGGCGACCGCACGACCGGCGCGTTGCATGAGCACCGATGCCGGTGTGCCGGCCGCGATCGTGCGCGCGTCGGCCGCCCCCATCTCGGCCGGGGTCAGGACGGGGATCACGGCCCACCCGGCTCGGCGAGCGCGACCGCGACGGCCATCGCCATGGACTCCGAGTGGGTCAGCGTGAGCTCCCACGCGGTGACGCCGCGCGATGCGGCGAGGGACGCGGCCTTGCCGTGGAGCGCGAGCCGCGGCTGGCCGGAGGCGAGGCGCACCACCTCGACGTCGCGCATGGCGAAGCGCCACAGGCCGACGCCGAGCGCCTTCATGACCGCCTCCTTCGCCCCGAACCGGGCCGCGAGGTGCGGGACGGGCTCGTGGAAGCGGGCCGCGTACGCGCGTTCGGCGTCGGAGAAGAGCCGCTCCTCGATGCGCGGTCGACGCTCGAGCGCGAGCCGGAACCGTGACACCTCGACGAGATCCGAGCCGATGCCGACCACCCCGACCCGGGGGGCGGCGAGCGGATCACCGGTGCCGGTCACTGCCGCCAGCGGTCGGCGAGGGAGGCGATCGGCAGCGTGAGCAGGTCGACGACGGGAATGGTGGCCAGGCGCGCGTCGTCGAAGTCGGGCTCGGTCTCGGTCACCGCACCCCGCAACGCGGTGTAGCGGTGGCGATACCCGGCCAGGACCCCACGCGCGACGTCGGCCGCGATGCGGTCCGCGAGCTCGAGGTGCAGCAGGGTCAGGCCGACCGTGTGGGTGCCCTTCACCTCGGGCACGATCGCCACGATCCGGTCGTCGACCCGCCCGCGGGTCACGAACACCTGGCGCTCGGACGCGACGCTCTGCTTCGTGCCCCGGAGCCGGGGATCGGACTCGGTCCGCGATCGCATGCCGGTCGCGATGCCACCGCGGTCGAGCATCGCGATCGTCGCGTCGTCGGCGTCGGGGTCGCCCTCGATCCGGTAGCGGGTGAACCCGGTGACCGCGACGACCGCGGGGTCCAGGTCGACGAGCGTCCGCAGGATCTTGTACGTGAGACCGTCGCGGGGCGTGCCCGCGTCGAGCACGGCGCGCACGAGGGGGACGCGCAGCAGGGTCTCGTCGGAGCGGGAGATGCCGACGGTCACCGTCTTGGCCTGGTGCTTGATCGCGTCGATCGGGCGGGTGAGCTGCTCGATCGCGTCCGTCAACGCGACGGTGAGGTCGGCGGCCACGACCGCGGGCGTCCCGAGGGTTCCGTGCTCGGTGCCGTACAGGTCGAGCGGCACCATGCCCGCGCCGTAGCGCAGCACCGACGCCAGCCGTACCGCGGTCGCCGCCTCCAACGAGCCGTCGTACCCGCCGGTGCGCAGCCCCTCGAAGAACTGGGTCGCCGGGCCCGCCAACCGGGCACCGAGCGGTCCGAGATCGGCACCCACCGGCGTGGCCTCGATCGCGGCGCGCGCGGCGCGCAGCGGCCGGGCCGAGGCGTCGATCGCGAGCGCGGCCTCGTAGCCGAACAGGTGCCCGGCCATCGCGCTCAGGACGAACCCGAGGGCGGGATGCACCCGGGGCACCGGGATGACCTCGAGCGCGGCGCCGTAACGGTCGTCGTCCTCGGAGACGATCGCGATCGCCGCGGCCTTGTGCGCGCGGTAGATCGCGAGCTCCTTCGCGACGTCGTCCGCGTTGGAGCCGGTGAGGCCCGCGGCGCACACGAGGATGAGCGGCTCCGAGGACAGGTCGATGTGCTTCTTGTCCTCCG